>NZ_JBXAHO010000027.1:0-9261 GCF_058795195.1 Pseudomonas sp. GW823-FHT06B06 | reverse complement strand
TTGCGGGAATAGCTCAGTTGGTAGAGCACGACCTTGCCAAGGTCGGGGTCGCGAGTTCGAGTCTCGTTTCCCGCTCCATATTTAACAAAAACGCCGCTCATTGAGCGGCGTTTTTGTTTGTGCGCGATTTAGCTGCTGACGCTGTTTTACATCGACAGGATCAACCGCCCGGCGAACAGAATCAGGACCACCCCCATGCTGCGTTCGAACCAGTGTCCCATGCGCATGAACAGCAACCTGACCCGGCTGCTTGAAAAGAACAAGGCAACGATCACAAACCACAGGGCATTCACAAGGCACATCCATGCACCGTATAGCGCCTGGATCTTCAGGGGTGTCGTGGCGCTGATGATCGTGGTGAAGATCGCCAGGAAGAACAGTGTGGCCTTGGGATTGGTGGCGTTGGTCAGAAAGCCTGTCGTGAACGCCTTCAGCAGCGTTTGCTCGACAACGGGTTGATCTGTCGGCTGATCGCCTTCCAATACGGATTTCGGCCGGCTGCGCACCAGGCTGACACCCAGATAAAGAATGTAGGCTCCACCCACGACCTTGGCCACCGTCAATAGCCAGGGCGTGGTATGCATCAGCGCTCCGACTCCGAGCAAGGTATACAGCACGTGCACGGAAATCCCCGCGCCGATCCCCAGTGCCGTGCAGATGCCAACCATTCGGCCGAAACGCACACTCTGGCGAATCGTCACGGCGAAATCCGGTCCGGGCGCGACCACGGCCAGAAAGTGAATCGTCGCCAATGCCAGGAATTCGCCCAGGTAATTAGAAAGCATTGCAACTCCAGAAGGTCGGGGGGGACTCAGTCCACGTGGTAGTGGACGGACAACGTGCCTTTCTTTTGCGAAAGCGACGCGATCGTGACCGCGCCCAAATCCTTCAGGCTACGTACATGGGTGCCGCCACAGCCATAGGCGGGCAGTTCGCCAAAACTGATTTCCCGGGCGCCTTCGCGCAGCGATGTCAGGCGCGGCAGGTCATGGGCGATCCACTGTTCGAGGCCGTATTGCACGGTCTGCGCGTCAACGTCCAGCGCCGATTCTGACGGTTTGAATTGCACTCGCCCTTCACCGGGCCAGTGATGCGCCTTGATTGGCATCCAGCCCATGGCCTGGACGAAGTGTCCAATCAGATGGCCGGCTGAATGCATGCGCGTATTGATCTGGCGAGGCTGTTCATCCACCCGAATCAAGGTCATGCCAAGGTTGATTGGCTGATCGACGAAATGGACGATCCGGTCTGGATCCTGGACTACGCGTAGTACCCGGCTGTCGCCAATCCAGCCTATATCACAAGGTTGCCCGCCGCCCTGAGGGTGAAACAAGGTTGCGCGCAGCACCACGGCAAATTCGTTCTCGTGAGGTGCGCAGTCCAGGACTTCCACATTGGCCTTGAGGTCATCACTATGGAAAAAGAGGCGAAGCGTCATATTCCATGCTCGTATTCAAATTTCTATTTTTTATTATATGAAGCGCGGTTTGGCGTGATAATCCGTTCAAACATCAAAGGACTGTTGCGTTGTGAGCATAAATCTTCCACTGCCGTTGCTGGGTGAAATGGCGATTTTCGTCAAGGTCGTCGAAACCGGCAGTTTCTCCGAAGCCGCACGCCAGTTGGGCTCTTCGCCCTCGGCTGTCAGTCGCAGTATCTCGCGTCTGGAAAAGGCCCTGGCCACTCGCCTGCTGCAACGGACCACGCGCAAGTTACGGTTGAGCGACGGTGGCGAGGAGGTCTTCAAGCGCTGTCAGGAGATGGTCAACGCCGCCCGGTCAGTGATGGAAATCAGTGGTCAGTTCACCGACGAGCCCGAAGGGGTGGTGCGCCTCAGCGTGCCAAAAGCGGTCGGTCGAATTGTGATTCACCCGCATATGCCGGAGTTTTTGCGCCGTTATCCCAAGGTGGATGTGGAGCTGTTGCTTGAGGACCGTCAGGTGGATCTGATCGACGATCACGTCGACCTGGCGATTCGCATCACCGACCGTCCGCCAGCGGGGTTGGTGGGGCGACAGCTGCTGAGCATCGACCATTTACTCTGCGCCACCCCCCAATACCTGGCTGAGCACGGTACGCCGACTCACCCCCATGACCTGCTCAACCACAGCTGCATCTACTTGGGCGAAACCCCGAGCGATGCGCGCTGGAAGTTCAAGAAGGGCAGCAAATCCGTAACCGTCGGGGTGCGCGGGCGATATGCCGCCAATCACACGGGCGTACGTTTTGGCGCGGTACTGCAGCACATCGGCATCGGCAGCCTGCCGTACTTCACCGCGCGTCGTGCCTTGGAGAAGGGATTGATGGTGCAAGTGTTACCGGACTGGACTTTCCTGGCGTCCTACCACGGAGGCGCGTGGTTGCTGTACTCCCCCACGCGATACCTGCCACCCAAGCTGCGGGTGTTGATCGATTACCTGGTGGAGTGCCTGGAGAAGGAGCCGACGTTGGGCAAGCCGGGCAAGTCGAGCAGTTCGAATATTGCGGTTTCGGAGTATGAGCTGCCCGAAAGTGAGGGGTTGTTCTGAGGAAAGATCAAAAGATCGCAGCCTTCGGCAGCTCCTACAGGGTGTACGTGATTTCCATGTAGGAGCTGCCGAAGGCTGCGATCTTTTGATCCTGAAAAAAGGCCCGCATGTTCAACCATGCGGGCCTTTTTCATCAGTGCTTGCTGTCTTGATTGGACAGGGACAGCAGCTGTTTTTCCTGGTTCCAGTCGAAAGGCTCGTCATTCTGTTCGGCTTCGAAGCGACGTTCTTCCAGTGCCTGGTACAGGTCGATTTCATCATCGGGCATGTAATGCAGGCAGTCACCGGCGAAGTACCAAAGCAGGTCGCGTGGCACCAGGTGGGCGATTTGCGGGTAGCGGGTGATGACCTGGCACAGGATGTCCTGGCCCAGGTATTGGCTTTCGATCGGGTCGACCGGCAGCAGTGCAAGCAGTTCGTCGAAGCGCTCCAGGAACAAAGCATGGCTTTCGTCGGGAACCTGTTCGGCCTCACCTACGGCGACCAGGATGCTGCGCAGATGGTCGAGCAAAACGAGATGATCGGCAACGATGTTGGACACGAGATAAGTCCTCAAGAGCAAAACGGGCGCGGGAGTATAAAGCCCCCGCGCGCATTTTCCCATGATGGGGCGCTGGATGGATCAGCGGACCTTGCCATCGGTCAGTGCTATTTCCTCTTTGTCGAAAGCATCGACATCGATCACTTTGCGACGTGCCACTTCGGCCTCTCGAAGAGTGTGTGCTTCTACCGGTTGCAGTACGCCGGCTTCCAGTGCGGCATCGATGACATTTTCTCCAGCGACCGGTTTGACCTGGCCGCTCTTGAGCGCCATATGCAGTTTTTTACGCATGGGTAGCGCGGCGTTCAACTGATCGCAGGTGTGCTGCAGGACGCCAACAGGGTCTTCGACCGATTGCGGGCGATAGCAACCCAGCAGCACTTCCTCCAGGGCCGGATCCCCCTTGGCGCGGCCAATCACTGCGGCGACTTCGGCGCCGAGTTTGTCCGAAGGCCCTTTGTGACGACGCCCGAACGGGAACACGATCACCCGCAACAGGCAGGCCAGCCCCTTGCTCGGAAAGTTGTTCAGCAATTCGTCCATGGCCCGCTCGCCGTGACCGAGGCTTTCCTCCATGGCCCAGGTAAACAGCGGCTTCAGGTATTCCGGCGAGTCGAGGTCGTTGTAGCGCTTGAGCGCGGCGCTGGCCAGATACAGGTTGCTCAACACATCACCCAATCGTGCCGACAGGCGTTCGCGCCGTTTCAGTTCGCCGCCGAGCAGCATCATGCTGAGGTCGGCGAGCAGGGCGAATGCGGCTGCCTGGCGGTTCAGCGCGCGGAAATAACCCTGGCTGAGCTTGTCGCCCGGTACGTGCTCCAGGTGCCCGAAACCGAGGTTCAGCACCAGCGTGCTGGCGGCGTTGCCCACGGCAAAGCCGATGTGCTTGAGCAGCAGGCCATCGAACTCGGTAAGTGCCTGATCCTTGTCCTCCCGAGTGGCCAGGGCCATTTCCTTGAGCACGAAGGGGTGGCAGCGAATCGCGCCCTGGCCGAAGATCATCAGGTTGCGCGAAAGAATGTTCGCGCCTTCCACGGTAATGAAGATCGGTGCGCCGTTCCATTTGCGGCCCAGGTAGTTGTTCGGCCCCATGATGATCGCCTTGCCGCCGTGCACATCCATCGCCTGGCTGATGCACTCGCGGCCACGCTCGGTGAGGTGGTACTTGAGAATCGCCGACAGCACCGACGGTTTCTCGCCGAGGTCCACCGCGTTGGCAGTCAGCATCCGCGCGGCGTCCATCATCCAGGCGTTGCCGCCGATGCGCGCCATGGCTTCCTGGATGCCTTCGAAAGCGGCGATCGGCACATTGAACTGCTCGCGGATCTGCGCGTACTGGCCGGTCACCAGGCTGGTGAACTTGGCCATGCCGGTGCCCACCGCCGGCAGGGAAATCGAACGCCCGACGGACAGGCAATTCATCAGCATCATCCAGCCCTTGCCGAGCATTTCCTGGCCGCCGATCAGGAACTCCAACGGTACGAAAACGTCCTTGCCGGAATTAGGACCGTTCATGAACGCCGCCCCCAGGGGCAGGTGACGACGGCCGATTTCAACACCGGGCAGATCGGTTGGAATCAGCGCCAGGCTGATACCCAGGTCTTCCTCCTCGCCCAGCAAGTGGTCCGGATCGTACGCCTTGAACGCCAGGCCGAGCAGGGTGGCGACCGGGCCCAGGGTGATGTAGCGCTTTTCCCAATTGAGGCGTAGGCCGAGGGTTTCCTTGCCTTCCCATTCGCCTTTGCAGATCACCCCGGTGTCAGGCATGCCGCCCGCGTCCGAACCCGCGAGAGGGCCGGTCAGTGCAAAACAGGGAATTTCGTCGCCGCGCGCCAGGCGTGGCAGGTAATGGTTGCGTTGCTCGTCGGTGCCGTAGTGCAGCAACAGTTCGGCTGGGCCGAGAGAGTTGGGGACCATCACGGTAGAAGCCAGATCGCCGCTGTGACTGGCCAGTTTCATCGCCACTTGCGAGTGGGCGTAGGCCGAGAACCCCTTGCCGCCAAACTCTTTGGGAATGATCAGGGCAAAAAAGCCGTTGTCCTTGATGTAAGTCCAGGCCTCGGCCGGCAAGTCCATGGTTTGACCGAGCTGCCAGTCGCTGACCATGGCGCAGAGCTCTTCGGTCGGACCGTCGATGAAAGTCTGTTCTTCCTCGTTCAGTTGCACCTTGGGATAGGACAGCAGCTTGTTCCAGTCCGGACGACCGCTGAACAGCTCGCCGTCCCACCACACCGTACCGGCTTCGATGGCGTCGCGTTCGGTGTCCGACATCGGCGGCAAGGTTTTCTGGAACCAGTTGAACATCGGTGCGCTGAAGAATTTGCGGCGCAGGTCAGGCAATAGCAGAGGCGCCGCCACGGCGGCGGTGAGCACCCAGAAAATCAACAGCAGCCAGCCCGGTGCGCGGCTGAATGCGCCCATTGCCAGCAGAAAGACAGCCACGATGCCCAGGGCAGGCAGCGGCGCGATGCGACGGTGGGCTAAATAAGCTATCCCGACAACCAGAACCATTATCCACAACAGCAGCATATTTAATCCTCCGTGAACCCAGGGCGAACCAACCCACAGAGCTTAGACGGCATCCGCGAAACGGGGTGGTCAGAGCGAGGTGATTGAAATCGTGGGAAACCCTGGATGATTGTGTAGGCCTTAGGTGCGACAGACCGTGAAAAATCGTTCATTGAGCGGGCGGCAAAGCGCCCATGTTTGGCCGAAACGTCGTTATCTCTGTGCTGAACCTCTCGATAGACTCGGGGCTTGCCCTGGAGATTGCCCGCATGCATGAGTATCTGAGCCCCGGCCGCTTCATCGATAGTGACCACCCCTGCGTGGTGGAGTTCGCCGAAAAACATCGTGGCGCCAGTCGCGACCCGCTCCAGCAGGCGATCCAGCTCTATTACGCCGTGCGCGAGGCGGTGCGCTACAACCCGTACACCTTCAGTCGTGACCCACAGACCTTGCGTGGCAGTTATGCGCTGGCGAGCGGGGAGAGTTATTGCGTGCCCAAAGCCACGCTACTGGCCGGTGCCGCGCGGCATTGCGGGATTGCTGCACGCATCGGTCTGGCGGACGTGCGCAATCATCTGTCGACCCCGCGCCTGCTCGAATTGCTCAAGAGCGACGTGTTCGCCATGCACGGCTACACCGAGCTCTATTTGAATGGTCGTTGGGTCAAGGCCACCCCTGCGTTCAACCAGGGGTTGTGCGACTTATTCAATGTGGCGCCGCTGGAATTCGACGGGATCAATGACAGCGTGTTTCATCCCTTCAATCGCGACGGCGAGCAGTTGATGGAGTACCTGATCGACCACGGCCAGTTCACCGACGTGCCGGAAAAGTTCTTCTTCGAACACCTTGAAAAGTGCTATCCGCACCTGTTCGGCGAGCATCTTGCGCCGCTGCTGGGAGACATGCGCAGCGATTTGAGTCGCGCCTGATCCGGCGTATGCTGCCTGCGCATTCATCCATAAAGAGGCGGTCATGCTGAAGATCTGGGGTCGGAAAAATTCATCGAATGTCAGAAAACCATTGTGGGCCGCCGAGGAATTGGGCCTGGCCTATGAGGCCATTGATGCGGGCGGTGCCTTTGGTGTCGTCGATACGCCCGAGTACCGTGCCATGAACCCCAATGGCCGCGTGCCGGTGATTGAAGACGATGGATTCGTGTTGTGGGAATCCAACGCCATCGTCCGCTATCTGATGGCCAGGCATGCGCCGAACACCCCGTGGTATCCGGCAGATCTGCAAGCGCGGGCCAGCGCCGAGAAGTGGATGGACTGGACCACTTCGAGTTTTGCCGGACCGTTCCGTACGGTGTTCTGGGGCGTATTGCGCACCCCGGCCGATCAACAGGACTGGCCTGCGATCCAGGCTGCAATCAAGGAGTGCGAAGCGCTGCTGGCGATGGCCGATCAGGCGCTGGCGAGCCAGCCATACCTGTCCGGTGACGAGATCGGCATGGGCGACATTCCCTTGGGGAGTTTCATTTATGCCTGGTTCGAGATGCCGATCGAACGCTCGCCACAGCCCCATCTGCAGGCCTGGTACGCACGGTTGAAAGAGCGTCCGGCGTATCGCAAGGCGGTCATGACCGCGTTGACTTAATACTCACTATCGACACACTTGACTGTACTTGTGCGGCGGCGACAAGCACCATTGCACTGATGCGCCGCGGTTGCATTGCTCGCCGCCCGCCCATATCTGTCCCTTTCTTCCCTTCTTGGTGCGTAATCCGATATGAGTTCCGCTCTGTCCATCCGGCAGCTAACCAAAACCTACGGCAACGGTTTCCAGGCCTTGAGTGGTATCGATCTGGATGTCGCCGAAGGTGACTTCTTCGCCTTGCTCGGCCCCAACGGCGCCGGCAAATCCACGACCATCGGCATTCTTTCGACCCTGGTGAACAAGACCAGCGGCACGGTGAATATCTTCGGCCACGACCTGGACAAGAACCCGGCGGCGCTTAAGCGCTGCATCGGCGTCGTACCCCAGGAGTTCAACTTCAACCAGTTCGAAAAGACCTTCGACATCGTCGTGACCCAGGCTGGTTACTACGGCATCCCGGCGAAAGTTGCCAAGGAACGCGCCGAGCAATACCTGACCCAACTTGGCCTGTGGGACAAGCGCGATGTGCCGTCGCGTTCGCTGTCCGGTGGCATGAAGCGTCGCCTGATGATCGCCCGTGCGCTGGTCCACGAACCGCGCCTGTTGATCCTCGACGAACCGACTGCCGGGGTGGACATCGAGCTGCGCCGTTCGATGTGGACTTTCCTCACCGAGCTGAACAAGAAAGGCATCACCATCATCCTCACCACGCACTATCTGGAAGAGGCTGAGCAGTTGTGCCGCAATATCGGCATCATCGATCACGGCACCATCGTCGAGAACACCAGCATGAAACAGTTGCTCGGCCAGCTGCACGTCGAGACTTTCCTGCTGGATCTGAAGGGCAGCGTGAGCGCGCCGCCACAGTTGATCGGCTATCCGTCACGCTTGCTCGATGCCCACACCCTGGAAGTCCAGGTGGACAAAAGCATGGGCATCACTGCGCTGTTCACTCAGCTTGCCCAACAGAACATTGAAGTGCTGAGCCTGCGTAACAAAACCAATCGCCTCGAGGAGTTGTTCGTGTCCCTGGTGGAGAAAAATCTGTCGAAGGTGGCGGTATGAGTTCCGAGCTGCAGCCCAACCTCGTTGCCCTCAATACCATCGTTTACCGTGAGGTCCGGCGCTTTACCCGGATCTGGCCGCAGACCCTGCTGCCGCCAGCGATCACCATGGTTCTGTACTTCGTGATCTTCGGCAACCTGATCGGTCGACAAATCGGCGATATGGGTGGCTTCACTTACATGGAGTACATCGTGCCGGGCCTGATCATGATGTCGGTGATCACCAACTCCTACGGAAACGTGGTGTCGAGTTTCTTCGGCAGTAAATTCCAGCGTTCCATCGAAGAATTGATGGTGTCACCGGTGTCGCCGCACACCATCCTGATCGGCTACACCCTCGGCGGCGTGCTGCGCGGCTTGATGGTCGGGATCATCGTGACGCTGTTGTCGCTGTTCTTCACCGATCTGCAGGTGCATCACTTGGGCGTGACCATTCTGGTGGTGGTGCTGACTGCGACCATCTTCTCGCTGCTGGGCTTCATCAACGCCGTGTTTGCACGCAACTTCGATGACATCTCGATCATCCCGACGTTTGTGCTGACGCCCTTGACCTATCTGGGCGGGGTGTTCTACTCGATCTCGTTGCTGCCGCCGTTCTGGCAGACCGTGTCCTTGGCCAACCCGGTGCTGCACATGGTCAATGCGTTCCGTTACGGCATTCTCGGGGTGTCGGATATTCGGATCAGCATTGCGATTACGTTCATGGTGGTGGCGACGATCGTACTGTACATCGGTTGTGCGCGGTTGCTGGTGAGTGGGCGGGGGATGCGTACTTAAGATTTTCAAACGATGGCGGCCTGGCAGCCGACCTATTGATTGTTGACGGAGTACATATCCATTCCTGCGGTAACGGCCACTTAGGGTTTCGCTCTTACAGCGAGTCACTTGGAAGAGCCCCAAATAACCAAGGGCTCTTGCCCCCGGCGTTCGGTGCCTCGCTCCGGTCCTGGGGGGGGGGGGGGGGGGGGGGGGGGGGGGGGGGGGGGGGGGGGGGGGGGGGGGGGGGGGGGGGGGGGGGGGGGGG
>NZ_JBXAHO010000026.1:0-86812 GCF_058795195.1 Pseudomonas sp. GW823-FHT06B06 | reverse complement strand
CCGAGTGGTGGGGCACAGCCTTTTGCTTCCTTTTTGGCGTTTGAAAAAGGGAGTCGCTGTAAAAGCGAAACCATAAGCGGCCGTTACCGCAGGAATGGATATGTACGCAGTCAACAAAAGATAAGCGGCCGTTACCGCAGGAACGGATATGTACGCAGTCAACAAAAGATAGGCTACCAGCCACCTTCACCGATAAGCCACCTGCTACAGGGATCTGCGCCAGGCAGGCGGCTGCGTTAATATGCCCACCTCCTCGAACCAGAACAGGGCTCGCCTCGCGTAATGTCGGAAAAAGACACTATTTCCATTCAGTTGGTGCGTGAAGCGCTGCTGCAAAGTTGCGAGCCGGGCGCAGCCACCGACGAGGTATTGCACAAGGTCGGCATTGATCCGGCATTGCTCGCCAGCAGCGACGCCCGTGTTGCGGCCAGCGCTTATGCGCGCTTGTGGCGCTTGCTGGCGCGGCGTGGGGATGACGAGTTTTTCGGCATGGACCCGCGCAAGCTCAAATCCGGCAGCCTGGAGTTCCTCTGTCGCTGCGCCATGGTCCAGCCCAGCCTGGCCGCCGGGCTCACCACGGGTTTGAGTTTCCTGTCGTTGATGCTTGAGCGCATGCCTGCCGAGCTGGTTCATCAGCAAAGCCTGGCGGAAATCGTGTTGCTCGAGGACGACCATGAACCGCGTCGGGCCTTCACTTACTTTACCTATTGGATGATCGTGCACGGCGTGGCCTGTTGGCTGGCCGGACGCCGAATTCCGATCCTGGCGATCGAGCTGCGCTGTGCGCAGCCGGATTTCTGCCATGACTATCAGGTGATGTTCTCCGAGAACCTGCGTTTCGACCGACCACGTACACGGATGATCTTTTCCGCTGACTGCCTGGGCCTGCCGATCAAGCGCAGCCTTGAGGAGCTGCGGCGCTTCCTGGCCCATGCGCCGGCCAACATCCTGGTCAAGTACCGCGACCCGCAAAGCCTGGCCAGCCGGATCAAGCAGGACCTGCGGCAACTACCCGCCGAGCAGTGGCCGGAGACCGAAACCCTGGCGCAACGCCTGTGCATGTCGGCCTCGACCCTGCGCCGTCGCCTTGCCGAGGAAGGTCAGACGTATCAGGGGCTCAAGGACAGCGTGCGCAAGGAACTGGCCATCGCCTGGCTGGCGGAACCAGCCATCAGCTTCGCCGACATCGCCGCCCGGCTGGGGTTTGCCGATACGAGTTCGTTCTACAAGGCATTTCGCAAATGGTCGGGGTCCAACCCCGGGCATTACCGCAGTTTGATTCTCAACGAATCTCCCTAACCCCCCTGTAGGAGCTGCCGCAGGCTGCGATCTTTTGATCCTGATCTTTTCGGGGCCGCTGAAAAACAGATCAAAAGATCGCAGCCTGCGGCAGCTCCTACAGGGATCGCGTTCCCAGGTTGGTTTTTGGCCAAACCAGTCAAGCAACTTGATAACTTTGACCATTGCCCCACACCCCGCCTGGAGCGAGTATTTCCCTGTTGGTTACGGTTCCCCCACCTAACAAAAAATACAGGGACTCTGGCAATGCGCGATTACTTGTCTGCTGTTTCACAGTTCAACTACCAGCACACCGTCGATGCCGCACTCGCAGGCAATCTGACCGCTCTCAACGCCTGTATCGAATGTTGCGACCGGCATGCGCTCCCTGGGCGTATCGCGTTGTTCTGGGAGGGACGTGACGGCACCAGCGCGACCTACACTTTCACCGACCTGCAGGACAAAGCCGCGCGTTTCGCCAACTTCCTGCTGGCCCAAGGCGTGAAGAAAGGCGACAAAGTCGCCGGGCTCCTGCCACGCAATATCGAATTGCTGATCACCGTGTTTGCCACCTGGCGCATCGGCGCGGTGTATCAACCGTTGTTCACCGCTTTCGGCCCCAAGGCCATCGAGCATCGCCTGGGTAGTTCCGGAGCCAAAGTAGTGGTGACCGACGCGGTCAATCGCTCGAAACTCGCGGAAGTCGCCGACTGCCCAACCATCGTCACCGTCGCAGGTGCCAAAGGGCAGGGCATTGTCCGTGGTGACTACAGCTTCTGGGCCGAACTGGCCAACTACGGCAATGATTGCGAACCGGTGCTGCTGACCGGCGAAGACCCGTTCCTGCTGATGTTTACCTCGGGCACCACTGGCCCTTCAAAAGCGCTGTCGGTGCCGCTCAAGGCCATCGCCGCCTTCAAGGGCTACACCCTTGACGCAGTGGATCTGCGCCCCGAAGACGCCTTCTGGAACCTGGCCGACCCGGGCTGGGCCTATGGCATCTATTTCGGCGTGACAGGTCCGCTGTCCATGGGGCATCCGATTACTTTCTACGATGGTCCGTTCACCCTGGAAAGCACCTGCCGGGTGATCAACAAGTACGGGATCACCAACCTCACCGGCTCACCGACGGCTTATCGCCTGTTGATCGCCGGTGGCGAGGAATTCGCCAGGTCGATCAAGGGCAAGCTGCGCATTGTCAGCAGCGCCGGCGAGCCGCTGAACCCGGAAGTGATCCGTTGGTTCGCCGATAACCTGGACGTGGTCATCCATGACCATTACGGCCAGACCGAACTAGGCATGGTGCTGTGTAACCACCATGGCCTGGAGCACCCGATCCATATGGGCGCCGCCGGTTTTGCCTCGCCCGGCCACCGCATCGTGGTGCTGGACGATGACTACCGGGAACTGGGCGTCGGCCAGCCGGGGATTCTCGCCATCGACCGTACCCAATCGCCGATGTGCTGGTTCGCTGGCTACGAAGGCGCGCCGACCAAGGCCTTCGTCGGCAATTACTACTTGAGCGGCGACACGGTCGAGTGGAACCCGGACGGCAGCATCAGCTTCGTCGGCCGTAGCGACGACGTGATCACCACCTCCGGCTACCGCGTCGGCCCGTTCGATGTGGAAAGCGCATTGATCGAGCACCCGGCGGTGGTGGAAGCCGCAGTGGTCGGCAAGCCCGATCCGGAGCGCACTGAGCTGGTCAAGGCCTTCGTCGTGATCTGCTCGCAATACCGCGCAACCCCGGAGCTGGCCGAAGAGTTGCGCCAATACGTGCGCAAGCGCCTGGCGGCGCACTCGTATCCCCGCGAAATCGAATTTGTCAGCGAGTTGCCGAAAACCCCAAGCGGCAAATTGCAGCGCTTTATCTTGCGCAACCAGGAAGTCGCCAAGGCTCAAGAGGCCGCGGCGAAGAACGTTCCAGCTTGAATCCAAGGAAACAATCATGCAGATCGAAAACAAGGTTTTTCTCGTCACCGGCGGTGCTTCCGGCCTCGGTGCGGCCACTGCTGAAATGCTGGTCGCGGCCGGCGCCAAGGTGATGCTGGTGGACATGAATGCCGAGGCTGTCGCGGCGCAGGCCCAGCGCCTGGGCGCGCAAAGCGTGGTGGCAGACATCAGCAGCGAAGCAGCGGCCGAGGCCGCGGTGCAGGCAACGGTCAAGGCCTTCGGTGGCCTCAATGGCCTGGTCAACTGTGCCGGCATCGTGCGTGGCGAAAAGATTCTGGGCAAGAACGGTCCGCATGCGCTGGCAAGCTTCAGCCAGGTGATCAACGTCAACCTGATCGGCAGCTTCAACATGTTGCGCCTGGCCTCGGCGGCGATTGCCGAAACCGAAGCGGACGCCGATGGCGAGCGCGGCGTGATCATCAACACCGCCTCTGCGGCGGCTTACGACGGCCAGATCGGCCAGGCGGCGTACTCGGCGTCCAAGGGGGCGATCGTCAGCCTGACCTTGCCGGCCGCCCGTGAACTGGCGCGCTTCGGTATCCGCGTGATGACCATCGCCCCGGGCATTTTCGAAACGCCGATGATGGCCGGCATGACCCAGGAAGTGCGCGACTCCCTGGCTGCCGGCGTGCCGTTTCCACCGCGCCTGGGCAAACCCGCCGAGTACGCTTCGCTGGTCCGGCATATCATTGAAAACAGCATGCTCAATGGCGAGGTGATCCGTCTCGACGGTGCCTTGCGCATGGCGGCCAAATAAGGAGGATTTGTCATGACTATTGCCAACGATCCAATTGTTATCGTCAGCGCCGTGCGCACCCCGATGGGCGGCTTCCAGGGCGAACTGAAAAGCCTCACGGCGCCGCAACTCGGTGCCGCCGCCATCAAGGCCGCGGTGGAACGTGCTGGCGTTGCCAGCGATGCCGTCGACGAAGTGCTGTTCGGCTGCGTATTGCCTGCCGGCCAGGGCCAGGCGCCTGCGCGTCAGGCGGCACTGGGCGCCGGCCTGGATAAATCGACCCGTTGCACCACCCTCAACAAGATGTGCGGCTCGGGCATGGAAGCGGCCATCCTGGCCCATGACATGCTGGTGGCCGGCAGCGCCGAGGTGGTAGTCGCCGGTGGCATGGAAAGCATGTCCAACGCGCCGTACCTGTTGGACCGTGCACGCAGTGGCTATCGCATGGGGCATGGGCGGGTGCTGGATTCAATGTTCCTCGACGGCCTGGAAGACGCCTACGACAAGGGACGCCTGATGGGAACCTTCGCCGAAGACTGCGCCGAAACCAATGGTTTCAGCCGCGAAGCCCAGGATGCGTTTGCGGTGGCCTCGACCACCCGCGCCCAGCAGGCCATCAAGGATGGCAGCTTCAAGGACGAGATCGTGCCGTTGACCGTCACCGTCGGCAAGGAACAGGTGACGATCAGCAACGACGAGCAGCCACCGAAAGCCCGACTGGACAAGATTGCCTCGCTGAAACCGGCGTTTCGCGATGGCGGTACCGTGACGGCGGCCAACTCCAGCTCCATCTCCGACGGCGCGGCGGCACTGGTGCTGATGCGCCGTTCCGAAGCCGGCAAGCGTGGCCTCAAGCCACTGGCGGTGATCCACGGTCATGCGGCATTCGCCGATACGCCGAGCCTGTTCCCGGTTGCACCGGTGGGCGCGATCGAGAAATTGATGAAGAAAACCGGTTGGTCGCTGGACGACGTCGATCTGGTGGAAGTCAACGAAGCCTTCGCCGTGGTCAGCCTGGTGACCATGACCAAGCTGGAAATCCCTCACGAAAAACTCAACGTGCACGGCGGCGCCTGCGCCCTCGGCCACCCCATTGGCGCCTCTGGCGCACGGATCCTGGTGACCTTGCTCTCGGCCCTGCGCCAGAAAGGCCTGAAGCGCGGCGTTGCAGCGATTTGCATCGGTGGCGGCGAAGCGACGGCCATGGCTGTGGAATGCCTCTACTAACACGACCCCTGTAGGAGCTGCCGCAGGCTTCGATCTTTTGATCTTGATCTTTAAAAGCAACATCAAAAGATCGCAGCCTCGTTTCACTCGTCAGCTCCTACACAGGGGGCGATTACCTTTTCAAGGAATGGTCATGATCCCCAATGACGAACAACAGCAAATACGCGACGCGGCCCGGGACTTTGCCCAGGAACGGCTGAAACCGTTCGCCGCCGAATGGGACCGTGAACACCGCTTTCCCAAGGAAGCCATCACCGAGATGGGCGAACTGGGCTTCTTCGGCATGCTGGTGCCGGAGCAGTGGGGCGGTTGCGATACCGGTTACCTGGCCTACGCCATGGCCCTGGAGGAAATCGCCGCGGGCGACGGTGCCTGCTCGACCATCATGAGCGTGCACAACTCGGTAGGTTGCGTGCCGATTCTCAACTACGGCAACGACGATCAGAAAGAGCGCTTCCTCAAGCCCCTGGCCAGTGGCGCGATGCTCGGTGCTTTCGCCCTGACCGAACCTCAGGCCGGCTCCGACGCCAGCGGCCTGAAAACCCGCGCGCGCCTGGACGGCGATCACTACGTGCTCAACGGCTGCAAACAGTTCATCACCTCCGGGCAGAACGCCGGGGTTGTAATCGTGTTCGCCGTGACCGACCCGTCGGCCGGCAAGCGCGGCATCACGGCATTCATCGTGCCCACCGATTCGCCGGGCTACAAAGTCGCCCGGGTCGAGGACAAGCTCGGCCAGCATGCCTCGGACACCTGCCAGATTCTCTTCGAAGAGGTGAAAGTGCCAGTGGCCAATCGCCTGGGTGAAGAGGGCGAAGGCTACCGGATCGCCCTGGCCAACCTTGAAGGCGGGCGTGTCGGCATCGCCTCGCAATCGGTGGGCATGGCTCGCGCCGCCTTCGAAGCGGCCCGCGACTATGCCCGTGAGCGCGAGAGCTTCGGCAAGCCGATCATCGAGCACCAGGCCGTGGCCTTCCGCCTGGCGGACATGGCGACCCAGATCGCCGTGGCGCGGCAGATGGTGCATTACGCGGCGGCGCTTCGAGACAGCGGCAAGCCAGCGTTGGTGGAAGCATCGATGGCCAAGCTGTTCGCATCCGAAATGGCCGAGAAGGTATGCTCGTCGGCGTTGCAAACATTGGGTGGCTACGGCTACTTGAACGACTTCCCGCTGGAGCGGATCTACCGCGACGTGCGGGTCTGCCAGATCTACGAAGGCACCAGCGATATTCAACGCATGGTCATTTCACGCAATCTTTGAAAAGGAACCCCTGTAGGAGCGAGCATGCTCGCGATGGTGGTCAACGATGACGCTGGGTGCCTGATACCCCACAGCGTTCTCTGGTTCATCGCGAGCATGCTCGCTCCTACAGGGACCGAGTGCTTAGCAGGAGTCAATTAATGAACTACGAAACGATTTTGCTGGAAACCCATGGCCGGGTCGGCCTGATTACCCTCAACCGCCCGCAGGCGCTGAACGCGTTGAACGCGCAGATCGTCAGCGAACTGAACCACGCCCTCGACGGCTTTGAGGCCGACTCGAACATCGGTTGCATCGTCCTGACCGGTTCGAAAAAGGCCTTTGCCGCCGGTGCTGACATCAAGGAAATGGCCGAGCTGACCTATCCGCAGATCTATATCGACGACCTGTTCAGCGACAGCGACCGCGTGGCCAACCGTCGCAAGCCGATCATCGCCGCCGTCAACGGCTTCGCCCTGGGCGGTGGCTGTGAGCTGGCACTGATGTGCGACTTCATCCTGGCCGGTGATAACGCCAAGTTCGGCCAGCCGGAAATCAACCTCGGCGTGTTGCCGGGCATGGGTGGCACCCAGCGCCTGACCCGCGCCGTGGGCAAGGCCAAGGCCATGGAGATGTGCTTGAGCGGGCGTTTGATCGATGCCGTGGAAGCGGAGCGTTGCGGCATCGTGGCGCGCATCGTGCCGAGCGATGAATTGCTGGATGAAGCGCTGAAAGTCGCGGCGTTGATTGCCAAGAAGTCGCTGCCGATTGCGATGATGGTCAAGGAAAGCGTGAACCGTGCCTTTGAAGTGAGCTTGTCCGAAGGCGTGCGCTTTGAACGTCGGGTGTTCCATGCGGCGTTTGCGACGCAGGATCAGAAGGAAGGGATGGCGGCGTTTATTGCCAAGCGTGAGGCCGAGTTCCAGGGCAAGTGATGTAGTGGCCTGCGGGCCTCTTCGCGAGCAGGCTCGCTCCCACAGGGATCTCATTCACGCTGAGGTCCCATGTGGGAGCGAGCCTGCTCGCGAAGCTCTCAAGCTTTAAAGTGGGTAATTCTTCAATTCGCGGGCAATCACCATCCGCTGAATCTCGCTCGACCCTTCATAGATCTGCGTGATCCGCGCATCCCGGTAATACTTCTCGACCGGGTAATCTTCCAGATACCCATACCCGCCGTGAATCTGAATCGCTGACGAGCAGACTTTCTCGGTCATTTCCGAAGCAAACAGCTTGGCCTGCGAGGCCTCTGACAGGCATGGCTTGCCGGCCGTGCGCAGGCGTGCCGCGTGCAGGATCATCAGCCGCGCTGCGTTCAGTTGCATGTGCATGTCGGCCAGCAGGTTGGCGATACTCTGGTGTTCATTAATCGTTTTGCCGAACTGCACGCGCTCGCGGGAATAGGTCAGCGCCGCTTCGAATGCCGCGCGGGCAATGCCCAGCGCCTGGGCGGCGATGCCGATGCGGCCGCCTTCGAGGTTGGACAGGGCAATGGCCAGGCCCTTGCCGCGTTCACCCAGCAGATTGGCCTCGGCAATGGTGCAGTTGTTCAGAGTGACCGCACAGGTATCGGAGGCACGGATGCCCATTTTGTGTTCGGTGCGATCGACGATAAAGCCAGGGGTATCGGTCGGTACCAGGAACGCCGAAATGCCGCGCTTGCCAAGCTCCGGGTCGGTCACGGCAAACACGATGGCCAACTTGGCCCGTTTGCCGTTGCTGACAAACTGCTTGGCGCCGTTGAGCACCCACTGGCCATCGCGCAATTCGGCGCGGGTGCGCAGGTTGTGCGCCTCGGAACCGGCTTGGGGTTCGGTCAGGCAGAAGCACCCAATGACCTGGCCGCTGGCAAGATCGGCCAGCCAGGTTTGTTTCTGCTCTTCGCTGCCATAGTTGAGCACCGGCCCGCAGCCCACCGAGTTGTGGATGCTCATGAACGCGCCGGTGGCGCCATCGCCAGCAGAGATTTCCTCCACCGCCAAGGCGTAGGCAACATAGTCGACATAGGTGCCGCCCCATTCCTCGGGCACCACCATGCCCAACAGGCCCAACTCACCCATCTTCGCCACCAGGGCATCGTCGATCCAGCCGGCTTTTTCCCAGGCCTGGGCGTGGGGCGCGATTTCGCCCCGGGCAAAGTCCCGGGCCATGTCGCGGATCATGACTTGTTCTTCAGTCAATTCGAGGTCGTGCATGATTCAGCTCCCGCTCTCATCGAAACCGTTGAAGAAACTCGCTACATGTTCGGCGTCCAGCGCCTGGAGGGTGGGTGGGTTCCAGCGCGGATTCTTGTCTTTGTCGATCAGCAGGGCGCGCACGCCTTCGATCAGGTCGCCGCGCTCGAACCACTGGCGGTCCAGGTGCAGTTCAAGGGCGAAGCACTGTTCAAGGCTCAGGTGCCGGCCGCGCCGGAGCATTTCCAGGGTCACGCCCATCGCCAGGGGCGAGCGGGTCTGCAGCAGGTCGGCGGTGGTCGTCGCCCACTCATGGCTGTCGGCGACCGTTACCTCACGCATTTGCTCCACAATACTCGGCACATCGGGCAAGGCGAAGAAATGGTCGATAGCCGGGCGCAAGGCGGCCAGCGGCGCATCGGGCAACTGTTGCACCCCGAGCTTCGCCAGCAGGCCCTGAAGGTCCTTCAATGGCGTGTCGTGCCATTGCAGTTGATCGAGTCTGTCATCCAGCGTGGCCAGCTTGCTGCTGTCCAGATACCAATCGGCCAGACCGCAGTACAGCGCATCGGCCGCGCGGATCTGCACGCCGCTGACGCCCAGGTATATCCCCAGTTCCCCGGGGATGCGCGGCAGGAAGTAACTGCCGCCGACGTCCGGGAAATAACCGATGCCGACTTCAGGCATCGCCAGTCGACTTTTCTCGGTGACCACCCGCAGGTCGGCGCCTTGCACCAGGCCCATGCCGCCGCCCAGCACGAAGCCGTCCATCAAGGCCAGCACCGGTTTGCGGTAATGATGAATCGCGAGGTCGAGGGCGTATTCCTCGACGAAGAAGTCTTGGTGCAGGGTGTCGCCGCTCTTGAAACTGTCGTAGAGCGAGCGAATGTCGCCACCGGCACAGAAGGCTTTTTCGCCGGCGCCACGCAGTACCACCGCATGCACCTGTTCATCCTGTGCCCAGGCGTCGAGCTGACGTTGCAGGTCGCGCACCATTTCCAGGGTAATGGCGTTGAGACCGGCGGGGCGGTTGAGGGTCAGGTGACCGATGTGGTTGCGGACCTCGGCCAGCACTTCATTTTGCGTGGCAACCATGGACGAAGTCCCTTTCGATAAAACCTCAGCAGTCATCACTAACTCCCTGCTTTTATTGTTCTTTATAGACAAGCTCGCGCGCGAGCGATGCAGGATCGTAACAGTGCAAATTTGCCTCGTACAACCGGAAAATGTGCAGGTGCTTTCTGCATTTTTGCAGAAGCAAACGAAAAACAGTCCGGTTCAGGCGCTACGGCTTAGCACCTCGCCAATACTGCGCCGCCTGGCCTGCAACTCAGTGGCATGGATCAGCTGTTCAAGGTCTTCAGGGGTAACGTCAATGAAGGCCTCCATCTGCGCCAGGGCCAGTTTCAGGTCCTGGGCGGTGATCGCCTGGCTGTCGACAGGAGGGTGGTCGGCGGGAACGACGGCCACCGGTTCGCTGGCGCGTTTCGGGTAACGGATGCGCGTCAAGTTGTTGTAGGCCAAGGCGCTGAACAGCATGGTCAATGCGGCGAGCATCACCGGGCCCAGGGCTTTCCAGTCCATGGCAATGGTCGCGGGGTCCGCCAGCACCATCAGCAATGCCAGTGCCCCGGCCGGCGGGTGCAGGCAACGCAGCCAGCACATCAGGATCAGCGCCATGCCCGCCGCGAGACACGCGCTGCCCAGGGTCCGACCCAGCACGTGGGCCACCAGCAACGCTACCACCGCAGCACTCAAGTAGCCGCCGAGAATCGACCAGGGTTGCGCGAGCGCGCCGGAAGACACGGCAAACAGCAAGACCGCCGAGGCACCCAGCGGACCGACCAGGTGCTGCGCCACTTGCATGCCGAATACCTGAGCGCACAGCCAGACGCTGAACATTGTTCCCAGCGCCATGCCGATGGCAGCGCGACTCCATTCCGAAGGGCGGGTGTTGATGGCGGCGGGCAACCAGCGAGCAAGCATGATGAACATCGTTCCATTAAAAACCGAGGAAAAAAAAGGGCTTGCCTGGGAAACCCGGAAAGCCCTTGAAGGTGTTCCAACTGTTGGGGGAGGAACGGCGACAGTGTGCCGCGCCTTTCCTATGCTGACAAATTCATATTAATGAAGCTTCAGTTCATAATTTCTGATGTATCGGGAATCGCATTTCCATTGGATGTCCAGCGCCATGGCCAGCACCGCCATGGGGCTCTGCTTGTGTCTGGCCCATGGCTGTTTCTTCGCACGTTTTCTGTAGGAGCGAGCATGCTCGCGATGGATTTCCGGGCACCGCGGGGTAACAGGCAGCCAGCGTCATCGTTGGCGACCATCGCGACGTGTTATGCGACCACTTGAGCCGCAGGCCATTGCTGATAGGGAATCGGCAACTTGCGCGACTCGCCGCGGCCCATCGGAAAGTACAGGAAGCCATTGCGCGCCAGGCGCTCGGCATCGTACAGGTTGCGGCCATCGAAGATCACCGGTGCATTGAGCCGCTGGCGGATCAGATCAAAATCCGGTGCCTTGAATTGTTGCCATTCGGTGCAGATGATCAGCGCGTCCGCACCGTTGAGTACCGATTCCGGCGTACCCATCAGCATCAGCCTGCTTTCATCGGGGTATAGTTGCTGGGTTTGCTGCATGGCTTCGGGGTCGAATGCGCGGACATTGGCGCCAGCGGCCCACAGCGACTCCAGCAATGGCCGGCTCGGTGCATCGCGCATGTCGTCGGTGTTGGGTTTGAATGCCAGGCCCCAGACGGCAAAGGTCTTACCGCGCAGATCGCCTTTGTAGAAGGCCTTGAGGCGCTCGAACAGCTTGTGTTTCTGGCGCTGGTTGATGGCTTCCACCGCTTGCAGCAGGTCGCTTGTGCAATTGGCCTCTTCGGCGCTGTGGATCAGGGCACGCATGTCCTTGGGGAAGCACGAGCCACCATAACCGCAGCCGGGGTAGATGAAGTGGTAGCCGATGCGCGAATCGGCGCCGATGCCCAGGCGCACCGATTCGATATCGGCACCCAGGTGTTCGGCCAGTTCGGCGATCTGGTTGATGAAGCTGATCTTGGTCGCCAGCATGCAGTTGGCGGCGTATTTGGTCAGTTCGGCACTGCGCAGGTCCATGAACATGACGCGTTCATGGTTGCGGTTGAAGGGGGCGTACAGGTCACGCATTACCTCGCGCACGTCTTCGCGTTCGCAGCCAATGACGATACGGTCCGGACGCCGGCAGTCGGACACGGCCGAGCCTTCCTTGAGAAATTCGGGATTGGACACGATATCGAACTGCAACAGGCGCCCGACCTTGATCAGGCACTTGTCGATATGCGTCCGCAACGCATCGCCAGTTCCCACCGGCACCGTGGACTTTTCCACCAGGATCAGCGGTTGCTCACGGTGCCGCGCCACCGCCTCGCCGACCGCCATCACCTGACTCAGGTCTGCCGAACCATCGTCACGCGACGGCGTACCGACAGCAATAAACAGCACCTGGCCATGTTGCACCGCGAGTTTTTCATCGCTGGTGAACTGCAAACGACGGGCGTCCAGGCCTTCGCGCACCAGGCTGGCCAGCCCCGGTTCGAAAATGCTCACGTGGCCCTGTTGCAACAACTCGACTTTTTTCTCGTCGACGTCCATGCAGACCACGTCGTGGCCGACTTCAGCCAGGACGGCCGCTTGCACCAGGCCGACGTAGCCGCTACCCAAAACACTGATTCTCATGGCTTGCTCCTGCCCCGATCGAGTCCGATCAAGGTTTAGCATTGCCATGTTTCAGTTCGTCTATCGGTTCGTCGGCCAATACGGTGTTTGCCGGCAGAGTATTTGACTTTCCAGGCCACGACCGGCAGCGTAGCGGCATCCCTGTCTTACAGCGTTTTCTGCTTCCTCTTTATTCAAGGCCGTTTCGTTTGACTGACTTACCTGCTGCTGATCCAAAAGCCGCCAAACCCAATCCCCTGACCCTGTATCTGGCCCGACTGGCCCCCTCCAGCCAATTGACCATGCGTTACGTCTTGCAGGACGCCGCCGACCGCCTGGGCTTCGAAGACATGAATGTCGAGGAGATTGCCTGGCACGACCTGCAACCTGAAGACGTCATCGCCCTGGTTGCGACATTGCGCACCGACGGTTACGCGCCCAACACGTCGTCGCTGTACGTCAATGCGGTGCGCGGAGTGATGAACGAAGCGTGGCGCATGAGCCTGATCAGCCAGGAACACTTGTTGAAAATGCGCTCGGTCAAGGGTATCGCCGGCACGCGTCTGTCCCAGGGGCGCAACCTGCGGCGCTCATTGATCCAGGAATTGATGGAGGTCTGCGCCGCCGATCCTCGGCCACAAGGCCTGCGCGACGCCGCCATCATTGCGATCCTGTACGGTTCTGGCATGCGCAAATCGGAGTCGGTGAACCTCGACCTCAATCAGGTCGACTTCAATGAGCGCAGCCTGCGCGTCACGGCCAAGGGCAACAAACAGTTGATCAAGTACGCCCCGGCCTGGGCTTTCGCCAAGCTCGATGCCTGGCTGGAACTGCGCCGCTCGATGCTCAAGGAAGGCGAAGAGGACGATCCGTTCCTGTTCAACCGAATCCGGCGCGGCAGTCACATCACCCGTGAGCGCATTACCAAGCACGCGATCTATTACATCGCCCGGCAGCGGGGCACACAGGTGGGGGTGAAAATCATGCCGCATGATTTTCGCCGTTCGTTCATCACCCGGGTGATTGAAGAACACGATCTGTCCATCGCGCAAAAACTGGCGCATCACAGCAATATCCAGACCACGGCCAACTACGATGTGCGCGATGACAACGAGCGGCGTCGGGCGGTAGATCGCTTCGACCTTTGAGGGCCTTGGCTCAAGGTTCGCTCAGCACGTGCGCGTGGCCAATCGTCGAGACCTGCACGGCGCTGCCCGCCGGCGGCGCATACATGCCGGAGCTGCGCACCAGCAAGGATCGGCCAATCGGCTGGTCGGGGGCGCGAGGCTGTAACTCCACGGTCAAGGTGCAGGTGTTTCCGCTGAAGTCGCGGTCGATGACCTTTGCCCGGCAGCCAGCGACACCGGTGTCGTCTGGCAAGACGCTGGCCAGTTGCAACTGTTCGGGCCGGAGCATGATCTGCGCCGAGTGGTTGTTGCGATGATTGTTGACCGGTATCCGGCCCAGGTCGCAATGCGCCCAGCCCGCCTCGATCCTGGCCGGCATGACCACGGCGTCGCCAAGAAACAGCGCTGTCTGTTCGTCTTCGGGGTAGCGGTAGAGGTCCAGCGGATGGCCTGACTGCACCAGCCGGCCATGGCGCATCACGGCCAGTTGATCGGCGAAGGACAAGGCTTCGCTCTGGTCGTGGGTGACCAGGATGGTGGTGACCCCTGCGTCTTCCAGCAGGCGGGCGACCATCTTGCGCATGACCGCGCGCAAACCGGTATCGAGTGCCGAAAACGGCTCGTCCAGCAACATCAGGCGCGGCCGCTGCGCCAGTGCCCGTGCCAGCGCTACACGCTGCTGCTGTCCGCCGGACAACTCGTGGGGCCAGCGCGCGGCCATGGTCGAATCGAGGGCAACGCTGTCCATCAACTGGGCGACACGCTCGTGCTTTTCGTGGCCTTTGATCGACAAGCCGAAGCCGATGTTGGCGGCCACGGTCATGTGCGG
Source organism: Pseudomonas sp. GW823-FHT06B06 (assembly GCF_058795195.1). Taxonomy (NCBI): domain Bacteria; kingdom Pseudomonadati; phylum Pseudomonadota; class Gammaproteobacteria; order Pseudomonadales; family Pseudomonadaceae; genus Pseudomonas; species Pseudomonas sp. GW823-FHT06B06. Next base: position 72,550 of record NZ_JBXAHO010000026.1, on the reverse strand, counting down.
AAACAAAGCGCCGTCCTGCGGGACATAGCCAATCAGGCGTTGGTGTGCCGGTACTTCATGGGTGCTGTCGACCAGGGTTTGACCATTGAGCGACAAGCGGCCGGAGTCAGGGAACTCGAAGCCGGCAATCATGCGCAGCAAGGTGGTCTTGCCCGAGCCCGAGGGGCCGACGATGACCGTACGGCTGCCGCTGGGTACCGACAGGCTGACGTTATCCAGGGCTTTGTGGGCGCCGTAGGACTTGTTCAGTGAATGCAGTTCAAGAGTGTTCATCGGCCAGCCGTTTTTTTCGATTGGTGATAAAGGAGCCCGGTCAGCGGCAGCGACAACAGGATCATCAGCAGGGCATAGGGCGCTGCAGCGACATAGTCGATTTCGCTGGTCATGGCCCAGAACCCGGTAGCGAGGGTCCGCGTGCCGTTCGGCGCGAGCAACAGGGTGGCGGTCAGTTCATTGGTGATCGCCAGGAACACCAGCGCCGCGCCGGCAGCCGCCCCCGGAGCGGCCAGGCGCAGGGTGATCAGCCACAACGCGCGGGCAGGGGAGCGGCCCAGGCTGCGGGCAATGTTTTCCAGTTCAACGGGTGCCTGGGCGATGCCGGCGCGCAAGCTCACCAGGGCCCGAGGCAAGAACATCAGCAGATAAGCCAAGAGCACGGTGATGGTGGTCTGGTAGATCGGTCGGGCAAAGTGAATGGTCACGGTCACCAGGGCCAACGCCACGACGATGCCCGGCAATGAGCTGGTGATGTAGTTGCAGCTTTCCAGTATCCGTTGCATCCGTCCCGGATAGCGGATTGACAACCAGGCGATGGGAATGGCCGCGCAGGTGGTCAGGGCCGCGCCCGCGACACCCAGCAGCAGGGTCTGTTGCAGGGCCGGCAGGAGCTCATCCAGGTCCCAGGCTTGCACGCCGCCGGCGATCAACCATCCGCCAAGGGTGATCAGGGGCACACCCAGCGCCAGGGCACATGTGACGCCCTGCAAGGTCAATGCGAGCACCCTGGCCGGGGTTTTCAGGTGCACCACCCGTTGCTCACGGGCACTACCGGTGCCCACGCGGGCGTAGCGCGCATGGCCCCGAGCGGCGGATTCCACGGTCAGCATCACCAGGCAACACAAGGCAAGCACGCTGGCCAGCATGTGGGCGGCAGGCCCGTTGAAGGTGGACTTGAACTGATCGAAGATCGCGGTGGTGAAGGTGTCGAAGCGGATCATCGCGTACAGACCGTACTCGGCCAGCAGATGCAGGCCGACCAGCAACGCGCCACCGCAAATGGCCAGGCGCAACTGCGGGAGCACGACGCGAAAAAATACCGCCCACGGCTTGAGCCCAAGGGATTCGCCGACATCTTCAATGGCCGGGTCGAGGCGCCGCAGCGTTGCGGCAATCGGCAGGTAGAGAAACGGGAAGTAGGCAATGACCGACACCAGCACCCCGGCAAACAAGCCGTGGATCGGCGGCACCAGGCTGACCCAGGCATAGCTGTGGACAAAGGCTGGCACCGCCAGGGGGGCCGTGGCCAGTAACGACCACCAGCGCCGCCCCGGCAGATCCGTGCGTTCGGTCAGCCAGGCCAGTGCCACACCCAGCGCCACGCAAAGGGGAATGGTCAGTACCACCAGCAACACGGTGTTGGTCAGCAACTCGCCCACCCGTGGGCGGAACACCAAGGTCACCACCGTGGACCAGCCGGTTTGCAAGGACACGCCGATGACGTAGGCAATCGGCAGCAGTGCCAGCAACGACACCAGCACCGACAACCCGACCACCCACGCGCCACCGCGGCTCGCGAACATGCCGCGTGACCGTCTACGTAAATTGGCGGGTAGCGCTTGGGCGGTATCCACCGGCAGGATTTCAGGCATCAATTAGAGCAGTCCCGCCTGAGTCATCAGCTCCACGGCTTTTCTACTGTCGAGTTTCGAGGCGTCCACGGACGGCGCGTCGAGCTGCTGCAAAGGCACCAGTTTAGGGTTGGATTCGGCGTTCTTGCCCACGGCGTATTCAAACGACTTGCCGTCCTTGAGGATGGCCTGGCCGTCCTTGCCAGTGATCCACTTGAGGAACGCCTGGGCTTGTTCCTTGTGTTTGCTGGAGGCCAGGACGCCACCTCCGGAAATGCTGACAAACGCTCCCGGGTCCTTGTGTTTGAAGTAGTGCAAGGCAGTGTTCTTGCTGTTCTCGCCGGTCTTTGCCTGATCGACGAAGCTGTAATAGTGGTATATCACGCCGCTGTCGATCTGCCCGGCATTCACCGCCTTGAGCACCGAACTGTTGCCCCGGTACGCGCTGAAGTTGGTTTTCATCGCCTTGAGCCACTCCAGGGTGGCGGCTTCGCCTTTTTGTTCGATCATGGCGGCAACGATCGCCTGGAAGTCGGCGCCGCCCGGGGATGCGCCCCAGCGGCCTTTCCAGTTCGGCGCGGCAAGGTCCATGATCGACTTGGGCAACTGGGCTTCGGACAATTTGCTCGGGTTGTAGACGAACACCGTGGAGCGTGCAGCGATGCCCAGCCATTTGCCGTGGGCCGGGCGGTAGGCTGAATCGACCTGTTCCAGGGTGGTTTTGTCCACGGGCGCGAACAAACCGGCGTTGTCGACCAACACCATCGCCGGGGAGTTCTCGGTGAGGAATACATCGGCCGGCGAGTCGGCGCCTTCCTGCACGATCTGGTTGCCCATTTCGGTATCGTCGCCGTTGCGCAAGGTCACCGGAATACCGGTTTCCTGCGTAAAACCTTCGACCCAGGATTTGGTCAGGCTTTCATGCTGTGCGTTGTAGACCACGATACCAGCGGTATCGGCGGCGTACGCGTGACCAGCGCTCAGCAAAGCGGTGGCCAGCAGGGCCTTTTTGAGGAACGAAGGGATTGGGGACTTCATGCGGCGCCGGCTCCTGTTATTTTGGGTCATGCAAGCTGATTCAATCGAGAAAAAGAACGACGTCAATTATTCTAGATCAATACGAATCATTTGCAGATTCAACGCCGGCTAATGTAGAGCCTCGAATGAGAAAAAATCGTCAAATCCTGTGGGCGAACCTTTGTAGCGAGGGGATTTATCCCCGTTCGGCTGCGAAGCAGTCGCAACGCTAATGCACACGGAATCAGATACACCGATTTGCAGGTTTTGGGGCCGCTGCGCGACCCAGCGGGGATAAATCCCCTCGCCACAAAGCCTCGCTTGGACAGGGGGATTGCATCATTGGTTGGCATTGGCGGATGGACAACCTTTTTGCGTGCCAGCCGCTGCCTGGCTGATCAGCGCGGCCAGGCGCCTGACGTTGTTCTGCTGCGCAGCTACCAGCTCCTCGATCGAGGGTCCTGATGGGGTCTGCAGGGTGCTGCGGCAATTGCCGATGACGTCCTCATGGCCATTGCTGCTGCGCAGGCGCCATCTTACGTCGAGCAATCCATACTGGCCGGGAATCGAATCGAAGCGCTGTACCTCCAGGCGCACCAACAGCCTGCGTTGCGGATTATTGTTGATCATCTGGTCGAGCAAGGCGCTGCGCAACTCATCCACCAGGCTGGCACCCCACCAGTCGGTTTCCAGGATCGCCATGCCGGTATTGCCCTGGCGTACGACGATCTGCGGGCGATCGACCTGCGGCGGGACGCTGAGCAATTCAATCTCGATTTGCGCGCCATTGCGTGAAGTGCCCGTCAGTTGGGCTGGGGTCAGGGTGTGAAACTGAATCGGATCGCTGCGGCAGGCGGCGAGCAACGACAACGCGGCGAACAAGGTGATTTTCAGTGAAAAAGCCATGAATGTTGCTCCTGTGGTCATTTGCTCGGCGGCCCTTGCATATCGATCGGCGCGGCATTGTTTGGACGGCCGCGAATCAATGATTCCGGATGCCGGCCCAGATAATCGGCCAGATCACGCAAGGCGCGCGAGGTGCGTCCGAGCTCATCCATCGTCTGGCTGAGTTTTTCCCGTTGCGGCGAGTCATCGGCAAGCGTCGAATTGGCCGATTGCAAGGTGGTGCTGGCCGATTGCAGGGTTTTGCTCACGTCCCCCAGGGTGCTTTGTACGCTAGGCAAGGTCTTGGCATTGAATTGCGACAAACCCTTGCGCAATTCGACGAGGTTGCTGTCCAGATTGCCGGCGATCCGTTCGATGGGCAGTTGATTGATCTTGGTGACCATGGCCTCGAGCTTTTCCTGCAATTGTTCGAGGCTGCCCGGAATCGTTGGAATGGAAACGGGGCGGGCGGTGGGATCGAAAACGACTTTCTCGGCCTTGGGGTAAAAATCGAGTGCAATGTATAGCTGACCGGTCAACAGATTGCCGCTACGGGCCTGCGCACGCAGGCCGTTTTCGACGAAAGAGCCCATCAGGCGGACGCCCGCGGCTTCGTCATTGGGGTCATGATTCAAGGCCTTGAGCATTTTTGCGTGGGCCTGGCCGAGTCGTTGCGGATAAATCACGATGCCGACATTGACCGGGAACGTGCGTTTCTTCGCGTCGAAATCCAGATTGATCGAGACAACTCGCCCGAATTCCACACCCAGGAATTCCACCGGTGCATCGACCTTGAGCCCGCGCAGCGCCTGATCGAAACGTAAACTCAGGTATTGCGCCTTGCCGTAGGGCGGGGCGAGGGCGGTTTGCTGGTCCTCGAACAGTTCGTAGGCATATTCTTCCGGGGCCGGTTTGTCGTCGGGGCTGTATTCCGGCGCACGGAACGCAATCCCACCCACCAGCAAGGAAGACAGGGACTCGGTCTTGACCGCAAACCCGTTGGCACCGACGCTCACGTCCACACCGCTGGCGTTCCAGAATCGGGTGTTCTCAGTGACGTACTGATCATTGGGGGCGTGGATGAACAGTTCGATGTTCACCCCTTTGCCATCGGGGTCCAGGGCGTAGGCCACGACCTGGCCGACCGGAATCTTGCGGTAGTAGACCGGCGAGCCAATATCCAGTGACCCCAGGTCCTGGGTGTGCAGGGTGAAACGCTTGCCCGGCTCGCCATAGGTGATGGCTGGCGGGTTTTCCAGGCCTTTGAAGGTCTTCGCCCGTGCATTGTCCTGGCCGATATCGGCGCCGATGTAATCCCCGGACAACAGCGTATCGATACCCGACACCCCGCCAGCGCCGATCCGCGGCCTAACCACCCAAAACTGCGAGTCTTTGCGGGTGAAGCTTTCGGCCTGTTTGGCCAGTTTGATGGTGGCGTTCACGCTCTTCTGGTCGTTGGCCAGTTCTACGTCCGAGACATGACCGATTACCACGTTGCGGTATTTGACTTCGGTCTTGTTGGCGGTCAGGCCGTCACCAGTCTTGAAGGTGACGGTGATGGTGGGACCTTCCTGCAAGATGCTGTGGACCACCAGCGATATCCCCACCAGCACCGCAACGATCGGTACGATCCACACGAGCGAAAAGCTGAAGCGGCGGGTCTTGATCGGAGCTTGGCCCGGGACCAACGGCCCGTCAGTGGCTTGTGACTTCATCCGTGACCTCCTCATTTAATGGTTTTTGCCGCTCTTTATCCCAGATCAGTCGCGGATCGAAACTCATCGCGGAGAGCATGGTGAACACCACCACCAGGCCAAAGAACAAAATGCCCGGGCGCGGTTCGATATCGGCCAGGGCCTGGAACTTGACCAGGGAGGCCACCAGGGCCACTACGATGACGTCAAGCATCGACCAATAACCGATGAGCTCGACAAAACGGTACATTTGCGAACGCTCGCGCAGTGCCCACTGGCTATCGCGCTGAACGGTCACCAGCAGCAGCGTCAGTGCGACGAACTTGACGCCAGGCACCGCGATGCTGGCGATGAAGATGATCAGGGCTATATCCCAGGCTCCGTGCTGCCAGAACTCAATCACGCCGCTCATGATCGTGCTGTCGGCGCCATTGCCGACCATCTTGGTGTTCATCACAGGCAGCAAATTGGCCGGGATGTAAAACACCAGTGCGGTGAACATATACGCCCAGGTCCGGGTCAACGAGTTGGGTTTACGTCGATGCAGGGGAGCGCCACAGCGCTCGCATTCATGGGGTTCGAAGGTCATGTCACAGGCCAGGCCGCAGCTGTGGCACAGGCACAGGTTGAGATCACTGGCGACAGGAGGTGTTGTCATACGATGTCCCATAGTTCACGGATATCGCGGCCGGCAATGCGGATCATCATCAGGCTGAGGATGGCCAAGGCGAACAGACCGATGCCGGGCAGCACATCCAGTAACCCGGCGAGCTTGATCACGGCGACCATTGCTCCCAGCAGGCAGACTTCCAGCATGCTCCACGGCCTGAGGGTTTCCAGCCAGCGCATGCAGAATCTGAAACCAGGTGAACGCCTGTGGGTGAGGGCGAAACCCAGGACCCAGATCAAGAGCACCAACTGGAAAATCGGCGCGATGATCATGGCGATCGCCGCCACCATGGCGATGAAGGTGATGGGGCCCAGGCTCAACGCCAGCACCGAATCCCAAAGTGTTGCGCTATTTTTCAGGCCTTTGAGGCTGATGCTCATGACCGGATAGAAGTTGGCGAAAATCCACAGCATCAATGCGGTGAAGGTCAACGCCAGGCGTTGCTCCACCGTCAGGCCGTTATAGCGCTGAAGCACGCCGCCGCAGCGTGTACACAGGGTTTTCTGATGTTTGGCGAGTGTGACTTTTTGATACACGCAGTCGCAGTGCTCGCAGATGATCAGTTGATCAGTAGTTGCCATGGGCGAGGCTCAACAGGAGGCACGAAGTTCAGAGCACCCCCTCAATATAGAAGTGACTCGCGATTGAGCAAATCGAAATAAAGGTTATGGGGTTGGCGCATGGGCCTGGCAGTCGACCAGATGCACCCGATTTACTGTAGGAGCGAGCATGCTCGCGATGGTCGTTAACGATAACGAGGGGAGCCTGGCACCCCGCGGTGCTCTCAGGTTTTTCGCGAGCATGCTCGCTCCTACAGAGACCGCCGCGTGCCGCAAGAGGGGCACGGGGGTTAACCGAGCACTTCGCGCATCCGGTACCACAGCATGCCGAGCGCCAGCAGCGGCGAGCGCAGGGCGCGGCCGCCCGGGAAGGTCATGTGCGGAACGGCGCTGAACACATCGAAGCCTTTGCTATGTCCGGCCTGGATCGCTTCGCCCAGCAGTTTTGCGCACCAGTGGGTCACGTTGAGGCCATGGCCTGAGTAACCCTGGGCGTAGAACACGTTCGGGTGTTGGCGCAGGCGCCCGACCTGTGGGAATCGATTGGCTGTGATGCCGATCTTGCCGCCCCATTGATAGTCGATGCGCACATTCGCCAGCTGCGGAAAGACCTTGAGCATCTGCGGGCGCATGTAGGCCGTGATGTCCCGTGGATCGCGCCCGGAATAATGGCAGGCACCGCCGAACAACAGGCGCCGGTCTGCCGAGAGCCGGTAGTAGTCCAGGCCGACTTTCTGGTCGCACAGCGCCAGGTTATGCGGGATCAGCTGCGCGGCAACGTCTGCCGACAAGGGTTCGGTGGCAATGATGTAGCTGCCGGCCGGGAGCACCTTGCCGCTGAGTTTCGGTTCGAGTTCTTCCAGGTGGGCGTTACAGGCAAGCACCAGGCTACCCGCGCGAACCGTGCCGCCAGCACAACGAACCTGCACGGTGTCACCATGGATCAACTCCAGCACCGGACTCTGCTCGAAGATCTGCACGCCAAGGGACGACGCAAGCCGCGCTTCGCCCAGGACCAGGTTCAAGGGGTGCAGGTGACCGGACCCCATGTCGACCAGACCGCCGGCATATACGCCTGAATTGACCACGTGCGTGCGAATCTGTCCGGGCTCGACCAGGCGGGTTTCGTGGGGGTACCCCGATTCCTTGAGCGCTGCGTATTCAGACGCAAGTCCCGCAAACTGCGCCGGGGTGTTAGCCAATTCGCAAAAACCCCAGCGCAGGTCACAATCGATGCCGTGTTCGCGGATTCGCCGGCCCACCAGCTCGACCGATTCGATACCGGCGCGCTCCAGATAGCGCACACCTTCGGCACCGATATGTTTGGCGAAACCACTGACGTCATGACCAATGCCGCGTATCAGTTGTCCGCCGTTGCGCCCGCTGGCACCCCAGCCGATCCGCCGGCCTTCCAGCAGGATCACCGAGAGCCCGCGCTGGGCCAGTTCGATGGCCGTGTTGATGCCGGTGAAACCACCGCCAATCACGCAGACATCGGCCTCAAGGTCCGCTGTCAGCCCGGGAAATTGCGCCATGCCATGGGCCGACGCGGCGTAATACGAGCGAGCATGTTCCTGTGTGTACTGGTTCATTGGTTGGACTTCACTTTGCTCCACGAGCGGGTCATCAGGCGCATGATCGACTGCGGCGGGGTGGTGGAGATATAGAGCTTGTCGAGCACTTCCTGCGGCGGGTAAACCTCGGGGTTGTTCACCAATTCAGGGTCCATGTACTGCTTTGCCGCCGGATTGGGGTTGGCATAGCCGACCGAGGCGCTGACCTTGGCGATCACTTGCGGGTCGAGGAGGTAGTTGATGAACGCGTGTGCCTCTTTCGGGTTGCTGGCGTCGGCGGGAATGGCCAGCAGGTCGAACCACAGGTTGCTGCCTTCCTTGGGAATGGCGTAGGCGATGTTCACGCCGTTATTGGCTTCCTTGGCGCGGTTGGCGGCCTGGAACACATCGCCGGAGTAACCGAATGCCACGCAGATGTCGCCATTGGCCAGGTCCGAGACGTACTTGGACGAATGGAAATAGGTAATGTACGGACGGATGCCCAGCAGCTTGGCTTCGGCTTTCTTGAAGTCTTCGGGGTTCTCGCTGCGCGGGTCCATGCCCATGTAGTTGAGGACTGCGGGAAACACTTCATCGGCCGAGTCCATCACCGATACGCCGCACTGGCTGAGTTTCTTGATGTTTTCTGGCTCGAACAGTACGGCCCAGGAATCGATGCGGTCGATGCCCAGCACCTGCTTGACCTTGTCGACGTTGTAGCCGATGCCGTTGGTGCCCCACAGGTACGGCACCGAGTGCGCATTGCCCGGATCGTTTTTCTCCAGCAAGGCCAGCAGTTTCGGGTCCAGGTTCTTGAAGTTCGGCAGTTGCTCGCGGTCCAGCTTGAGGAACGCGCCGGCCTTCACCTGGCGGGCGAGGAAGTGGTTGGAGGGCACGACCACGTCGTACCCGGTACGCCCGGCGAGCAACTTGCCTTCCAGGGTTTCATTGGAGTCGAAAACGTCGTAGATCACTTTGATCGAGGTTTTTGCCTGGAAGTCGGCGAGGGTGGTCTCGCCGATGTAGTCGGTCCAGTTGTAGACACTGACCTGAGGCTGAGCCTGGGCGACGGCGCTGCACAGAACGGTGAGCGCAAGCGGGAGCACGTGTTTCAATAGACGCATCTCGACACCTCTTGGAATTATTGGTTTTTTCAGGTGATTTTTGGTGTTCTGGCGGCCGCTTTCGCGAGCAGGCTCGCTCCCACAGGGGAATGCATTTCAAATGTGGGAGCGAGCCTGCTCGCGAAGAGGTCTTCGAGTCAGACGCTGAGCAACAGGAACTCGCGCTCCCACGAGCTGATCACGCGCTTGAAGTTCTCATGCTCGGCGCGCTTGACCGCGACGTAGCCGCGCACGAACTTGTCGCCCAGGTAGCGGCTGACGGTGGCGCATTCCTCCATCTGCGTCAGCGCGTCTTCGATGGTGATCGGCAGGCGCAGGTTGCGCCGCTCATAGGCCCGGCCCTGCACCGCGGCGCTCGGTTCAATGCGCTCGACCATGCCCAGGAAACCGCACAGCAGGCTGGCGGCGATGGCCAGGTAAGGGTTGGCATCGGCCCCGGGCAAGCGGTTTTCCACACGCATGGCGTCGGGGCTCGAGGTCGGTACGCGCAGGCCGACGGTGCGGTTTTCTTCGCCCCATTCGACGTTCACCGGTGCCGAAGTGTCCGGCAGGAAGCGGCGGAACGAGTTGACGTTCGGCGCGAACATCGGCAGGACTTTGGGGATGTACTTCTGCAAGCCACCGATGTGGTGCAGGAACAACTCGCTCATGTTGCCGTCGGCGTCGGCGAAGATCGGCTGGCCGGTGGCAATGTCCACCACGCTCTGGTGGATATGCATGGCGCTGCCCGGCTCATCGCCGACCGGCTTGGCCATGAACGTCGCCGCGACATTGTGCTTGAGCGCCGCCTCGCGCATGGTGCGCTTGAACACGGTGATCTGGTCGGCCAGGTCCAGGGCGTCGCCGTGGCGGAAGTTGATTTCCATCTGCGCCGGGCCGTCTTCGTGGATCAGTGTGTCGAGGTCCAGGCCCTGGAGTTCGCACCAGTCGTAGACGTCTTCGAACAGTGGGTCGAATTCGTTGGCGGCGTCGATGGAGAACGACTGGCGACCGCTTTCGGCGCGCCCGGAGCGGCCCATCGGGGCCTTGAGTGGCAAATCCGGGTCTTCGCAACGCTGGGTCAGGTAGAACTCCATTTCCGGCGCGACAATCGGCCGCCAGCCTTTATCGGTGTACAGCTGCAGGACTTTCTTGAGCACGTTGCGCGGCGACAGTTCAATCGGGTTGCCGAACTTGTCGAAGGTGTCGTGAATCACGATGGCGGTCGGCTCGATCGCCCAAGGCACGACGTACACTGCATCGGATACCGGCTTGCAGACCATGTCGATATCCGCCGGGTCAAGCAGGTCGTAGTAGATGTCGTCGTCGACAAAGTCCCCGGTTACCGTTTGCAACAGCACACTTTCCGGCAGGCGCATGCCTCGCTCATGCAGGAACTTGTTGGTGGGTGCGATTTTGCCGCGTGCAATGCCGGTCAGGTCGCTGACGACGCACTCGACTTCGGTAATCTTGTGATCTTTCAGCCAAGTGAACAGCTGATCGAAAGGGACATTCATAAAGACCTCGTTATTGGTTTTATTAACGCCAGGAGAGGCCGGTTTCATCCGCCGGACACTTCCCCTGTAGCGCGTTGACGTCTATCTTGGGCGAGCCTTGCGGTTCCATCTATCCACTTTAAGCAGGACAAAGCGCACCAAAAGAGTGCGTAAGGTCACCCAATGACAGTCTGCAATTCACTACACGTTCAAGCGTTCAATACCTGTGATATCGCCGAGCAAATCCGTGCCACACCGGGCTGGGTCCAGCATTACCAACAGATGTCGCCGGGGCATTTTGCCGGCAGGGTGCGCTATCTGGATCTACAGGGCGTAGAGATTTACGAGGAGCACATGAACACCCGGGTCGAGCAGAATTTCAGCGCGCCACAAGGCGCGCTCGCGTTCTGTTTCGACCGTAGCGACAACGCGCTGTACGTGTTGAACGGCGAAAGCCGCAATATCTGGATCACCCCGGAGAACTACCAGGAAATCGCCGTGGTGTTCGGGCCCGAGTTTGTCCAGCGTCACGCCCTGGATGTCGCGCGGCTGGAGGGGTTGTTCATGGCGCCGCTCAATTCGCAGCAAAATGCATTGTTCAGCCGTTGGCTCAGCGCAACCCTGACCCAGCTGTCGCAGACCTACGACCCGCCAAGCCGCGAAGCCTTGACCCAGCAACTGCTGGAGGATTGCCTGTTCATCCTCGACAACGCCTGTACCTGCCTCGACCCGGGAGCATTGCAGCGCCGGGCAGGGGAGCGGGCGATCATGAAGCGGGTAGGGGAATGGGCGGCGGAGAGCCCGGAGGAACAGCTCAACCTGTTGGCGTTGTCCGAGGTCGCCGGGGTTTCATTGCGCCAGCTGCAGCATGCCTTCAAGACCTTCACCGGCATGGCGCCAACCCAATGGCTGCGCCTGCGCCGCCTGAACAGCGCCCGTCGCGAACTGCTCAGCCGCACGCCGGCACAAACCACCGTGGCCGAAGTGGCGATGCACTGGTCGTTCTGGCACCTGGGCCGGTTTTCCAGCAGCTATCGCGCGTTGTTCAAGGAACTCCCGAGCGACACCCTCAAGCGTGCAAGCGTGGTCCAGGCAGCCGGGCGTGGCCGGCGCTAGAAAGTCGGTGGGGTAATCACCCAGATCACCACGGCATCCACGTCGCCGGGATTGCCATAACGATGCGGTTCCTGGCTGGAGAAACTGAAGCTGTCACCTTCATTGAGTTGAAAGTAGCGCTCGCCGACCCACAACTCAAAGCTGCCTGACAGCAGATAGCCGGCTTCTTCGCCGTCGTGGCTATAGCTTTGCTGGCTGTAGGTGCCGGGCGGGAAACGCGAGTGGAGCATTTCCAGCTGACGGTTGGCTTGCGGGGTCAACAACTGGTCGACGATGCCGTCTTCGTAATGCACGTTCAGGCGGCTGTGCTTGCGCACGACAATGCCGTCGTCTTCAGGGTCGGTGACCGCCTCGCTGGCGAAAAACCATTGGATGGTCACGCCGAGACTGCGGGCAATGTTGAACAGCGCCGGGATCGACGGATAGGCGAGATTGCGTTCCAGTTGGCTGATGTAGCCAGCGGTCAGCTCGCTCTGTCGGGCCAGTTCCGCCAGGGTCATGCCCCGGCGTTTACGCAGGCCGCGAATCCGCGTGCCGAGAAAATGCGGTTCGGCCTGGGTCTTGCTGTCATTGCTCATACTGAGTTCCAAACCGGTAAGCTACGGCCCACTGTAGGAGCTGCCGCAGGCTGCGATCTTTTGATCTTGTATTTTGAAAGCAGGTCAAAAGATCGCAGCCTGCGGCAGCTCCTACAAAGGTTGGCGCTAAAGCCCCGGAGTATAAACAGGCTTAAAGCTCCCACGCGACTTTAAGTCCCTCATAAATCGCTTCTTCGGCGGTACGCGGCGCCAGGCAGTCGCCGATACGCCGAAATTCCACCAGGCCTTGCAGTTGCGCGCCCAGGGTATCCACTGGCTGATGGCCCTGGCAAAGCACCAGCGTATCGACGTTCTCCATCAGCATCGGCTCGCCGCTGGCGGTGTGTTGCAGGTAGACCGTGTTGTCGTCACAACCGTACAACCGGGCGTAAGGGATGACGGGAATGGCGAGCTTGTGCAACTCGCCAGCCAATTGATCGCGCACGTACAGCGGCAGGTTTTCCCCGCAATGGGTGCCGTTGACCGCCAGTTGCACTTGATGTCCGGCACGGGTCAGGCGCTCGGCGATACCGGGGCCGATCCAGTCGCAGCGCCAATCGACCACCACCACCGAGCGGCCGATTTTTACCTCCTCACGCAGCACTTGCCAGGCATCCACCACGTGCAGCTCGCCACCGCGCTCGAAGGGCGGCCAATAGGGTTCAGCACCGGTGGCGACGATCACCGTGTCCGGCTTTTCCTGCTCCACCAGAGCGCGGTCGACCCGGGTATTGCGCACCACACGCACCCCGGCCAATTGCATTTCCCGCTGCAGGTTGGTGCTGGCACCCCCGAATTCACTGCGCCGTGGCAGCAGTTGCGCGAGCAACACCTGGCCGCCCAGTTGCGCGCTGGCTTCGTACAGGGTCACCTCATGCCCGCGCTGGGCGGCCACCGCAGCGGCTTTCATCCCGGCCGGCCCACCGCCGACGACCATGATGCGCTTACGTTTTACAGTCGCTTGGCGCTGGCCAAATATCAATTCACGACCGGTTTCCGGGTGCTGGATGCAGGAAATCGGCAAGCCCTTGTGGAAGTGCCCGATGCACGCCTGATTGCAGGCAATGCACGCGCGCACATCTTCCACGCGGCCGTCGTCGGTCTTGTTGGGCATTTGCGGATCGCAGATTAACGCCCGCGTCATGCCGCACACATCGGCCTGGCCACGCGCCAGAATCAGCTCGGCTTCCTGGGGCTGGTTGATGCGCCCGGTGACGAACAACGGAATGCTCAAGCCAGCCTTGAAGGTGCCAGCCTCCTTGGCCAGGTAGGCCGCTTCGATCGCCATCGGCGGCACGATGTGCACGGCCCCCCCGAGCGATGCCGAGGTGCCGGCGACAATGTGAACGTAGTCCAGCAGGGGTTGCAGCGATTGCACGGCAGCCAGGGACTCGTCTTCGGTCAGCCCCTCGGGGTCGCGTTCATCGGCAGAGATGCGCAGGCCGATGATGAAGTGCTCGTCGGTCGCAGCGCGAATCGCAGCGATGACTTCACGCAGGAAACGCAGGCGCTGCTCCAGCTCGCCGTTGTAGCCGTCGGTGCGCCGGTTGACGCGCGGGTTGATGAACTGCGCCGGCAGGTAACCGTGACTGGCAACCACTTCCACGCCATCGATGCCGGCTTGATGCAGGCGTCGGGCCGCCGTCGCGTAACCGTCGACAATCTCGTCGATCATTGCCTGGTCCAGCGCCCGTGGCATAACCCGGAAGCGCTCGTTGGGCACCGCCGATGCCGAGTAAGCCACGGCCAGCAGGCCATCGCTGGATTCCATGATTTCCCGTCCCGGGTGGAACACCTGCGACAGCACCACCGTGCCGTGGGCGTGGCAGGTTTGCGCCAGCTTGCGGTAGCCCTCGATGCATTCATCGTCGGTAGCCATCAGAACGTGGGAGGTGTACCGCGCACTGTCATGCACCCCGGCCACCTGCAGCACGATCAGCCCGACGCCGCCTTCGGCACGTGCCCGGTGATAGGCAATCAGCTGCTCGTTCACCAGGTTGTCAGTGGGCATGGAGGTGTCGTGACCGCTGGACATGATGCGGTTTTTCAGGCGCTTGCCACGGATCTGCAAGGGTTCGAACAGGTGAGCAAAAGCTGGGGTCGGGCTCGACATGGTGCGCATACTCCGGGCGGGCTGACCTGTAGGAGCGAGCATGCTCGCGATGGACGTAAACCATAACGCGGGCATTCAGGCAGCCCGCGTTATCGTTGGCCCCCATCGCGAGCATGCTCGCTCCTACAGAGGCAGCAGGTATTCGTTGTTTTTGTTGGGTCTATAAAAATTTACCCGTAGTAAAAAATCAACTTGTTTTTTTACTTGGCCTTGATTAGTTTCGTGTCGAGCCCGCTCCTGGGGCGAACCTCACCAACAATAAAAAAGGGCCATGCCGACCTTGGGTCGCCTGGCACCTGCACGAGGAACCACTGATGAAATCGAATACGCTCAAGCACGGTTTTTATCCCTTGGCGCTGACCCTGGCCATGGGCCTTGGCAGCGCACAGGCAGCGTCGGACATGGTGGTCGGTTATGGCGGCGCCGGACAAAAAGCCCAGGACGTGGCGTTCTTCCAGCCTTTTGCCGCCGTGGATCAAAGCAAGGTGATCCAGAGCGAATACAACGGTGAAATGGCCAGGATCAAAGTGATGGTCGACACCGGCAACGTCGACTGGGACGTGGTGCAGATCGAAGGTCCGGACCTGATGCGTGGCTGCGAAGAGGGCATGTATGAGCGACTGGACTGGAATCGCCTGGGTGGCAGCGAAGAGTTGATCCCCGAGGCGGCGCAAGAGTGCGGGTCCGCCGCGTTGGTGTGGAGCGTGGCGATTGCCTACGATCGCGACAAACTGGCCCAGGCCCCGACGTCATGGGCAGATTTCTGGGACGTACAGAAAATCCCCGGCAAGCGCGGGCTGCGCAAGCGTGCGGTGTACAACCTGGAGTTCGCCCTGCTGGCGGACGGCGTGAAAACCGAAGACTTGTACAAGGTACTCGGTACCCCGCAAGGCGTGGACCGTGCATTTGCCAAGCTCACTGAGCTAAAGCCCTACATCCAGTGGTGGGAGGCCGGGGCGCAACCGCCGCAATGGCTGACCGCTGGCGACGTGGTGATGACCTCGACCTACAGTGGGCGCATCGCCGACGCCGCGCAGAAAGGCAGTCATCTGGGCCTGGTCTGGCCCGGCAGCCTGTACGGCATGGACTACTGGGCAATCATCAAGGGCTCCAGGCACGTCGACCAGGCCAAGCGCTTCATCGCCTTTGCCAACCAGCCGGATGCACAGGTGAAATACGTCGAGCAAATCCCCTACGGTCCGACCAATACCCAGGCCGCCGCGCGGCTCGATGACAAACGGGCGCAATGGGTGCCCACGGCGCCGCAGAACCTCAAGGGCGCGTTGTCGATGAACGTCGGCTTCTGGGTCGACCATGGCGAAGAACTGGAAGAACGTTTCAACGCCTGGGCCAGCAAATAAGTACAGGGGATGGCTGGACCTGTCGAAGCGTCCAGCCTTACTGTCTGCCCAACCGAACACCCTGGAGACCCCGAACGATGAATAACATCGCAACCGCCCTGACCGCCCCTGAGCGCAGCGCGACCGAACAGCGCCTGCGAGAAGAGCTGGCGGCCTGTTATCGCCTGATTGCACACTTTCGCATGACCGACCTGATCTTCACTCACATCTCGGTGCGTATTCCAGGGCCTGAGCATCACTTCCTGATCAATCCCTACGGGCTGATGTTCGATGAGATCACCGCGTCCAACCTGGTGAAGATCGACCTCGATGGCAACGCGGTGGAGCCGTCGCCGTACCCGGTCAATCCGGCCGGGTTCGTGATTCACAGCGCCATCCACGGTGCCCGCGAAGATGCGCAGTGCGTGCTGCACACCCACACTAAATCCGGTTGTGCAGTGGCGGCGTTGAAGTGCGGGTTGTTGCCGGTGAACCAGATTTCCATGGAGTTCTACGGCCGGGTGGCCTATCACGACTACGAAGGCGTGGCCCTGGACATGAGTGAGCAACAGCGACTGGTGGCCGACATGGGCGACAAGCCGGTGCTGATGCTGCGCAACCACGGCCTGCTGACCGTCGGCGAAACCGTGAGCCAGGCATTTTTGCGCATGTATTACCTGGAAAAGGCCTGCGAAATCCAGCTGGCGGCGCAGGCGGCCGGGGAGTTGGTCCTGCCACCGGCGCAGGTGTGCGCGCATACCGAGCGCCAGTTCAATGACCCGGGGCGGCCGCTGGAAGAGGGTGAGTTGAGCGACCCTGATGCCATGCAATTGGCTTGGGCGGCGTTACTGCGATTGTTGGAGCGGGTGGCGCCGGGGTATCGGGACTGATCGGGATCATGTGTGAATGGACTGACGCCTTCGCGAGCAGGCTCGCTCCCACAATTGGTCAAGGCGTTGGGAAATATCGTGCACGACAAGAAACCTGTGGGAGCGAGCCTGCTCGCGAAGGCGATCTTTCAGGCGGGCATACTCTTGCTGTACATTCGTTCAACTCGCAAGCCATAACGCGAGCCCCAACGATCGACAAACCAGGAGCAGTCGCCCATGAATCAGGAAGCCCGTTTTTCCCGCATGGAACCGGAGTTGCGCAAGGCCAATCTGATCGAGGCGACACTGGTGTGCCTCAAGCGCCATGGTTTCCAGGGGGCGTCGATCCGCAAGATTTCCGCTGAGGCGGGCGTATCGGTCGGGCTGATCAGCCATCACTATTCGGGCAAGGACGAACTGGTGGCCGAGGCCTACATGGCGATCACCGGGCGCGTCATGACGCTGTTGCGCGACGCCATGGAGCAAGCGGCACCCACTGGCCGGGAGCGTTTGTCGGCGTTCTTTCGCGCGTCCTTCTGCGCCGAACTGCTCGACCCGCAACTGATCGACGCCTGGCTCGCCTTCTGGGGCGCAGTGAAAACCGCCGAGGCGATCAATCAAGCCCACGAGCATTCCTATGGCGAGTACCGCGCGATCCTGGGCAAGGTGCTCAGGGAGTTGGCGCAGGAGGAGGGGTGGGAGGAAGGGGGAGAGCACTTCGACGCCGACCTGGCCGCGATCAGCCTTAGCGCGTTGCTCGATGGCCTGTGGCTGGAGTCCGGGCTCAATCCCGGGACCTTTACCCCCGAGCAGGGCATCCAGATTTGCGAAGCCTGGGTCGACGGTTTGCAGGCCGGCGGCCGGCAGCGGTTTTGCGTGCAGACGAGTAGCTGTTGATCGCCCGTTCAGCAGTGGCTACTCTCTGCCGCTGATGCAAGCCCTCTAATAAGAAACAAGCAGGACACCCAGCAATGACTCCTCGGGTACTGATCGTCGATGACGATCCGCTGATTCGCGAACTGTTGCATGCCTACCTGTCACAGGAAGGCTACGACGTGCACTGCGCCGCCACGGCGGAACTGGCCGAAACCTTCCTGGCCAGCCAGGCTGTCGACCTGGTCATGCTTGATATCCGCCTGCCAGGCAAGGACGGCCTGACCCTGACCCGCGAACTGCGCGTGCGATCGGAAGTCGGGATCATCCTGATCACCGGGCGCAATGACGAAATCGACCGAATCGTCGGCCTCGAATGCGGCGCCGATGACTACGTGATCAAACCTCTGAATCCACGGGAACTGGTGTCGCGGGCAAAAAACCTCATTCGCCGGGTACGCCATGCGCAGGTGCCACAGCCGGTTGCCGCTGTCGCCAAACCGGTCAAGCAATTCGCCGACTGGGCGCTGGACACCGACCGCCGGCGCTTGATCGATCCGGACGGCAGCGAGACCTTGCTGACCCACGGCGAGTACCAGTTGCTCAGTGTATTTTTGCGCAACAGCGGCCACACCCTTAGCCGCGATCAATTGATGGACCAGATCCGCAACCGCGAATGGGTGCCCAACGATCGCTCGATCGACGTGCTGGTGGGGCGCTTGCGCCGCAAACTGCATGACGATCCCGCCGAACCGCAACTGATCATCACCATCCATGGCGCCGGCTACCTGTTCACTGCCAGCCTGGCGGCGTGACGACGGTGGGACGGTTGCTCTGGGCGTTACTGATGTTATTGGCGAGCAACGTGCAGGCGGCGGACAAGATCCGCTATTGCGATTACCCGGTGTACCCGCCGATTTCCTGGAGCGACGGCAAACAGGTGCGTGGCCTGGCGCCCAGTGTGGTCAGGCAGTTATTCGGCCAACTCGGCTATGAGGTCGAGATTGTGGTGCTGGGTAACTGGAAACGCTGCCTGCTGGACGTCGCCGAAGGCCGGGTCGATGTGGTGCTCGCCTACAGCACCGCGCAACGGGAACAGAGCATGTTGTTTTCCAGCGTGCCGGTACTGCGCGAAGAGGTGGCGCTGTTCATCAATCGCCAGCATCCGGTGAAGTTCGAACAACTGCAGGATCTGGCCCACTACCGTGGCGGCTTGCTGTTCGGTGAAAGCTACGGCCTGGCATTCGATCGCATGGTCGCGCAACACAACAACATCGAATGGGTCGCCAGCAGCCGCCAGAATTTCGGCAAGCTGATTCGCGGGCGCATCGATTTCATCACCCAGGAGCGCCGCACCGGTGAGCTGTACGTGGAAACCCTGCCTGGCGCCCAGGACATCGTGGCCTTGCCCAAGGCCCTGAGCGTGGATTATTTGCGGGTCGCCGTTTCCCGCCGTTCGCCGTTGTCCGCCCACATGCCGCAGATTGATGCGCAGTTGCAGCGCATGGTGGATGCCGGTGATATCCAGCGCCTTCTCAATGAAAGCGAGGTCATCTACCGCGACATGATCAACCTGCCGGCGAACGCACAATGATCCGCGCACGTGCCGGTGGACTGCTGCGGCGCCTGCTGTGGTTCATCCTGCTGTTCAGCCTGTGTTTTACCGTGCTGGCCAGCAGCGTGCAGTTGTATATCGAGTATCGCCGGGAAATGCGCGAGATCGACTCGCGCATGGAGCTGATCCGCGCCGGTTACCTGGCCAGCCTGGAGCGCAGTCTCTGGGACCTGAACCAAGAGCAATTGAATGTGCAACTGCGCGGCCTGGTGGATTTCTCCGACGTCGCCAGGGTGCATTTGACCGGTCCCGATTTCGACCTGGTGCAAGGCAATCCCGCGCCGGCAGGGCCGTTGCGCATCGAGCGCTTTGCCCTGGATTACCAACCACCTGCCGGTCCCTTGCGCCATCTCGGCGAGCTGGAAGTCAGCACCGACCTGGGGGCGGTGTATCAACGCCTGTATGCCACCGGCTTGACCAACCTGTTGTGGATGGCGGTGTTTTTCTGCGGCCTGGCGGTGGCGTTGTCGGGGCTGTTTTATCGCCTGGTGACCCGGCATCTGAAAGTCATGGCC
The DNA here is from genome assembly GCF_058795195.1 of Pseudomonas sp. GW823-FHT06B06. Lineage (NCBI taxonomy): Bacteria > Pseudomonadati > Pseudomonadota > Gammaproteobacteria > Pseudomonadales > Pseudomonadaceae > Pseudomonas > Pseudomonas sp. GW823-FHT06B06. The sequence goes on along the minus strand of NZ_JBXAHO010000026.1, from coordinate 52,706 downwards.
GAATTTGCCCGGCGCATTGCCGCAGGGCAATGGCACGAGCCGCTGCGCCTGGACAAGCGTCCTGGCGCGCAAAACGACGAAATCGACACCGTGGCCCATGCCCTCGATGACATGCGCAGGGCGATCCTCAGCGACATCGACCGCCGGGAAACCGACCGCCTGGCCCTGCAGGACAACCGCGACGAATTACTGCGCATGGTCGAGCGGCGCACGGCCAGCCTGATGCGCGCCAAGGACGACGCCGAAGCGGCCAACCTCGCCAAATCACGGTTTCTGGCCACCATGAGCCACGAACTGCGCACGCCACTCAATGGCATCCTTGGCATGGCCGAGCTGCTGAGCGGTGCCCGTCTCGACCCGCAGGACAGCAGACGCCTGGATGCGCTGCACAAGGCCGGCGAGGGGCTGCTGACGATCCTCAATGAAGTGCTGTATTTCGCCAAGCTGGAGGAGGGCACCAGCCTCCCGGAACCGGTGAATTTCTCGATGCGCCAATTGCTCGATGAAGTCCTCACGCTGCTGGAACCCAAGGCGCTGGACAATGACACGATCCTGCATTGCCGCGTCGATCAACGGGTGGCCGAGCATCACCACGGTGTCGAGCAATACCTGCGCCAGGTGCTGAGTAACCTGTTGGCCAACGCGATCAAGTTCACAGAAAACGGTGACGTCTGTGTCGAAGTGGCATTGCTCGCATTGCCGCCAGATCTGGGCGGACAGCGTCTGCGGGTGAGTGTCACCGACAACGGCATCGGTATAGCCCCGGCGATGCAGGCGAAGATTTTCGAGCGATTCACCCAGGCCAGCGAAGAAGTCGCACAGCGTTATGGCGGCACGGGACTGGGGCTGGCCATCTGTAAGCATCTGGTGGAGAAGATGGGGGGCTGCATCGGCGTCAGCAGCGAAGTCGAGCGCGGCAGTTGTTTCTGGTTCGAGTTGACGTTGCAGCCGGCCATCGAGGCCATTGCCTCGACGCCCACTTATGCGGCGGGCCCGGCGCTGGACATCCTGGTGGTCGAGGACGTGGCGCTCAACCGCGAAGTGGCCGAGGGCCTGTTGCAACGGGACGGGCATCAAGTGTGGCTGGCCAACGACGCTGAACAGGCATGGGCGCAATGCTCGGCGCGCAGCTTCGATCTGATCTTGCTGGACGTGCACCTGCCGGGCATGAGCGGCGTCCAGTTGTGCAAACAGATCCGTGACAACGACGGACCTAACCGTGAGACGCGCATCTTTGCCTTGACCGCCAGCGTGCAACCGGCGTTGGTCCGCGGTTATCTGGATGCGGGCATGGATGGCATCCTGGCCAAACCCCTGAAGCTGGACAACCTGCGACGGGTGCTGGCGGGGCGGGCAACCACCGCACCGTCTGAGGTTGACGACGCAGCGATGGACTGGCCGTTGCTGCAGACCCATCGCAGTTTGCTTGGCGAACAGAAAGTTCAGGGCCTGCTGACCGTATTGCACGATTCAATCGTGCAACATCGTGAGGCACTGGGCGAAGCCATTGAGGCCGATGATTGCACCGAAGTCGCACAACTGGCGCACCGTCTGGCCGGCAGTGGCGATTCCCTGGGGTTTCGTGCCTTGGCCGAGGCATTACGGAGTCTGGAAATCGCGGCGCTGGGCAATGACCAAACCGCGATTCGATCGTTGGTGCCCTTGGTCGAAGCGCAACTGCAAGGTTCGCTGCACACGCTCAAAGGCCTGTTGCAGAGCTGACGTACAAATTTGTTACGACTTTCTACAACTTCGATCTTTACGTACAACAGGGCCTTACATGGCTTTCCAATAATCGACGCAACCGCCGCAGCGCGGTCTTCGAAGCTTATTGGAGATAATAATAATGAATTGCCGTAAAGCTGCTTCCTCCTTGCCTGACTTCCTGTCATGCGCTGCCCGCCTCAGCGAGTCGGGGTGCCGGGCATGAGCGAAAACACCGATCGTAAAGGCATCCAGCTGACTCGGGCCCTGAAGAGTCGGCACATTTTCATGTTGTCCCTGGGCGGCGTGATCGGCACCGGGCTATTCATGGGCTCCGGCGTGACCATCAACCAGGGCGGGCCGGTGGGGGCGATCCTGGCTTATCTGGTCGCCGGTTTCCTGATGTACCTGGTGATGGTCTGCCTCGGCGAACTGTCGGTGCAGATGCCGGTGTCCGGTTCGTTCCAGACCCACGCGACCAAGTTCATCGGCCCGGCCACCGGCTTCATGATCGGCTGGGTGTACTGGATGAGCTGGGCCACTACCGTAGGCCTTGAGTTCACCGCAGCTGGCATGTTGATGACGCGCTGGTTCCCGGAGGTGCCGATCTGGTATTGGTCAGCGTTGTTCGTGGTAGTGCTGTTCGGCATCAACGCGATGGCAACCCGTGCCTTCGGTGAGGCGGAATACTGGTTCTCCGGGATCAAGGTGGCGGCGATTCTCGGGTTCATTGTGGTCGGTGTGCTGGTGATCTTCGGCGCAATCCCGCTGACCAGTGGCGCGCCTGCACCCATGATGACCAACCTGATCGGCGATTCGTTGTTCCCTAACGGAATGTCCGCGGTATTCGCGGTGATGATGACTGTGGTCTACGCCTTCCAGGGCTGCGAGATCATGGGTGTGGCGGCGGGCGAAACCGACCAGCCGGAAAAAAGCATTCCCCGCGCCGTGCGCAACGTGGTGTTTCGCGTGCTGATCTTCTACGTCCTGGCAATCGTCGTACTGTCGGCCATCGTGCCGTGGCAGCAGGCTGGGCTGATGGAAAGTCCGTTCGTGCAAGTGTTCGACATGGTCGGCATCCCCTACGCCGCCGACCTGATGAATTTCGTGATCCTCACGGCGATCCTGTCGGTGGGCAACTCCGGCCTGTATGCCTCTACGCGCATCCTGTGGGCCATGTCGAAAACCGGCATGGCGCCAAAAAGCCTGGCGCCGTTGAGCAAGCGTGGCGTGCCATTGCGTGCGTTGAGCATCACCTTGTGTTTCGCCCTGGTGTCGCTGATGACCAGTTTTATTGCCGCCGACACCTTGTTCATGGTGTTGATGGCGGTGAGCGGGATGTCCGGCACCGTGACCTGGATTGTCATCGCCCTGGCGCAGTACAAGTTCCGCAAGGCCTACCTGCGCGACGGCGGCAAGCTCAGCGACCTCAAGTACCGCGCGCCGTGGTTCCCGGTGTTGCCGCTGATGTGCATCACGCTGTGCTGCTCGCTCTTCGTGTTCCTGGCACTGGATGAAACCCAGCGACCATCACTGTATTGGGGCTTTGGATTTATTGCGCTGTGTTATGGCGCGTATTTCCTGTTCCATCGCAAGCGTGAAGAGGTGTTGGCGCCGAGCCTGCCGAGCGTATAGATCCCTGTCTCAACACCCCCCCTGTGGGAGCGAGCCTGCTCGCGAAAGCGGTGCACCAGTCAACAGAAATGTTGAATGTGGTGCCGCCTTCGCGAGCAGGCTCGCTCCCACAGTTGTTTCGGGCCTCTCTGTAGGAGCGAGCATGCTCGCGGTGAACCCGAGAACGCCGCGGGGTGTCAGGTTTCCCGCGTAATCGTTGGTGACCATCGTCGGAACGCCGCCCGGAGCATGCTCGCTCCTACAGCCGCCTGTCGGTAGTTGTTCGAAGTTGTAACAGCGCCAAACGCGCAGTGCTGAATCTAGATAAATAATCCAGATAAAACAGATGCTTACGCGGATTTTGGTTTGTTACAGCCAATCTCACGAGTAATTGCCGCCTTACTGAACACTCGTTTAGTATGGCCTCAAGTCGCATCACCTCAGACCAATCACAATAATTCGAGGATTCGCATGACTACCCACGATTCTCTGCTCAGTCAGGTCGAAGCCGGCGTTGCCTGGATCACCCTCAATCGCACCGCCCAGCGCAATGCGCTGGACATTCCGACGCTAAAAAACCTGCACGCTTTGCTCGACGCCTTCAACGCTGATCCTGCGGTGCGCGTGGTGGTATTGACGGGTAGCGGTCGCAGTTTCTGCGCCGGCGCCGACCTGGCTGAATGGGCCGAAGCCGAGGCGCGTGGCGCACTGGAAACCTACGGCTGGACCGAAACCGCCCACGCCCTGATGACCCGTTTGCACAGCCTGGATAAACCGACCATCGCCGCCATCAACGGCACCGCCGTCGGGGCCGGGATGGACTTGACCCTGTGCTGCGACCTGCGCATCGCCGGGCAGTCGGCCCGGTTCAAGGCGGGCTACACCAGCATGGCCTACTCGCCAGACGCCGGCGCCAGTTGGCACCTGCCACGGTTGATCGGCACCGAGCAAGCCAAACGGCTGCTGTTCCTCGACGAACTGTGGGGTGCCGACCGTGCCCTGGCCGCTGGCCTGGTCGGCGAAGTTTGCGCTGACGATCAACTATTGAGCGTCGCTGGCGAGCTCGCCGCACGCCTGGCCGCCGGGCCAACCTTTGCCTTCGCCCAGACCAAAAAGCTCATGCGCGAAGGCGCCGATCGCAGCCTGGCCGAGCAACTGCAAGCGGAACTGGCTGCCGGCCTGTTGTGCGGTCGCAGCGAAGACGGCAACGAAGCGTTGCGCGCCGCCACGGAAAAACGCCCGGCGCGTTTTATCGGTCGCTGACCCTCGGTAAACCTTTAACAGCACTCGAACAACAGGTAGCACCCATGAATTTCCAACTGACCCAAGAACAAGAAATGTTGGTGGACTCGGTACGCAGCTTCGTCGAGAAGGAACTGCTGCCCTATGAAACCGAGGTCGACCGCGCCGACGAAGTTTCCCCGCAATTGGCCGCGCAGATCCGTGGCAAGGCGATCGCCGCCGGTTTCTATGCCTTCAACATGCCCGAGGAGGTAGGCGGTGGTGGCCTCGATTACTTGTCCCAGGCACTGATCGAACGTGAGCTGTCCAAGGTCTCCTGGGCGCTGCACGTGTTTGTCGCGCGGCCGTCGAAGATCCTCATGGCCTGCACCGGCGAGCAGATCAACGACTACCTGTTGCCGTGCATCCAAGGCGAGAAAATCGACTGCTTCGCCCTGACCGAACCAGGTGCCGGCTCCGACGCCAACGCGATCAAGACCCGCGCCGTGCGTGAGGGCGACGACTTTGTCCTCAACGGCAGCAAACACTTCATCAGTCACGCCGGGCACGCCGATTTCGCCATCGTCTTTGCCGTCACCGACACCTACGAACACAACGGCAAGAAGCGCAACGCCGTGACCTCGTTCCTGGTCGACCGCAACACCCCGGGCATGACCATCCGCCGGGGGCCCAAGTGTGTGAGCAACCGTGGTTACCACACCTTCGAAATGTTCTTCGACGACTGCCGCGTACCGGCCAATAAGGTCCTGGGCGAAGTCGGCAAGGGGTGGGACGTGGCCAACGCCTGGCTCACAGCCGGCCGGGTGATGGTCGCCGCCAACTGCGTAGGCCAGGCGCAACGGGCGCTGGACGTGTCGCTGCAATGGGCGGCCGATCGCAAACAGTTCGGCCAGGCCATCGGCACCTACCAAGGCGTGTCGTTCAAGCTGGCCGACATGGCCACGCAAATCCGCGCCGCCGAACTGTTGACCCTGCACACCGCCTGGAAAATGGACCAGGGCACCATGACCGATGGTGAGGCCGGCATGGCCAAGCTGTTCGCCAGTGAAGTGCTCGGTCGCGCGGCAGACGAGGCGGTGCAGATATTCGGTGGCATGGGCCTGATGGACGAAGGTCCGGTGGAACGTATCTGGCGTAATGCGCGGATCGAACGGATCTGGGAAGGCACCTCGGAAATCCAGCGGCACATCATTTCCCGCGAACTGCTGCGGCCGCTGCTGCGCTGATCGCCCGGAGAATTGCCATGTCCCAGACTATTCGTGACAACCTCAAGCGCATGCTCGCGCCACGGCATGTGGCCTTTGTCGGCGGGCGCAGCATGGCCCGCGCCCTCAAGCGCTGCGCCGAGGGCGGCTACCCAGGGCAAATGTGGCTGGTCAACCCGCAGCACGACAGCCTCGAAGGCGTGCCTTGCGTGCGCAACATTACTGACCTGCCGTGCGGGCCGGACGCAGTGTTCATCGCCACCAACCGTGATCTGACCCTGACCTGCGTCTCACAACTGGCCGCCATCGGCACCGGCGGCGCTATCTGCTATGCCTCTGGTTTCGCCGAAACCGGCACCGAAGGCCAGGCCTTGCAACAGCAGCTGCTTGAAGCCGCGGGCGACATGGCCTTGCTCGGCCCCAACTGCTACGGCCTGCTCGACTACCTGCACAGCAGCGCGCTGTGGCCGGTGGCCCATGGCGGCAAAGCGGTGGAGAAGGGCGTGGCGGTGCTGACCCAAAGCGGCAATTTCGCCTACAACCTGTCCATGAGCGACCGCTCGCTGCCGGTGGCCTACATGGCCTCGGTCGGCAACCAGGCGCAACTGGGGGTGGCCGAACTGATGGACGTGCTGCTCGACGAGCCGCGCGTCACCGCCATCGGCCTGCATCTGGAAGGCCTGAAGAACGTCCCGGGTTTTGCCCGCGCCGCGCACAAGGCGCTGGAGAAGGGCATTCCAATCATCGCCTTGAAAACCGGCGTGTCGCAGATCGGTGCCGAACTGGCCCTCAGTCACACCAGTTCGCTATCTGGTTCCGATGCACTGTACGACGCGCTGTTCGATCGCCTCGGGGTAATCCGCGTCAGCGGCCCCGTGAGTTTCGTCGAAACCCTGAAAGCGGCGGCCTGCGGAAACCTGCCGGCGGGCAACAGTCTGATCGCGCTAGCCTGCTCGGGTGGCGATGCTGGCCTGATCGCCGACTACGCCGAACGCAACGACTTGGGCTTGCCCAAGCTCGATGCCGGGCAAGTCGGCGAACTGGCGCAGGTGCTGCCCAGCTACGCCAACCTGGTCAACCCACTGGATTTCACCACCGCCATCTGGGGCGACGGCGAAGCCCTGGACCGCATGCTCGACAGCGCCCTGCGCACGCCAGCCGATGCAGCGATGCTGGTGCTCGACTACCCGGCGCAATTTACCGGCGAGCGCAAGGAATGCGACCTGTTGCTCGACCTCTACTGCAAGGTGCTGGAACGTCACGGCAAGACCGGTTTCGTCACCTCGGCTTTCCCGGAACTGCTGCCGCCTCACGCCCGTGAGCATTTGCATGCCCAGGGTGTGGCGGCCTTGCAGGGCGTCGAAGACGGCTTGGCGGCGTGGGGGCGTATCGCCGGATACCCACGCAAGCGCCAGGCATTGTTGACGCTGGGCGAGTCGGCACTGGTGCCGCTGTGCCCTCAAACGCTGGCGGGCGAAGGGCAACTGCTCAATGAATGGGACTCCAAGCAGGCCTTGCGTGCATTCGGCCTGCCGACGCCCGACGGCGTGTTGAGCACACCGGACAATGCGCTGAAGGACGCCGCGGCGCTGGGCTATCCGTTGGTGGTCAAAGTCGTCAGCGCACAACTGCCGCACAAGACCGAAGCCGGTGCAGTGGCACTGAATCTCAAGGACGACACCGCTTTGAGCGCCGCGTTGGACAGGATGCGCGCCAGCATCAACGCGTACGCGCCGCAGGTGGCCTTCGATCAACTGCTGCTGGAACCCATGGCCAAGCCGCCATTGGCCGAGCTGATCGTTGGCATCAAGCGCGAAAACGATTTTGGCCTGGCGCTGGTGATTGGCGCCGGCGGGATTCTGGTGGAGTTGCTCAAGGACAGTCGCAGCCTGTTGCTGCCGACCACCGACGGCGCGATCCGCCAGGCCTTGCTGAGCCTGCGCAGCGCCCCGTTGCTGCAAGGTTTCCGCGGTCGCCAGGCGGCGGATCTCGACGCGCTGGTAGCGGCGATCCGCGCCGTGGCCGACTACGCCTGCGAAAACGCCGGGCAACTGCTGGAGCTCGATGTGAACCCATTGTTGGTCGGTGCCGATGGCACGACCGCGGTCGATGCGTTGATTCGCATCGCTCATGCGTGAGGACCTGAATATGCAAGACAAAACCTTGACCGGTGGCCAGGCGCTGGTGCGCCTGCTGGCCAACTACGGCGTCGATACCGTGTTCGGCATTCCCGGTGTACACACCCTTGAGCTGTATCGCGGACTGCCCGGCAGCGGCATTCGCCACGTGCTGACCCGCCACGAACAAGGCGCCAGTTTCATGGCCGACGGCTATGCCCGGGTCAGCGGTAAACCCGGCGTGTGCTTCGTGATCACCGGTCCCGGTGTGACCAATGCCGCCACCGGCATCGGCCAGGCCTACGCCGATTCGATTCCGATGTTGGTGATATCCAGCGTCAACCACACGGCCAGCCTCGGCAAGGGCTGGGGCATCCTGCACGAGTGCCAGGATCAGCGCGCAATGACGGCGCCGATCACTGCATTCTCAGCGGTGGCCCTGACTGCCGAAGACTTGCCGCAGTTGATCGCCCGTGCCTATGCGGTGTTCGACAGCGAGCGTCCGCGCCCGGTGCACATTTCGGTGCCGCTGGACGTGTTGTCGGCGCCGATCGCCCGTGACTGGAGCAATGACGTGGTACGCCGTCCGGGGCGCGGTCCGGCATCGGCCACTGCACTCGATCAAGCCGTGGCCAAGCTCAACGGTGCGAAACAACCCATGATCATCGCCGGTGGCGGTGCACTCGATGCCGCCTCGCAGTTGCAGGAAATCAGCACCCGACTGGCTGCGCCGCTGTTCACCAGTGTCGCGGGCAAGGGCTTGTTGCCACCGGATGCGCCGCTCAACGCCGGTTCCTCACTGTGTGTGGAACCGGGCTGGAACCTGATCGCCGAGGCCGACGTGGTGCTGGCGGTCGGCACCGAAATGGCCGACACCGACTTCTGGCGTGAGCGCCTGCCGCTCAACGCTGAGCTGCTGCGAGTGGACATCGACCCGCGCAAGTTCAACGACTTCTACCCTTGCGCCGTGGCCTTGCATGGCGATGCGCAACAAACCCTCTGTGGCCTGCTCGAGCGACTGCCATCCGAGGTACGTGATGCAAGCGCTGCGATTGCCTCGGTCAGCGCACTGCGTGAAGCGGTCAAGGCCAGCCATGGCCCGTTGCAATCGATTCATCAGTCGATTCTTGAGCGCATTGCCGCAGAGCTGCCGCAAAACGCCTTCATCAGTACTGACATGACTCAACTGGCCTACACCGGCAACTACGCGTTCGACAGTGCCGCGACCCGCAGCTGGTTACACCCGACCGGCTACGGCACCTTGGGTTACGGCCTGCCGGCCGGGATTGGCGCCAAGTTCGGTGCGCCGCAACGCCCGGGCCTGGTGCTGGTCGGCGATGGCGGTTTCCTCTACACCGCGCAGGAACTGGCAACCGCTGTCGAGGAACTGGACAGCCCGCTGGTGGTGTTGCTGTGGAACAACGATGCGCTGGGGCAGATTCGTGACGACATGCTTGGCCTGGATATCGAGCCCATCGGCGTGCTGCCGCGCAACCCCGACTTCGCGGCCCTCGGGCGCGCGTTCGGTTGCACGGTGAACCAACCGCAAAGCCTGGCCGAGTTGCAAACGGACCTGCGCCACGGCTTCAAGCGCAACGGCGTGACCCTGATCGAACTCAAGCATGCCTGCGCACACTGATTTGTATTTCAAGGGGATGAAGCCATGCGCTTTTCCGATCTGACTCAACGTATCGCCGGTGACGGCGCTGCCGCCTGGGATATTCATTACCGTGCACTGGCCATGCTGGAGCAGGGCAAGGACATCCTGCTGTTGTCCGTGGGCGACCCGGATTTCGACACGCCGCAACCCATCGTGCAGGGCGCCATCGACAGTTTGTTGGCCGGTAACACCCACTATGCCGAGGTTCGCGGCAAGCGCGCCTTGCGGGAGGCCATCGCCAAGCGCCACCATCTACGCAGCGGGCAGCGGGTGACAGCGGACGAAGTCACCGTGCTGGCCGGCGCCCAGTGCGCGCTGTTCAGCGTGGCCCAGTGCGTGCTCAATCCGGGCGATGAAGTGATCGTCGCCGAGCCGATGTACGTCACTTATGAAGCTGTGTTCGGCGCTTGCGGCGCCAAGGTCGTGCCGGTGCCGGTGCGTTCGGAGAACGGCTTTCGCGTGTTGCCCGAAGACGTCGCCGCGCGCATCACCCCGCGTACCCGTGCCCTGGCGCTGAACAGTCCGCACAACCCGTCCGGTGCAAGCCTGCCGCGCAGCACCTGGCAAGCGTTGGCCGAATTGTGCATCGCCCACGACCTGTGGCTGATTTCCGATGAGGTCTACAGCGAACTGCTGTTCGACGGCGAACACGTCAGCCCGGCGAGCCTGCCGGGCATGGCCGAGCGCACCGCGACCCTTAACAGCCTGTCGAAATCCCACGCCATGACCGGCTGGCGAGTGGGTTGGGTGGTGGCGCCGCCGTCCCTGGCTGCGCACCTGGAAAACCTCGCGCTGTGCATGCTCTACGGTTCGCCGGATTTCGTTCAGGATGCGGCGGTCGTGGCATTGGAAAGTGATCTGCCGGAACTGGACGCCATGCGCGAAGCCTATCGCCAGCGTCGCGACCTGGTGTGCGAGCACCTGGCCGATTGCCCGGGCGTGCGTGCCCTGAAGCCCGATGGCGGGATGTTCGTGATGCTCGATATCCGTGAAACCGGGCTCAGCGCCCAGGCGTTCGCTGATCGCCTGCTCGATCGCCACGGGGTTTCAGTACTCGCCGGTGAAGCGTTCGGCCCGAGCGCGGCCGGGCATATTCGCCTCGGCCTGGTGGTTGGCCCTGAACCCTTGCGCGATGCCTGCCAGCGCATCGCCCGTTGCGCCCAGGAACTGATGGAGGCTCAGCTACATGCTTAATCACAAGTCGCTGTTTATCGATGGACGCTGGCAAGTCCCGTCGGGCCAGGGCATCGCGCAAGTGATCAACCCGGCCACCGAAGAAGTGGCGGGCAGCGTGCCGTTGGGCGATGAACGCGATGTGGACAACGCCGTGGCTGCTGCACGCAGGGCCTTTGGTCCATGGTCGCGCACTCCGTCGAGCGTGCGTGCCGGTTACATCCGTGCGTTGGCGGAACAACTGAAGACCCGCGCCGATGAAATGGCCTCGGTGATCACCACTGAACTGGGGATGCCGGTGCAATGGTGCCGTTCGGTGCAAGTGGACGGGCCGATCATTGGCCTTGAACAATACGTAGAACTCGCAGGCCTGATGGACGAAGTGCGCGAGGTCGGCAACTCGCGGGTGTACCGCGAGGCGGTGGGCGTCTGTGCGTTCATCAACCCCTGGAACTACCCGCTGCACCAGTTGATCGGCAAACTCGCCCCGGCGCTCGCGGCGGGTTGCACGGTGGTGGTCAAGCCAAGCCAGGAAACCCCGTTGCACGCGTTCTTGCTGGCCCAGATGATCGAGGACATCGGCCTGCCGGCGGGGGTGTTCAACCTGGTCAGCGGACCGGGCTCCAAGGTCGGCGAAGCCTTGGCCAAACACCCGGACGTGGACATGGTGTCGTTCACCGGTTCCACCGGCGCAGGCGTTCGCGTCTCACAGGCCGCCGCGCCTTCGGTGAAGCGCGTGTGCCTGGAGCTGGGCGGCAAGTCGGCGTTGCTGATTGCCGAGGATGCCGATCTGGAGGCAGCGGTGCGCTATGGCGTCCAGGACGTGATGATCAACTCCGGCCAGACCTGCACCGCGTTGACCCGCATGCTGCTGCCGGCCAGTCGTTATGCCGAGGCGCTGGAAATTGCGCTGGAGGAAACCCTGAGCCTGAAGATGGGCGATCCGCTGGATCCGCAGAGCTTCCTTGGCCCGATGTGCTCCGCCGGGCAACGTCGCACCGTGCTCGACTACATCAGGATCGGCCAGGAAGAGGGTGCACGCCTGTTGTGCGGTGGCGACGCGGCGCAGGAATTCGAGCGTGGCTACTACGTCAGCCCGACGCTGTTCGCCGACGTTAACAACCGCATGCGCATCGCCCAGGAAGAAATCTTCGGCCCGGTGCTGTGCCTGATCCCTTATGAGGATGAGGCGCAGGCGATCCAGATCGCCAACGACTCGCCGTTTGGCCTGTCCAGCGGGGTCTGGGCCGGCAGTGCCGAGCGTGCCTTGCAACTGGGCAGACAGTTGCGCGCAGGGCAATGCTTCCTCAATGGCGCGGCATTCAACTATCAGGCGCCGTTCGGCGGCTACAAACAATCCGGTAACGGGCGTGAATGGGGGGAAGAGGGGCTGGGCGAATTCGTCGAAGTGAAGGCGATCCAGGTGTGACCATCAACGATTCAAAGACTGTATGCACCGGGCCCAGGCCCGGTGTCTTGCGTGGTTTTGCACGGGTATTTCATTAGCTTTTATCAGGGGCAATGCAATGAGCGATAACAAAAACAAGATTACTCAAGCGAACAATGAATTCAGTTTCCCGCGCAGGGACTTCCTGAAGTACAGCGCCGCCGCCGTGGCGGTGGCCGGGGCGTTCTCCATGGGCTTGCCGACAGGCGCCTTCGCTGCAGAAGCCACGCCGAAGCCGGGCGGCATATTGCGCCTGGGGCTTGCCGGCGGCAGTACCACCGACTCGAAAGACCCGGGGTCCTGGGCGGACACCTTTACCTTCGTCGGTTTCTCGGCGGTCTATAACACCCTGACTGAAATCGCCGTAGACGGCACCGCGATTCCGGAACTGGCCGAGAGCTGGACCTCAACCCCTGATGCCCGCGTCTGGACCTTCAAGCTGCGCCAGGGCGTGACCTTCCACAACGGCAAGAGCCTGACCGCCGATGACGTGGTCGCGTCGATCCAGCATCACCTCGGCGAGAAGTCCACCTCGGCGGCCAAGACCGTGCTGGGCGACGTGGCCAAGGTCAGCGCCAATGGCAGCGACAGCGTGGTGTTCGAACTGCATTCGGGCAACGCCGATTTCTCCTATGTGGTCGCCGATTATCACTTGGCGATCCTGCCGAGCAAGGACGGCGTGGCGGACTGGCAGGCTGGCGCCGGCACCGGTGGCTATCGCCTCAAGGACTTCGAACCGGGCGTGCGCATGACCCTGGAACGCAACCCCGATTACTGGAAAGCCGGGCGTGCGCACTTCGCCAGTGCCGAGTTGATCGCCATCGCCGACGGCGCAGCGCGGGTCAATGCGCTGGTCACGGGGCAAGTGGACGTGATCAACAAGGTCGACCTCAAGACGGTAGCGTTGCTCAAGCGCAACCCGAACCTGGTCATCGAAGAAACCAAGGGTGCCCAGCACTACACCTTCCCGATGCTCACCGACAGCCAGGTGTTCCAGAACAACGACGTGCGCCTGGCGATGAAGCACGCAATCAACCGCGAAACCCTGCTGGCTTCAGTGCTGTACGGCTATGGCCTGGTGGGCAACGATCATCCGATCCAGCCCGGTAGCCGCTTCATCAACACCGCGCTGGAACAGCGCACCTATGACCCGGACAAGTCGCGTTTCCACCTGAAAAAGGCCGGTCTGGATTCGCTGAAGGTGCGCCTGCAGGCCTCCGACGCGGCGTACACCGGCGCCGTCGATGCCTCGGTGCTGTTCAAGGAACAGGCCCGTGTGGCCGGGATCGACATCGACGTGGTGCGCGAGCCCGCCGACGGTTTCTTCTCCAATGTCTGGATGAAGCAACCCTTCACCACCTCGTTCTGGTACAGCAGCCTGACGGCCGACCGCATGTTCAGCATCGGCTACGCCAAGGGCGCGGCGTGGAACGAAACCCATTGGGACAACCCGCGTTTCAACCAGTTGCTTAACGCGGCCCGGGGCGAGATGAACGAGCCGTTGCGCCGTGAGATGTACAACGAAATGCAGGCGCTGTGCCGGGACGACGGCGGGGCGATCGTGCCGCTGTTCGCCAGCTCCGTGGCGGCGCGTTCCAACCGTGTGGCCCACGGCGGGCAGACCGCGCCATACGGAGAGCTCGACGGCTTGCGCGTGATCGAACGCTGGTGGCAGGCATAAGCGCTCGCCAAACCAATGAAAAACCCCTGTAGGAGCGAGCATGCTCGCTCCTACAGGGGAAATTGTGATCTTCGTAAGGAATCGCACGGTGAATCGGTGATCGTTCCCACGCACAGTGTGGGAACGATCATAAAAAGGTGCCCATTTCTAGGACTGCACGATGAGAAGTATTTTCAGGTTATTGGGGCAGCGCCTCGCTTTAGGCCTGCTTTCACTGTTCGCGGTATCAGTTATCATCTTCCTCGCCGTCGGCCTGCTCCCCGGCGACATCGCCCAGGCCATGCTCGGCCAGTCTGCCACCCCGGAAACCGTGGCGGCCTATCGCGCGCAACTGGGCCTGGACCTGCCGCCCCTAACCCGTTTCGGGCAGTGGATCTGGCAACTGCTGCACGGTGATCTCGGCGTATCGCTGGCCAACCAGCGGCCGATCGCCGAACTGGTCGGCAGTCGCCTGGGCAACACCTTCAGCCTGGCGCTGTTGGCCGCGTTGGTGTCGGTGCCTTTGGCATTGTTGCTGGGCATGCTCGCGGCGTTGTACCGCAACAGCTGGTTCGACCGCCTGCTGAACACCTCGGCCCTGAGCGCGGTGTCGTTCCCCGAGTTCTTCGTTGCCTACATCCTGATCCTGGTGTTCGCGGTGAAGCTCAATTGGTTCCCGAGCATTTCCAACCTCTCGCCAAACGCCAGTCTGGGTGAGGTACTGGAGCGCTCGGTGCTGCCAGTGGCGACCCTGAGCCTGGTGGTGATCGCGCAGATGATGCGCATGACCCGCGCCTCCTTGATCAACCTGCTGGCCAGCCCCTACATCGAAATGGCCCGGCTCAAGGGCATCAGCCAGTCGCGCATCATCTTCCATCATGCCTTGCCCAACGCGCTGGCGCCGATCGTCAACGTGGTGGCGCTGAACCTGGCGTACCTGGTGGTTGGCGTGGTGGTGGTCGAGGTGGTGTTCGTCTATCCGGGCCTCGGCCAGTTGCTGGTGGACTCGGTGGCCAAGCGCGATATCCCGGTGGTCCAGGCTTGCAGCCTGATCTTTGCCGCCACCTACATCCTGCTCAATACCAGTGCCGACGTGCTGTCGATTGCCAGCAACCCACGCCTGATGCATCCAAAGGGGTAGACCATGAGCCTGCTTAAACAATTGCTCCGGGCGCCGCTGAGTGCGAAGTTCGGATTACTGGTGATCGTCGTGTATATCCTGGTGGCGCTGTTCGCCCCGGTGCTGGCGCCGTTTGGCGAAACCCAGGTGGTGGGCGAGGGCTTCGCGCCGTGGGGCGGGCAGTTCCTGTTGGGCACCGATAACCTGGGGCGCGACATGTTCAGCCGCCTGGTCTTTGGTGCGCGCAACACACTGGGCATCGCCTTCCTGACCACGGTGCTGGCGTTCCTGCTCGGTGGTACCTGCGGCCTGACCGCGGCGATCAAGGGCGGTTGGGTCGATCAGGGCCTGTCGCGGGTCGTTGACATCCTGATGGCCATTCCGCAATTGATCTTTGCCTTGCTGATTCTCAGTGTGGTCGGCACCACGGCCACCTCACTGGTGCTGGTAATCGCGCTGCTGGATGCAACCCGGGTGTTTCGCCTGTCCCGCGCCGTAGCGATGAACGTGGTGGTGCAGGACTTCGTCGAGGCCGCGCGCCTGCGCGGTGAAGGCCTGTGCTGGCTGGTCACCCGCGAGGTACTGCCCAACGCCGCAGCGCCGCTGATTGCCGAATTCGGCCTGCGGTTCTGCTTCGTGTTCCTGTTCATCAGTGCGTTGTCATTCCTCGGCCTGGGCATCCAGCCGCCCACCGCGGACTGGGGCAGCATGGTGCGCGACAACGCCGTGCTGATCACCTTTGGCGACATCAGTCCTTTACTGCCCGCCCTGGCCGTGGCCTTGATCACGGTCAGCGTCAACTTCGTCGTCGACTGGATGCTGCACAAGTCCAGCGGCCTCAAGGAGTGCTGAACATGACGACATCCAAACCTTTGCTGGAAATCCGCAACCTGCACATCGAAGGTCACTACGAGGATGCCTGGCATCCGCTGATCAAGGGCATCGACCTGACCCTGCAACGCGGTGAGGTGCTGGGGCTGATCGGTGAATCCGGGGCGGGCAAATCGACCCTCGGCTTATCTGCCATGGGCTATACCCGTGACGGCTGCAAAATTACCGGCGGCACGGTGCATTTCGATGGCATCGACCTGCTCAAGGCCAAACCCGAAGCCTTGCGCAAATTGCGCGGCCTGCGCATCGCCTACGTCGCGCAAAGTGCGGCAGCCTCGTTCAACCCCGCCCATCGCTTGATCGATCAACACGTGGAAACGGCGGTGAAGAACGGTGGCATCAGCCGTGAACAGGCGATGCGCGAGGCGGTGGAATTGTATCGCGTGCTGCGCTTGCCCAACCCCGAACAGATCGGCCAGCGTTACCCGCACCAGGTCTCCGGCGGCCAGCTGCAACGGGTCATGACCGCCATGGCGATGGCCTGCCATCCGGACTTGATCATCTTTGACGAACCGACCACCGCCCTGGACGTCACCACCCAGATCGAGGTGCTGGCGGCGATTCGCGATGCGGTGAAGACCTACGGCAGCGCGGCGATCTACATCAGCCACGACCTCGCGGTGGTGGCGCAGATGGCCGACCGCATCATGGTGCTGCGCCACGGCAAGCTGGTGGAGGAGGCCGAGACCCGCAAGATGCTCGGTGACCCGCAGGAGGAATACACCAAGTCACTGTGGGCGGTGCGCAGTTTCCGCACCGAAGCCAAAGCCTGCCCGCAACAGGAAAAACCGCTGCTGGAACTGCGCAACAGCTGCGCCAGCTACGGGCGGCAACCGGTGCTGCATGACGTTTCCTTGAAGCTGTATCGCGGCCAGACCCTGGCGGTCATCGGCGAATCGGGCAGCGGCAAAAGCTCCACGGCGCGGTTGATCACCGGCTTGTTGCCACCGACCCATGGTCAAGTGCTGTATGACGGCGAACCGCTGCCAGCGGACTTCCGCCAGCGCAGCAAGGAGCAACTGCGCCGTGTGCAGATGATTTATCAAATCCCGGATACGGCGCTGAACCCGCGCCAGCGCATCGTCGACATCATCGGCCGGCCACTGACGTTCTATCTGGGGCTCAAGGGCAAGGCCATGCGCGCGCGAGTGGCCGAGCTGCTGGAGATGATCGAACTGGACCCGGCAACGTTCATGGAGCGTCAGCCCCGGGAATTATCTGGTGGACAGAAACAGCGGATCTGCATCGCCCGAGCCCTGGCCGCCGACCCGCAACTGATCATCTGCGACGAAGTCACCTCGGCCCTCGACCAACTGGTGGCCGAAGGCGTGCTCAAGTTGCTCAACCGCATTCAGCAACAGCTCGGCGTCGCCTACCTGTTCATTACCCATGACGTCGCCACCGTGCGCGCGATTGCCGACGAAGTGCTGGTGATGCAACGGGGCAGGGTGGTGGATCATGGCTCGCGCAGTGCTATTTTCACCCCGCCGCATCAAGACTATACCGGGCTGCTGTTTTCCTCCGAACCCCAAATGGACCCCGACTGGCTCGACCGCTTGCTGGCCAGTCGTGCTACCGCGAATTCAAACCCTACGCTGGAAAAAGTCTAAGGAATCCCCATGAAAGTACTGATCGTCCATGCTCACCCCGAGCCGCAATCCTTCACCGCCGCCCTGCGCGACCAGGCCGTCGCGACCCTTGAAGCCCAGGGCCATGAAGTGCAGGTCAGCGACCTGTACAAGATGAACTGGAACCCGGTGGCCAGCGCCGATGACTTCTCAAAGCGGGAAAATCCCGAGTACCTGGTGTATGCGCTGGAACAACGCCTCGGTGTGAAAAGCCAGTCACTGGCAGCGGACATCCAGGCTGAACTGGATAAATTGCTATGGGCCGACCTGCTGATCCTCAATTTCCCGATCTTCTGGTTCTCCACCCCGGCCATGCTCAAGGGTTGGATCGACCGGGTGCTGGTCTCGGGCATCTGCTACGGCGGCAAGCGCTTCTACGATCAGGGCGGGCTTGCCGGGAAAAAGGCGTTGGTTACCGTGACTTTGGGGGGGCGTGAACACATGTTCGGTGAGGAGGCGATCCACGGGCCGTTGCAGGACATGCTGCGGCCGATCCTGCGCGGCACGTTGGCGTATGTTGGGTTTGATGTGCTGGAGCCGTTCGTGGCCTGGCATGTGCCGTACATCAGCGATGAGGCGCGACAGGCGTTTTTGCTGGATTACGATCAGCGCCTGCAACACCTGAGTGATGATCAACCCTTGGTGTTCCCCAAGCTGTCGCAGTTCGACGAACAGCTCTATCCACTGCATCGATCCGACGCTGTGAATGCTTGACCCCTGTGGGAGCGAGCCTGCTCGCGAAGAGGCCATTAGCTTCAACATAGAGTTGACTGACCCGACGCTTTCGCGAGCAGGCTCGCTCCCACAGTTTTAATGATCTCCTACTCAGATCCTCCGCCCCATTGTTCTGAATACGCAAACACTGATGTCGCCGAGAATGGAATTGTTGGTGCAGTGGCCGGCTTGTAGCCTCCATCTCGCCGAACACCGGGATTGGTCAACGATCCGGTGGAGCTCCAGCCAGGGCTCATCAAGACGTCACACCTTGCTTTCGGCCTTACGCCCCTTCGGGGGTTTGGCGCCTAATAAAAATAAGGAAGGCAGGTATGAGTATTCGTGCATGGGGTTGCGCTGCGACCCTGTTCGCTCCCGTTCTGGGGGCTGGCCTATTGTTTCCCGCGATGGCGCAAGCATCCGGCATCCCCTATGCCAGCAACCGGCCCCAAAGCTTTCAGTTCAGTTCGGACTTCACCGAGCCCTACAACTCGGTGGGTCAGGAATTTGAATACAACGACGACCGCAAACGCTTTGACGATCACGGCAACAAGGTCGCCGGCAGCAACACCGAGACCTACGTTGGCCTGACGTCGTTGTTGCACTACTGGAAGATGGACGGCCTGCCCAATACCGGCTTCATCGCCAGTATCACCCTCCCGGAGATTGCCGTGCGCGGCAACGGCACGCGGGTCAGCGGGCTCGGCGATCCGTTGGTCGGCGGCCTGGTCTGGTACAACCCGACGCCGCTGCGCACTATCGGTGCGCAAGCCTATGTGCAACTGCCGACCGGCGCGGACTCGGTCAGCAGCGACACCTACGCGTTGTGGCCGTCGCTGTTCTACAACGAATGGCTGGGCAAAGTGAACATCGATTTGCTGGTCGGCGCGATCCTTCGCGGCGATGGTCCGCACCACACCGAACCTGGCGATACCGGCCACGCCAACCTGCGCCTGGGCTACAACATCGTGGACCGCCCGACCTACCAGGTCACGCCCTTCCTCAGTGCCGACTACCAGAAAACCTTCGGCTCCGATGATCGCAACAACAACACCATCGAATTCTCTGAATCCAACGAAACCGCGCTCGGCGCCGGCGTGCTGTTCCAGCTCAAGCCCGGCGTGCAAAAGGTCTTCGCCCAGAAAATGTGGGACCAGGTGTCCATCCACTATTCCAAAGGCGTGGAAGGGCGCAACACCACCGTCACCGACGGCCTGTTTGTGCAGCTCTGGCATTACTGGTGAATCACCGACGCCTGCCTGCGTCGCCGCTACTCATTCCGGAGAATAAAAAGTGAACGAAGAAAACCAGAAACTTGCCCTGTCACGCCGCAGCTTCATCAAGGCCGGCGCCGCTGGTACGGCTGTCGCCGCCTTGTCGGGGGTGGCCGCACGGGCGATGGCCAGCGACGAGCTGCCCTTTGATCGAGAGCACGACATTGTCGTGGTCGGCGGTGGTGGCAGCGGTTTGCCTACCGCGTTGTTTTCCCGCTGGCTGGGCAATGACGTGGTTATCCTGGAAAAAGCCGGCAGCCCTGGGGGCACCGCGGCGAAAGCGGCGTTTTGGTACTGGGTGCCGAACAACAAGCCGATGCGCGACGCCGGCATCGTCGATGAAAAAGCCGATTACATGCGCTATGTCGCCCGGTTGACACGTCCGCAATCCTACGACGCCTCGTTGCCCAAACTTGGCCTGTCGGATTGGGAATACGAGATGTGCGAGGCGATCTACGAGAGCGCCTCGCCCGCTGCCGAACTGCTGGCCGAACGCGACGCACTGCCTTATCGCCATTGCCCGGACATACCGGACTATTTCGCAGAGCTGTCCGAAGACAAGGCCAAGAAAGGCCGCGTACTGGTGCCCAAGGAAGCCCGGCCCAGCATGTCCGACGGCGGTCGCGTGGCGATTCGTACGCTGACCGCCGCCGCCAAGCGTGACGGCGTGCAGATTCGTACCGGCGAGCGCGTGGTGAAAGTGATCCTCAACGGCGCGGGCGAAGCGATCGGCGTCGAAGTCGAGACCGAAGAGGGTGCGCGGCAACGGGTCAAGGCGCGCAAAGCGGTGATCTTCGCTACGGGTGGTTTTACCCACGATCCGGAACTGCGCCGCAACTTCCTCAACGCCCCCGTCTACGGCGGCTGCGCCGCCCTGACCAACGAAGGCGATTTCATCCGGATTTCCAGCGAGCTGGGGGTGCAGTTGCGCAACATGAACTACGCCTGGTCGTGCCCGATCCTGTTGGAAAAAGCCCTGGCCAAGGACGGCTCGATGTCCGGCATTTTCACCATGAACGGCGATTCGATGCTGATGGTGAACAAGTACGGCAAGCGCGTCGTCAACGAAAAGACCGTCTACAACGAACTGGTCCCGACCTTCTTCCAGTGGGACGGCGATAAGGCCGAATACCCGAACCTGGTGATGTTCTCGATCTGGGACCAGCGCGCCCAGGACTACTGCAGCAGCGACGAATACGGCTCTCCGATCGTGCCCAAGGGCGGCAACGACCGCCATGTGGTCAAGGGCGAAACCCTGGAAGAGCTGGCGAAGAACATCGCCGAGCGCCTGGATAAACACGCCGCCGATATCGGCGGGATGAAGCTCAGCGCCGATTTCACTCTCAACCTGAAAGCCACCCTCAAGCGCTTCAACGAGTTGGCCAAGACGGGCAAGGATCTGGACTTCCATCGCGGCGAGCTGGTGATCCAGGGCGTGTTTACCGGCCCGGTCAAGCCCGACCGCACCGGCAACCTGACCATGTACCCGTTGGCCGCGAAAGGGCCGTACTACGCGGCGTTGATCACCGGCGGCAACCTCGACACCAAGGGTGGTCCGAAAACCAACTCCGTCGGCCAGGTATTGAACAACGCCAATGCACCGATCCCGGGCCTGTACGGCGTCGGCAACTGCGTTGCGTCGGCCTCCGGTCGTGCCTACTGGGCCGGTGGTTCGACGCTTGGCCCGATCATCGCCTTTGCCTATCGCGCGGCGAACCAGGCGCACAAAGAACCGAGCCGAAGCTGAATCAAGCCCCGTGACTGCATGAGATCAACGATATGACGCACTTGAAATTTTTCCTACGAGCCCCGGCGCTGTTGGCGATGGCGGCCAGTTTTGCTTTGACCGGCAGCGCTTTGGCCGATGACCTGGCGCTGGCGCAGAAACTGGCGACCAACCACTGCGCGGTCTGCCACACCTTCGACAAGGGCGGCCCGCCGGGGCAGGGCCCGAACCTGTTCGGGCTGCTGGGTCGCAAGGCGGCCAGCGAAACCAACTTCACCTACAGCGACGGCTTCACCAAAGCCATGGCCGGCAAGGTCTGGGACGAGCCGATGCTCGACGCCTGGCTCACCGATGCCCAGAGCGTGGCGCCGGGCAGCGCCATGGTCTATTCGCAGGACGACCCGGCCAAGCGGCAGAAGATCATCAGCTACATCAAGTCGCTGCACTGACGGCCAACAGCCTTATCACTCCAATATCGAAACGACGGAGACAGCCATGATCAGCACCCTTACAATGACCGACGAGCAACGCAAATCGGTCGCCCTGGAATACCTCAAGGCCTTCGACAACGGCGGTATCACCTCCACTGGCGGCAGCATTCTCGACCTGTTCGCCGAGGATGCACAGGTCCTGTTTCCCAAGTGGGGACTGGCCACCGGCCGTGAGCAGATCGGCCAGATGTTCAGCGACCTTGGCAGCCGCTTGAAATCGATTACCCACGACTATGCGCATTTCAACTGGATTCTTACGGGCACCGACACGCTGGTCTGCGAAGGCACCAGTTTTGGTGAACACGTCGACGGCCACTGGCGTGCGGGCGTCCCGTCAGCGGCCGGTGCCGGCTACTGGGCCGACGTGTTCGAGATCCGGGATTTCAAGATCCAGCGCTGCTTCATCTACCTGGACCCTGACTACGGCAGCCAGGACACGGCGCGCTATCCCTGGCTCAACCGCTAACCGCAGCCCCCCCTGTAGGAGCGAGCCTGCTCGCGATGGTCGTTAACGAAAACGCGGGGAACCTGACACCCATCGGCGTTCTTGAGTTCATCGCGAGCATGCTCGCTCCTACAGTGGCTTGCCATTCGAGTTCATCGTAATCTCGCAGGTTCTCGCTTCGTATTCCTATAAGAACAAAAACATCCAGAGAACCTGCCCCCATGGATCGTTTACTCAGTGTCGAAGCCTTCGTGCGGGTTGCCGAAACCGGCAACTTCGCCAGGGCGGCCCAGCAACTGGGCGTGACCCGCTCGGTCATTACCCACCGCATCCAGCAGCTGGAGCAGTTCATCAATGCGCCGCTGTTCCACCGCAGCACACGCCATGTACGCCTCTCCGAGGTCGGGGAAACCTACTACAAGGAATGCGCGGACATGGTTGCGAGTTTCAACTCGCTGACCGAACACATGCGCGAACTGCGCGCCAAACCCACCGGCAAACTGCGGGTGCAGATGCTGCCCGGATTTGCCATCGGGCACTTCGGCCGCCTGTTGGCCGAGTTCACCCGGCTGTACCCGGACATTGAAGTGGATGTCATCGTCAACGATCGGGTGGTGGACCCGATCGAAGAAGGCTTCGATGTGGCGTTCCAGATGTTCCCGCCAATGGCCGAAACCCTGATCGAACGCAAATTGTTCAGCGTTCGCCGGCTTTTTTGCATGTCTCCCGACTACGCCAGCGAGTTCGGCGTGCCGACCCATCCCCAGCAATTGCTGCAACACAAGATCGCCCTGTACGAGGGTTATCCGTCGCGCAACCGCTGGCTGTTCAACCGCGAAGACGAACAAGTCGAGCTGAGCCTGCCTGGCCAGGTGCGCTCGAACTCGGTGCACCTGTTGCGTGATTACGCACAGACCGGAGTCTGCATTGTCTGCCTGCCGACACTGGTGGCCAGTGACGACCTGCTCAGCGGGCGGTTGATTCCAGTGTTGCCTGAGTACGCGTTGTCCTCCTTCAATTTTTCAGCAGTGTACCCCGCGACCCAGCGTCGGGCCTTGAAGGTACGTACGTTGATCGACTTTCTGGTGGAGAACTTCGGCGATGAGCCCTGCTGGGATAAACCGTTGCTGGAGCGTGGCTGGGTGCGCTAATGAACCTCGCACCCTGTAGGAGCTGCCGCAGGCTGCGATCTTTTGATCTTGTTTTTTAAGATCAAAAGATCGCAGCCTCGTTGCACTCGACAGCTCCTACACAGCTCCTACACAACTCTTACAGTGTTTGCGTTTCGCGAACACTGTTGTCGCCGGTCCTCTAATTGTTCCGGGACCAGGCGCGACGTACTGTTGGCTCACTGTTACTACAACAACAAAACGGTGAAAACCCATGAGTAGCGCGGCAATCGAAACGGTCTTCGGCTCGCTGGAAAAATACACCAAGGGCTCGGTTGAAATCATCAGCGGCCAGGCCAGTCACTACGCCTTTTCCAACGTTTTCGAGGTGGCGGAAAAATCCCTTCCGTATGAAAAGGTCGTGGTCGGCCTCAACCTTGGCTACGTCATTGAAACCCTGCGCGCCGAAGGCCAGTCGCCCTGGTACACGGCCGCGCACGACGAATTCGCCATCGTCATGGACGGCGAAGTGCGGGTGGACTTCCTCAAGCTCGATACGCCATTGACAGCAGGCGAGGGCACGCAACTGGCCGGGGACGTGCCAGTGGGCAAACCCATGGGCTACGTCCTGCTCAAGCGTGGCCACCAGTGCCTGCTGCCGGTGGGCACCGCGTATCGCTTCGAGGCCAGTCGGCCGGGCGTGATCCTGCAGCAGACGATCAAAGGCCCGTTGTCGGTCGAGAAGTGGGCCGACATCTGCTTGAAGTGATCTGCCCAGCCGAACTCCACCCACAATAAAAAGAGGAAACCCGCCATGGCCATGCTTGAAACCGCTGCTCAAACGCCATTGTTCGCCGACGAAGACGTCCAGGCCAGCGCCGCCCATCCCGTCACCGGTTATCGCGCTTTCAAACTCGGCGCATTCGAACTGTCGCGAGACGAGTACTTCGCCCGCATCACCTGGCCCGCCAAAGGCCAGACCCGTTCGCACTTGATCCCGGCCGATGCCTTTCTGCGCGCCTTGATGCGCGACGTGGCCTGGGGCTTTTTCTACGGCTGGGTCAACTTCGACCACGTCATCGGCACCCGCAACTACTACGGCAAGGTCGACCTGTACGCCGGCACCTTCAACGGCACGCTGAAGGCGGCCGGGGTCAACTACACCGAAAACTTCGAAACGCCGCTGATCATGGCGACATTCAAGGCGATCCTGCGCGACTGGACCAACGCCACGTTCGACCCCTTCGCTGCACCGGAAGAAACCGGCAGCGCCTTCGGTCGCAAGAACGGCAACAACATCGAGGCCATCGAGCGCTTCCGTATCGCCACCCGACGCATGCCCGGCCTGCCGGATGATTCGCCGCTGCGCAACGATCTGCCGATCAACCGCCAGTTTATCGATGTGCCACAGGACGAACCGGAAATTCACGCCGCCGAAGGGTTCGAAGGCCAGTTGCATGCCTTCAGCCTGCACAAGTACCTGTCGCGCTCCGACGTGACCTGGAACCCCTCGGTGACCTCGGTGTGCAAGGCCAGCCTGTTCTGCCCGACCACCGAGGAATTCATCCTGCCGGTGTTCCATGGCAATGACCGGATCGAGTGGTTCCTGCAGCTATCGGACGAGATCATCTGGGATGTCGGCGACAAGGACGATGGCAACCCCCGTGCGCGCATCACCATGCGGGCCGGCGATATCTGCGCCATGCCCGCCGACATTCGCCACCAGGGCTATTCGACCAAGCGCTCGATGCTGCTGGTCTGGGAAAACGCCACGCCGAACCTGCCGCAACGCTACGAAAGCGGTGAGCTCAAGCCGTATCCGATCGAGTTCTAAGACCACATGTCTTGCCCGGCCTTGCGCCGGGCCATGCACTCAGCCATCCAGTCAGACACTGCGCCCAAGGCGCGGTGCGAGGAAACCATTATGCAAAATCAGCTCTATATCGATGGCCGCTTCGTCGATGCGGTCGCCGGCGGCACCATCGATGTCGTGTCGCCCCATGACGGCTCGTTGATCACCCGCATCGCCGCCGCCGAGGCCGCCGACATCGACCTCGCGGTGGCCGCCGCCAAACGTGCTTTCCCGGCCTGGTCGGCCCTGGGTGCCGCCGAGCGTGGGCGCCTGTTGCTCAAACTGGCGGACCGGATCGAGGCCTGCAGTGAAGAGCTGGCGCAGCTGGAGTCCTTGAACACCGGGCACCCGATCCGCGATTCCCGTGGCCTCGATGTGCCGCGCACCGCGGCGTGCTTCCGCTATTTTGGCGGCATGGCCGACAAGATCGAAGGCGCGGTGATTCCGGTGGAAGCCGGGTTCCTCAATTACGTGCAGCGCAAGCCAATCGGCGTGGTCGGGCAGATCGTGCCCTGGAACTTTCCGCTGATGTTCACCAGCTGGAAGATGGGCCCGGCACTGGCGGCGGGCAACACCATCGTCATCAAGCCCTCGGAAATCACGCCGCTGTCGACCTTGCGCATTGTCGAGCTGATGACCGAAGTCGGATTTCCCAAAGGCGTGGTCAACGTGGTGCCGGGTTACGGCCATACCGCGGGCCAGGCGCTGGCCGAGCACCTCGACGTCGGCAAGATTGCCTTTACCGGCTCAACCGCGACCGGTCGGCGGATTGTCGAAGCGTCGCAGGGCAACCTCAAGCGCATTCAACTGGAACTGGGTGGCAAGGGTGCGAACATTGTATTTGAAGACGCCAATCTGGAAGCTGCGGTCAACGGCGCTGCCTGGGCGATCTTCCATAACCAGGGCCAGGCCTGTATCGCCGGTTCGCGGTTGATTCTGCATGAAGACATCGCTGATGCATTCCTGGAGCGCTTCATCGCCCTGGCCAAGTCGATTCGCCTCGGTGACCCGATGAACCCCGACACCGAGATGGGCCCGCTGACCTCGGCCCTGCACCGCGACCGGGTTCTGGCCTACATCGATATCGCCATCGAGCAGGGCGGCAAGATCCTCGCCGGTGGCAAGGCGCCGGACGACCAGGCCTTGGCCAAGGGTTTCTATGTCGAACCCACAGTGGTCGAAGCCAAGCCGGGTGACCGTGTCTGCCAGGAAGAGGTCTTCGGTCCCTTCGTCACGGTGGTGCGTTTCAGCACCGACGAAGAAGCGCTGGCCATTGCCAACAGCACCGAGTACGGGCTGGGCAGTGGCCTGTGGACGCAAAACCTCAGCCGCGCGCATAAAATGGCCGACGCGATCCACGCGGGCATGTGCTGGATCAACTGCTACAAGCGCGTCAGCCCCGGCAGTCCGTTCGGCGGCGTAGGGCAGTCCGGTTATGGCCGGGAAATGGGCTTTGAAGCGATCCACGACTACACCGAAGCGCGCTCGGTGTGGGTCAACGTCGACGCGAAAATCCCCCCACACTTCAAACGCTGAGGTCGGCCATGAATCCTTTTGTCTACCAAAGCCTGCCGACCCGCGTGGTGTTCGGCTGGGGCAAGCTCTCGGCACTGGCTGAAGAAATCGAGCGCCTGGGCGCCCGACGGGCGCTGATCCTCACCACGCCGGAACAGCACGGGCTCGGCGAACGCGTTGCGGCGTTGCTCGGTGAACGTGCCGCGGGTGTGTACCCGCACGCGGTGATGCATGTGCCGCTGGAAGTGGCGCAAGCGGCGCGCATCGAGGCGGCGCGCCTGGATGCCGATTGCTGCGTGGCCATCGGCGGTGGCTCGACCATTGGCCTGGGCAAGGCGATCGCCATGGATTCGGGGCTGCCGATTGTGGCGGTGCCGACCACCTACGCCGGTTCGGAGATGACGCCGATCTACGGCCTGACCGAAAACCGCCTGAAGAAAACCGGACGCGACCCACGGGTGCTGCCGAAAACCGTGATCTATGATCCGCAATTGACCCTGACCCTGCCGGCGCAGATCTCCGCCTGTTCGGGCATGAACGCCATGGCCCACGCAGTGGAAGCGCTGTACGCCGAGGACGCCAACCCGATCATCGGTTTCATGGCCGAAGAGTCGATCCGCTCGCTGGCGCAGGCATTGCCGGGGGTGGTCAAGGACCCGAACGATCCCGATGCTCGCAGCCAGGCGTTGTATGGTGCCTGGATGGCGGGCATCTGCCTGGGCTCGGTCGGTATGGCCTTGCACCACAAGCTCTGCCACACCCTGGGCGGCACATTCAATCTGCCCCACGCCCAAGCCCACGCCATCGTCCTGCCCCATGCCGCGCATTACAACCGCGAGGCCGCCGCCGAACCCTTGCAACGTGCCGCCCGAGCCCTGGGTGGTCGCGACGCCAGTGAGGTAGGCGCCTTGTTGTATGCGCTCAACCAGAAACTGGGCATTCCATTGGCACTGGCTGATATTGGCCTGCCGCCCAGCGGTCCGGCCGAAGCGGCGCAAATCGCCTGTGCCAGCCCGTATTACAATCCACGGCCGTTCGAACAAGGCCCGATCGAAGCGCTGCTGACCCGCGCCATGCTGGGCCAGGCGCCAGCCTGATCAACCGTGCTATCAGCACATGTCGGAATAAAAACAATGACCGATCACGATAACTCCATGGAAAAACTGATCTGCGAGCAGGCCGTGAACAGCTTCGCTGATGCAACCGATGCGCGCTACAAACAGATCATGCAGATCCTGGTGCGGCACCTGCATGCGTTTGTCAGCGAGGTTGAACTGACCGAGCAAGAGTGGTTTGAAGGGATACGTTTCCTGACCGAGACCGGCCACAAGTGCGACGGCCAGGTGCGCCAGGAATTCATCCTGCTGTCGGACACCCTCGGCGTATCGATGTTGGTCGACGCGATCAATCATCGCCACAGCGCCACGGCCACAGAGACCACGGTGTTCGGGCCGTTCTACATCGAAGGCATGCCCGAGCGCGCGTTCGGCGAGAACATGGCCTTCACCCCGGGCGAGGCGGCGCTGGTGCGCGGGCGGGTGGTCGATACCCAGGGCAATGCCCTGGACGGCGCGGTGCTGGACGTCTGGCAGACTGCCGAAAACGGCAAGTATTCGGGCCAGGACACAGAACAGCCGTTCGGTAACCTGCGCGGGCGCTATCGCACCGACGCCGACGGCTGCTTTGCGATCCGCACGATTGTCCCGGTGTGTTATCCGATTCCGACCGATGGCCCGGTGGGGCGGATGCTCAAGGCCGCCAATCGGCACCCTTGGCGGCCGGCGCACCTGCATTTCATGATCGAGGCGCCGGGATATCGCAAACTGGTGACCCACCTGTTCAATCACGATGATCCGTACCTGGCGTCCGATGCAGTGTTCGGTGTGAAACAGTCGTTGCAGGTGATCTACGAAGATCGAACGAGCCACGATGACCTGTCCGCACGGTTGGGCATGCCATTGCCGTTCAAGCGTGCCTGTTACGAATTCGTCATGGAGGCGGCGTGAATCATGGGCCAGTTTTTTGCCGTATTCGCCACCGATCACCCGGATTCCCTGGCCCTGCGCCAACGCTTACGGCCCAGCCACCAGGCGCATTTGCGTGGGACCGATGCACACCGCGTGGTCGTGCGCCTGGGAGGCCCGACCCTTGATGACGCGGGCCTGGCGATGAATGGCACGCTGCTGGTGATCGAAGCCGGCAGCCTGTCCGAGGTGGAATCGTTCATCCAGGACGATCCCTACGTCCAGGCCGGGCTGTTTTCGAGCATCCAGATTCGTCCCTGGCACTGGAGTCTCGGCAATCCGGAACGGCGGGGCTGAGCATGACCCTCATCATCTTGTGCCAACGGGAAGACATCACCGACGGCGGCGCCCTGGGGCTGCCGCAGCATCAGCAACTGCATCCCGCCGGCCTCGTCGCGGTGCGCCAGGGCGAGCAGGTGTGGGTGTACATCAACCGCTGCCCGCATTTTTCCGTGCCACTGGACTATCGCCCGCAGGAATTCTGCACCTATCGCGGCCAGGTGCTGATGTGCGCGCATCACAGTGCGATGTTTCGGTTTGAAGACGGGCACTGTATCGATGGGCCGTGCCAAGGCGCGACGCTGGAATCCGTGCCGGTGCGCTGGGTGGATAATCGTCTGGTCATGGAGGTGGGCGAGGAGGGGTGAACTACACTGTTTCAGGGTGAATCACGCCCATCAGGAGATCATCATGAAAAGGTTGTCACCCATCGGCCTGTGCGTCGCACTGTCATTTTGCAGTGCCCAGGGATGGGCCCAGACGGTAGTACCGCTGAAGGGCCAGACTTCGCAACAGACTCAACTGGACATCAACGAATGCAACAGCATCGCAGCCAGTAGTACCTCAACCACGTCCACGCCCTCTGGCGGACGGATCAAGGGTGCGGCAGTAGGCGCGGCGGCCGGCGCGGCCGGGGCCCAGGTGCGCGGTCGTCAGCATGACGAGTTCTATGATCGTGTCGATGACGATACCAAGCAGGACTACCGGCAGAACCGTGCCAAGGAAACGGCGGCGGCGGGCGCCGTGGTCGGCGGCTCCCGCCAGCGCCAGGAGCGTCGGGCGCAGGAGAAAACCAATGCAGCGAACACCTCGACGGCGTATACCAGTTGCTTGCAGGGGAAGGGTTACCAGGTCAATCCGTGAACCCGTCCCGTGTAGGAGCGAGCATGCTCCGGGCGGCGTTCCGACGATGGTCGTGAACGAAAACGCTGGCCATCTGACACCCCGCGGTGCCTGAGCCTCCATCGCGAGCATGCTCGCTCCTACAGGGGATGTTTAAATCCGAAGACTGGTCTTTTGTCGCTGGTCCAGCAAATACACCATCAGGCAGGCATACAACGTCACCGCAATGAACAACCCCATGCGCACCGCAAAGGCGGTGTAGACGTCCTTGCCCGCCAGGCTGTCCTGGACCGATTGCCCCAGCAGGATAATCAGGGTGATCAAGGTGTTGAGCCAGAAGCCAGGACTGAACCGGCCCGCACTCAAGCCATAAAGCTTGCGGGCCAGGATCAGGGCGAACAGCAGCATCCACAGGAAGAACATCCACAGGTGAACGAAGACCGTCAGTGCGCTCCAGAACGCAATCGCCAGCAGGCCGCCCAGCAGGGTTGAGCCAATCAGCTCGCGGGCGGCATCGCGGGCGTTGGTGCTGGAACTCTGCTGTCCCAGGCTTACGGCCTTGAGGACGATGGGCAGGTAGCTGGCGGGGTCGATCAGTGCCAGCAGGAAGGTTGGGATCACGATCAGGGTTGCGCGCAATGCGACGCGGTCGACGTCTGTCTCAGACATTGCCGGGGCGGGCGGGGGCGTAGGGGCGTTGGCGGGTTCCGGGAATAGCCAGTGACTGACCCTGCCGACCAGGACCGCCAGGAGCAAGCCGCTGGTCAACGCCTTGATCACCGTTGCCGCCAGGCCGAAGTCGGCGACCCCGGCCGCCGGGATCATGGTCAGGCCGATCACCAGGAAGGTCACCACCAGGTTATTGCCACCCCGCTGGCCAAAGCGAAACACCATCAGCAGGCCGAGGCCGATCAACAGCACGCCGCTGAAGGCGTAGTAACGCAGGAGCGGGATCAACAGCAGGCCGATGCCGGTGGTCAGCATCGCGGTCAGCGCCAGCACCAGGGTGGCCTTGAACGGCAACGGGCGATTGAGGCTGACCAGCAACAATGCCCCCAGCACCGGCGCCAGGAAGGGGATCGGCATGCCCAGGCCAAAACTCGCGGCCAGGCACAGCGCTGTGCCACAGGCCAGGCGCAGCGCACGCTGCACCCTGGGCGAGCGCTCAGTAGGCATACGACAGCCAGCTCATCAGCCACAGGAACAAGCGGCCCAGCGGGTTGAGCACGTTGCCTTCGGCAGGGAAGGCCATGACTTCGGCCTGGCCGCCGGAACGGATGGCGCGGTTGTCCTTGAGCAGGGTCAGTGACTCGGGGGAAAACTCGATGACCACCGGAAAACGCTGGGCCGGGCGTAGCCAGTCACGGCTGTTCTGCACCGTGGGAAGGCTGCCGGGCGCCGTCGGCTGACCCACACTGACGCCGTAGCCGATACTGCGCACGCGACCCTGGAACACTTCGCCGGGCAGTGCGTCGAGGGCGATCGACACCGGGGTTTCGGGCCGGACCAGCGCCAGGTTGTTCTCGGTCATGTCCGCGCTGATCCACACATCGTGGATCGCGATCAGTGTCATCACCGGGTTGCCGGCTGCGGCGAATTGGCCGACATCGGTGCGCAGGTCGGTGATCAAGCCAGCCGAACGGGCGCGAATCTGTGTGTTGGAAAGGTCCAGCTCGGCTTTCGACAGGGCGGTCGCGGCACTGCGCAACAGTGCGTTGTCTTCCTCGCTGCCGCCTTCCTGCTCACGGGCGCGCTGCACTTCGGCGCGGGCCGCGGCGACCTGGCTGACAGCTGCCTCGCGGTTGGCGCGGGACACCTCCAGCAGGCGCACGGAAATGGTCCCGGGGTCTTCGCGGTACAAGCCCTCGAGACGCTGATTGTCCTGTCGCGCCTTGAGTTCGTTGGCCTGCGCCGCGCGCAGACTGGCTTGCGCCGATGCGATACCGGCGGTGCTGGCGCCGATCTGCCGGCGGGTGGATTCAAGGTCGGCGCGCGCACGATCGACGGCGATCTGGTAGGGCTGCGGGTCAATCTCGAAAATCACCTCGCCGGCTTTCACATCCTGGTTATTTCGCACGTTGACACGTGTCACCCGGCCGGCGACTTCCGCCGCCACCGGAATCACAAACGCACCCACCCGGGCCTGCTGGGTATAGGGGGTGAAGCGGTCAGCCAGCAGGTACCAGGCCAGGCTCAGGACGATCAGCAGCAAGACCCACTTGATGCCTTTTTTCGTCGGGTCGGCGGCGGGCGGCGCGGGCTGGGGGGAAGGCGCGGCTTCAGTCATGGCTCTTTCACCTGATTGGGCAAAGGGAAGGCGGGCTGCTGCGAGGGGGGCTCGGCGAGCAGGTCGCCCCAGTCGGTGCGTTGTTCCATCTGCTGGCGCGTGGCGCGATCGACCTTGGGCTGGGCGCTGTACCAACCGCCGCCCAGGGCCTTGTACAGGGCAATCACATTGCTCACCGCATCGCCTCGACTGAGCAGGTAGCTGTCCTGCAGTTCGAGCAGCGCCCTTTGGGCATCCAGCACCCGTTGGAAATCCGAGTAACCTTCGCGGTAGAGCGTGTTGGCCAAGGCCAGCGAGCGTTGCGCGGCTTTTTCCGCATCGCGCAGGATGCGCTCACGTTGCAGGGCGCGGGTCAGGCCGTTGGCGGCGTCATCCGCCTCGCGTGCGGCCTGGCGCACCTTGTCGCGATAGGCTTCGATCAACTGCTGCAAGCGCGCATCCTGCACGCGCACGTTGTTGCTGATGCGGCCGTAGTCGAACACGTTCCAGCGCAGGCTCGGGCCGCCGATCAGGTCGAGACTGCGCGAGGTTCCGCTCAAGGTATCGGTCGACCAGACGATGCTGCCGAGCAACGTCAGGGCCGGGTAGAAATCGGTTTCGGCGACGCCGATCAGCGCCGACTGTGCTGCAACGTTCAGCTCGGCCGCACGCACATCGGGCCGGCGCAGCAGCAGATTGGCCGGGACATCCTGCAACACGGCGCGATCGACCAGCGGGATCAATTCGCTGTTGTCGACCACCAGTGGCAGCGCACCGGGTGGCTGGCCGATCAACACGGCCAAGGCATTGCGGGTGCGAGACAGCTGATCTTCCAGTACGGGGATGGTGCTCAACGTGCCCAGGTATTGGGTCTTGGCTTGTTGCAGGTCAAGTTCGGCGGTCTGGCCGCTGTTGAACAGTCTTTCGGTGATCTCGTAATTACGCTGCTGTTGGCGGGCGTTTTCGTTGGCGACGCGCAAGCGTGCCTCGGTGGTGCGCAGGAAGAAATAAGAGTCGGCGACCTGCGCCCGCACCAGGACCAGTACGTCGTCATAGTTGGCCTCAGCCGCGAAGTAGCTGGCATCGGCGGCTTCGATGGCACGGCTGAAGCGTCCCCAGAAATCCAGTTCCCAGCCCACATCGAATCCGGCGCTGTGTTGCCAGAAATGGCTGTCTACCGGGTTGGTTCCGCCGGACTGATGGCGGTTGATGTAGACGCTGTCAGCGCTGATCTGCTGCAGTTGCGGGTATCGCCCGCTTTGCGCGATGCCCAATTGCGCGCGGGCCTCCATCACGCGCAAACCAGCGATCTTCAGGCTGGTATTGCGCGCATCCGACTCGGCGATCAACCGGTCGAGCACCGGGTCGGCGAAAATTTGCCACCACTGGCGGGTGTCCGGGTACACCCCGCGTTGGCTGGCATGCTCAAGGGCCGGGGTGTTCCAGTGATCGACCCAGTCTTCGCCGGGTGGCTGGAAGTCCGGCCCCAGTCGTACGCAACCGCCGAGGACCACTACGCCTAACAGCAGTAGCTGGCGGCGTCGCATCCACGTGGATGTAGCTGATTGCATTGGGCGTTTTCCAACCAAAGGACATCACAGCAGCATAGTCGTCAGCTTGCCTTCTGCATGACGTTACCAAGCAATAGGTAAAAACGTCGCGACTGTCGTAAAAACGACCTGTTTGCGCTGAACGCGAACCACCATCAGTTTTCTGTTGAACGAGTGTTCAGCTTGAACTATGTTCGTTTCACCTTCTTTCCCGGCTGGTTGCGGGCTTGCGTTTCTTCATCTTGAACGAGGCACTGGCATGCGGTTTTCACCCTTTGTTGAGCGGATCCCGGAACAAGGCGTAGCCGCTATTGATGACCCCCACGGCAGCGAACTTACCGATCGGCCGGTTTTACGTGAAGCGCTCGCCGGGCACTACGGCAAGCTGTTTGGGCGTGAACTCAACGCCACAAACGTGATCACGCTGACAGGGGCGCAGGACGCCTTGCTCATCACGTCGAAATGCCTGCTCGCCGCCGGGGACGAGGTGATTGTCGTCGATCCGATGCACCCGACCGGCGACGCGCCGCTCAAGGCCTGCGGCGCCACGCTGGTGCGGGTGGCGTCCATTGATGCAGCGCTGCTGGCCAAGGCGATTACCCCGCGTACCCGGGCAATTTTCCTGGCCAGTGCGATGCTCAAGCACGAACCAATGCAAGCCATCGCCAGACTCGCCATTGCCCATGACCTGTGGGTGGTCATCGATGAAGTCCATGAGGACCTGACACTGCAGCACCAGAACCTGAGCCTCACGGTAGCGCCGGGCATGGCCGAGCGTTGTGTGGTGATGGGTAGCCTGGCGAAATCCCACCCAATGGCCGATTGGCACATGGGTTGGATCATCGCTGATCCCGCCCTGGTGGCGCGTGCCGAATCCCTGGTGTTGGCCAGGACCTGCGAGCGTATCCATGATTTTGTCCTGGCGTTGAAAACCCAGGGACCACGGCCTGTGGTCAGCGGCGTGACGAGCAGGCCGGTCAGCGAACCGGTCACCGCGCGAACCATGATCGAAGTCGAAGGCCTGCACAAACGCTTCGGCAACATCGAGGTGCTCAAGGGCGTGTCCCTGACGGCGCGCGAGGGCGAGGTGATCTCGCTGATCGGCGCCAGTGGCTCCGGCAAAAGCACCTTGCTGCGCTGCATCAACATGCTCGAAGTCCCGGACCAGGGACGCATCCTGGTAGATGGCGAAAGCATTCACTTGAACCACACCCGCCCCGGCGCACCGTTGGTGTCTGATGCCAAGCAACTGGTGCGCATCCGTTCGAGCCTGGGCATGGTGTTCCAGAACTTCAACCTCTGGCCCCATCGCACGGTCCTGGAAAACCTCATCGAAGCGCCGACCCAGGTCCTGCGCGAAAGCCGGGCCGAGGCGACCGAGCGCGCCGAAGCCTTGCTTGAACGGGTGGGGCTGGCGGCCAAGCGCAACGAGTACCCGGCTTTTCTCTCCGGAGGGCAGCAACAACGGGTGGCCATCGCCCGGGCCCTGGCCATGCGGCCCAAGGTCATGCTGTTCGATGAACCCACCTCGGCACTCGACCCGGAACTGGTCGGGGAAGTGCTTCGGGTGATCCGCTCTCTCGCTGAGGAAGGCCGGACCATGATCCTGGTGACCCATGAAATGGCCTTCGCCCGCGATGTCTCCTCCAAAGTCGCCTTTTTGCATCAAGGGCTGATCGAGGAAACCGGTACGCCGGACGACGTGTTCGTACACCCACGCAGCGAGCGTTGCCGGCAATTCGTCAACGCTCATCAAACTCGCTAAAAACAACAAAAGACGGGGCAAAAACCATGGGAAATCGACGTTTGGCAAACTGGTTGACCGGCGCGGCCGCTGTAATGCTGGCTGGCATGAGCGCGGCGCAGGCACAACCGATCAGGTTCGCGGTCGCCGCCGAACCCTATCCGCCGTACACCGAGAAACAGGCCAACGGCGAATGGAAAGGTTTTGAAGTGGACCTGATCCACAAGCTGTGCAGCGAAATGAAAGCCGAGTGCGAGATCAAGGAAGTGGCATGGGACGGGATTATTCCGTCGTTGCTGGCAAAGAAAATCGACGTGATTTTTTCCTCGATGTCGGTGACCGAAGAACGGGAAAAACAGATCGCTTTCAGCAAGGCCTACTACGACTCCGTGGTGGCGGTTGTCGGACCGAAGGACGCTGTCGTCAAGAAATACCCGGACGACCTCAAGGGCAAGACCATCGGCGTGCAGAACTCCACGGTCAGCGCCAGCTACCTGAAGACCTACTACGAAAAAATCGCCGACGTGAAGTATTACGACACTCAGGATTCGGTCAACGCCGACCTGATCGCCGGTCGCCTCGACCTGATGATGGCCGACGGCACCGCCATGGCGGCCTTCGTCAAGACACCGGATGCCAGCAAGAGCAACCTGGATTACCTCGGCGCCGTGCCGTATGACCCGATCTTCGGCAAGGGCGTGGGCGCAGGCCTGCGCAAGGACGACACCGAGCTCAAGGCCAAACTCGACAAAGCCATCCAGGAACTGCTGGCGAGCAAGGATTATGACGACCTGTCCCAAAGCTACTTCGGCACGAGCGTGAAGCCGGCGTTCTGATAGCCAGATCTGTACACGGATCCCATGTGGGAGCGGGCTTGCTCGCGAAGGCGGTGTGGCGGTCGACATCATCGCTAAATGGCATACCGCTTTCGCGAGCAAGCCCGCTCCCACAGGGGCAAGTGGCGCCTTCAAGGTCACTGACTGGAGAACAACATGCCAGCTATGTTCGATTTGATCGGTTTCAGCGAGCAAGGATGGGGGGCGGCGCTGCTCAGGGGCTTATGGATGACCCTGCAGATATCCGCCGGGGCCTTCGTGCTCGGGCTGGCCATCGGCCTGTTGGTGGCCTGCCTCAAGTTGGGCGGGCCAAGGCCGATTGCCGCGTTAGCTCGCGGTTACACCACCTTGTTTCGCGCGGTGCCGGAGTTGCTGCTGATCCTGTTGCTGTACTACGTCGGCTCAATGCTGCTCAACGCACTGATGGCAACGCTGGGTTACGACGCGGTAAACGTCAGCGGCCCGCTGGCGGCGATCGTGGTGCTGGGGCTGGTGCAGGGCGCCTACGCCTCGGAGATTTTCCGGGCGGCGATCCAGGCCATTCCTTTCGGCCAGATCGAAGCGGCAAAGGCCTTCGGACTGCACGGCTTCGCTTTGTTCCGGCGCGTCACGCTGCCGATCATGGCGCCCTATGCGATGGCGGGGATGGCCAACCTGTGGATCAACCTGATCAAGGACAGCGCCCTGATCAGCGTGGTCGGCACCAACGAACTGTTGTACACCGCCCGGCAAGCGGCGGGTTCGACGCGTCATTACCTGTTGTTCTACCTCACGGCTGCGGCGCTGTACTACGCGGTGACGCTGGCTTCCAACTACCTGTCGGGACGGCTCGAGCGACGCATTCGTCGCTGGATGCCTCTTGTCGACTGAACCGGCAGAGAGAATGAAATGATCCCAACGTGGATAGTTGAATACGCATCGCTGTTGGCCCGCGGGCTGCAAACGACCCTTTTGATCCTGTTGATTGCCAGCGTGTTCGGTTTTTTCCTGGCGGTGCTGGTAGCGCTGGCCAGGATCTCCAGGAACAAAGTCATCGCCAAGCTCAGCCTGTTTTATACCAGCGTGACCCGCGGCACCCCCTTGCTGATCCAGATCTACATTTTCTACTACGGCCTGGGCAGTCTGTTTGCGCAGTTTCCATTGATTCGCGGCAGTTTCCTCTGGCCATACTTGCGTGATGGTTACTGGTACATCGTGTTCGCCCTGGTGGTGTCGGTGGGGGCCTATGTCGGCGAAGTGATCCGTGGTGGCTTGCTGGCGGTGCCCAAAGGCGAAATGGAAGCGGCTTCGGCGTTCGGCATGACCCCGCGCCAGGCCCTGCTGCGGGTGCGCTTGCCCCGGGCGCTGCGCTTGCTGTTGCCGACGTTGGCTGGGGAAACCGTGATGCTGCTCAAATCCACGGCCCTGGCCTCGACCATCGCCGTGATCGATCTGTTGGGCGCGGCCAACGTGGTGCGCGCGCAAACCCTGCAGGTGTATGAGCCGTTGCTGCTGGTGGCCGGCGTCTACGTGTGCCTGACGTTCCTGATCGAGGCGCTTTTCGCCTTCGCCGAGCGTCGTGGCACCCCGGTTCGCAGGTCTGCATGATGAAGAGTACGCCGTTGGTTGACCGCTCCTTGCAAGGCATCGGCCTGTGCACATTGGGCTACGCGTTCCTGTCCTTGCAGGATGCCGGTATCAAGTGGCTGGTGGCCGACTATTCGGTGTTCACCATCCTGTTCTGGCGCGCCCTGGTGGTGGTGCTCGCCTGTTTGCTGCTCGGCCGTTTGCAACTGGTTCGGCGTGCCTGGCGTTCGTCCAGCCGGCGGCTGCTGGTGGTGCGCGGCTTGCTGTCGATCGCTGCCTGGCTGCTGTATTACACGGCGGCCCGCGACCTGACCCTGGCGGAGATGACCACCCTGTATTTCTCGGCACCGATCATGGTCACGGTGCTGGCGACGGCGATTCTCAAGGAGCGCGTCAACGGTTGGCAATGGTTCACCCTGATCATCGGATTCATCGGCGTGGTGATTGCTTGTCGCCCCAGCGACATGGGCGATCCGCTGCCGATTGTCCTGACCCTGTTGGCGGCGATGTGCTGGGCGTTCACCTACATCCAGTTGCGCCAGGTGGATGAGCAGACCTCGGTGCTCGAGCAGATGTTGATTACCAACGTGGTGTTCGTCATCTGCATGGCACTGGCGTTGCCTTGGACCCACACCCCGGCACCGGTTCCCGCCTGGCTGGGCATGCTCGGTGCGGGACTGATGGGCGGCATCGGCCAGTTCCTGCTGTTCGCCAGTTTCCAGCGTGCCACCGCGACCGTGCTGGCGCCGTTCGAGTACACCGGGCTGATCTGGGCGTTCCTGCTGTCGAGCCTGATCTGGGGCACGCTGATGGATGTGTCGCTGATGATCGGCGCCGGGTTGATTGCGGTCAGCGGCACCCTGGCGATGATTTTCGGCCGGCACCCGTCGCAGGAGGTCGTCGGTGCCGAATGCTCGGTGTCGCAGCCTCTCTATCCCGAAGCGGCCGAGGGCAAGCCCGATGGCGGCCGAGCGAGTGTCGTGGATCAATGACAGGAGGACTGGCTTATGGCGCAGGATGTTTCGTTCGAGGTTCGCAACAACAATGGTGAGCCGGTACAGGTCGGTGCCTGGCGTTTCGAGGGCGGCCGCGGTGGGCCCAAGGTGCACTTGCAGGCCGGGGTACATGCCGATGAAATCGCCGGCATGCTGGTGCTGCACCTGTTGATGCAACGCCTTGAGGTGGCCGAGTCCCAAGGCCGCCTCAACGGCAGCGTGACCGTGGTACCACAGGCCAACCCGCTGGGTATCGGTCAGTTTCGCCAGGGGCGGATCCTGGGACGTTTTCACGATGCCAGCGGACAGAACTTCAACCGTGGCTTCGATCGGTCGGCCGCGATGCCGCGGCCTTCGACCAATGTCCAGGAGTGGCAACAGAAACTGGTGCAACTGGCGGCACCGGCGGATGTGATGCTGGACCTGCACACCGACGACGAAGCGCTGCCCTACCTGTATGTGCACCGCAGTTTCTGGCCCCGTGGCCGTGAACTGGCGGCGGCGCTGCGGATGGACCTGGCGATCATCTGGGATGACGGCGGCGACGGTTCGTTCGAGGAAACGATTATTGCGCCATGGCTGCGCGACGGCACGACTGGGCAGCGCCTGGCCGCGACCCTGGAGCTGCGAGGGCAGGGTGACGTCAGCGACCGTTTTGCCGAGCAGGATGCACAGGGGCTTTACGCCTGGCTTTGTGGCCAAGGCATCCTCGACGATGCGCTGGCGCCCGCCGACTGGGCCGTCGAGGCCGTGGAGATGGGCCACATGGAGACCATTGTCGCGCCGCAGCCCGGGGTGCTGATCTTCGAGAAGGAACTGGGCGATCATGTCGAGCAGGGGCAGCGCTTTGCACGAATCCTGCGCCGCCCAGGTGACCCGTCCTCCGAAGTGGTGCTGTATGCCGAGCAGACCGGGCGCCTGGTCACACGCTATCGCGATCGTTTGATCGCCCGGGGCATGGGGGTGGCGAAGTTCACTGGCAGTCGCCTTTCGCGGCACTGGAGCGGTGGGTTGCTGGATCCCAACTGAGGCGCAACGGCGGCAGTGGCCGATCACCGGTGTGCATGTTGAACGCCGGTTGACGATATCTGACAACCGTCCGTCGCTGGACTACGCTGCGATACGTACCCTGTCCAGAACCCAGTGACGTAAGGAACGGATGCATGCGCAGCTGGTTGCTCGCCCCATTGATCGTCATTGTCGCGATGTGCTGGTCGATATTGCTGCGAGCCGAGGACGCTCCCCCACCGCTGGAGGCGCAACCGGCGCCTGCGGAACTGAAAATCGCCAATCGCAGCATCATTGTGTTTCGCGGTGCATTACTCGGTGAAGCGCCGCAGATCCGGGTCAAACGGGCCAAGACAGCGATCAACGAAGCACTGGATGATGCGGACGACCTGAGTGTCACCCTTGATGGCATCCAGGGTAGTTACCTGGTGCTGCTGGGCGCCAAGCGCGCGTTTATCGTTTCCCCCAAGGATGTCGATACCACCGAGTTCGAATCAGTCAGGCAGGCGGCTGAAAGTGCTGCTGGCAAACTGCGCCAAGTGGTGGCCGAAACCCAGGAAGCCCGTAGCCTGCACTTGATTCTCAGATCGTTGGCGGGTGCAGCGCTGGCTACCGGTATCTATGTTGTGTTGCTCTGGGGCATGGCGTACCTGCGCCGTCGCTTGCTGAAAAAACTGCCGGACCTGATGCACCGGCACACCCAGGCGTTGAAAGTCGGACGGGTGCAGGTGATCGATGCCAACTACCTGTATCCGCTGGTCAGCCGCCTGCTGGGGATAGTGCGCTGGCTGGTCGTCTTGCTGCTGACCTACGAATGGCTGGGTTTTGTCCTGTCCCGCTTTCCCTACACCCGGCCTTGGGGCGAAAGCCTCAACAACTACCTGTTGGAAGTCGCCGGTTATCTATTCCAGGGCATCGTCGGCGCGATACCCGGACTGGGCGTGGCCTTGGCGATCTTTTTCATTGCCCGCGGCACCACGGTCTTCGCCCGTCGGATCCTGCGGCGCATGGCCACCCCCGGCACCTTCAGCTGGTTGAACCAGGAAACCTTGCAACCGACCCAGCGCCTGACGTCGCTGGCCATCTGGCTGTTCGCCCTGGCCATGGCCTATCCCTACCTGCCGGGCGCTGGCACTGAAGCCTTCAAGGGTTTATCGGTGCTGATCGGCCTGATGATTTCCCTGGGCGCCACCAGCGTGGTCGGGCAGGCCGCGTCCGGGTTGATCCTGACCTACACGCGCACCTTACGCCCCGGCGAGTTCGTGCGCATTGGCGAATACGAAGGCACGGTGACGGAGCTGGGCATGTTTACCACGCGCATTCGCACCGGCCTTGGGGAAGTACTGACCCTGCCCAATTCAATGATTACCGCCACCGTCACCAAGAACTATTCGCGCACCGTGCAGGGCCCGGGTTATGTGGTCGACACCGTGGTGACCATCGGCTACGACACGCCGTGGCGTCAGGTCGAAGCCATGCTGCTGGAAGCCGCCAGGCGCACCCCGGG
Source organism: Pseudomonas sp. GW823-FHT06B06 (assembly GCF_058795195.1). NCBI lineage: Bacteria > Pseudomonadati > Pseudomonadota > Gammaproteobacteria > Pseudomonadales > Pseudomonadaceae > Pseudomonas > Pseudomonas sp. GW823-FHT06B06. The sequence goes on along the minus strand of NZ_JBXAHO010000026.1, from coordinate 11,501 downwards.
CGTGCTCGATGAACCGCCAGCGCAGGTATTCCAGACAGCCCTGTCGGATTTTTATCCCGAGTATCGCCTCGTGGCCCAGGCCATCCCCAGCCAGCCACGCCCCCGCGCGGTGTTGTTGAGCATGCTGCACGCCAATATCCAGGATGTGTTCAACGAGTACGAAGTGCAGATCATGTCGCCGCACTATCTGGGCGATCCCGAGCATGAGAAGCGGGTGCCCAGGGATAAATGGTATGCGGCACCGGCGCAAAAAACCGGGCATCCCTGAGTGAAACTGACTAGACGCCACCGTTCTTTTGCCGGCTTCAACCTTGTGGCCGTGGGCCTGATTTCAGGTGAGCACGATCCCCTGTGGGAGCTGGCTTGTCGGGTCGCCGCATCGCAGCGATGGCGGCCTGACATCCGACCTGGGTTTTGTTGACCGGGTACATATCCATTTCTGCGGTAACGGCCACCTGGGGTTTCGCTTTTACAGCGAGTCACTTGGAACAGCCCCAAGTAACCAAGGGCTCTTGCCCCTGGCGTTCGGTGCCTCGCTAAGGCTCGGCATGCCCTCGCTCCGGTCCTGCTCCGTGGGTCGCCGCGATCGGCCATCCATGGCCGTGCGCGGCTAAACCGGCATCCATGCCGGTTTAGCCACTGGGCAGAACCTCCACTCGGCCTCTCGAGGGGGCAAGAAAGTCAACAGCCAAAGCAACCGCAACAGCCAAAGCGAGGCGGCCTGACAGCCGACCTGATTACTGGTCTGTGCGCGGTGTGATCGTTCCCACGCTCTGCGTGGGAATGCCGCCAGGGACGCTCCGCGTTCCGCTGACGGTGCATGACGTGAGCCGTGCGCAATGGTGACGCGGAGCGTCACAGGATGCATTCCCACGCAGAGCGTGGCAACGATCACAGCACCGCGGGCCGTCAGGTGCCCAGCGTCCATCGCGAGCATGCTGAACTGCTCCATGGCTATTGGCGACAGAGAGTTGTTGTAGCTGTGGAGCTTGCTCGCGATGAAGGTCAACGATCACGCGGGAAACCTGACTCACCTAGCGACCGCCAGATCAATGCCTGCACTCCGACAACACCACCTGGCACGTCCCGGGTGTACCCCCCGAACGACCCGCATAACGTATGCAGTTATTCAACGACTTCTGCCGCGCAATGCTCAAGGTGGAGCCAAAGGCCAGGCCGCCTTCGCCAGCGGAGGGCAGGGCTTTGGCATAGCAGCTTGCGCCTGTGCCTGAGGCCGAGTTGCGAGCCGAGGTGTTCTTGCCCGCACATCCCGCTGTCAGCACCAGGTTGATGGCGAGAAAAGAGGGCAGGACCCATGACGAGCATTGGCGCACTGTTATTGCGGTCATCCCGTTTCCCCTGGCTCAAGCGGCTGGCAACCGGTGGTGTGCCTGATCAGTCTAGTCGGCCTGGGGGGCTGGTGAAGGTGTTGCCGATCAACAGTCATGGCGCCCTTGTCGCATAAATTTGAAATGCACGGCGTTACTCGACAGAATCGCCCCCCGATCGGGCCAAAGGTGCTGCATGTTCGGGGTGAAAAGGGGTAGTAATTGAACGAACAGACATTGTCCATGCGCCTGGAACGCGTGGCGGCGCATGTGCCAGCCGGCGCGCGCCTGGCCGATATCGGCTCGGATCACGGCTACCTGCCAGTGGCGTTGATGCGCCGTGGCGCGATCAGCGCGGCAGTGGCCGGTGAGGTGGCGTTGACACCATTTCGCTCGGCCGAACGCACCGTGCGCGAGAGCGGCCAGCACGCACGGATCAGCGTACGCCTGGCCAATGGCCTGGCAGCAATCGAGCCGGAAGACGACATCACGGCGATCAGCCTCTGTGGCATGGGCGGCGAGACCATCCGCGACATCCTCAACAGCGGCAAGGCGCGCCTGAGCGGCAAGGAACGCCTGATCCTGCAGCCCAACGGCGGCGAACAGCCGCTTCGCCTATGGCTGATGGAAAATGGCTACGGCATCCTTTGTGAGGAAGTGCTGCGGGAAAATCGCTTTTATTACGAAGTCATCGTCGCCGAGCGCGCCGGACCAATGGTGTATAGCGCCCAGGAACTGTACTTCGGCCCATGGCAGATGCAGGCCCGCAGCCCCGTGTTCCTGGCCAAATGGCAGCGAATGCTGCGCGTCAAGCACAAGACCCTGGGCCATTTCGCGCGGGCGCGGCAGGCCGTGCCCGAGGAGAAGGTGCAGGACATCGCCCGGCAGGCCCGATGGATCACTGAGCTGCTGGCTTAACCCCATCCGGGACTAGCAACCACGCAACTGCGCGGGACTCACGCCAAGACGCTGTCTGAAGGTGGTCGTCATGTGCGCCTGGGAGTTGAAACCGCAGGCGTGGGCGATGTCCGCCAGCCGCGCGGTCGAATCACGCATCAGGGCACGCGCCTTGGCAAGGCGCCGGTCAATCAGGTAACTGTGCGGGCTTTGCCCCGTCGCCTGCTTGAACGCACGCATGAAATAACCTTCGGACAACCCGAGCAATTGCGCCATTGCCTGCACACCCAGCGGGCCGTCGAGGCTGGCATCGATGAGCTCGTCGAGCAGGCGCATGCGGCTGGCGGTTATCGCGCCATGCAGCGGTGCCGGCAAGCCTTCGTTACCCGTGGCTCGTTCAGCCAGTGCGAGTGCCCAGGCCTCCCAATCGTCCGCCACCCCAGCCTGCAACAGCGCACCGCGCATTCGCAGGGCGAGGGCGGTCGCCTGCGGATCCATGCGGTTGTTGAAGGCCCGATCCCCCGGCAATACCCTCCCGTCGGTGCGTATCACCCGCAGGTATTCACCGCCCGTTGGCGATTCAGACAATACGTCACACCCGGTGGGGACGAACGCCAGGCCGTTGGGCATGGCAATGAAGGGTTGTACCCGATCGCTGCCGATGGCGTGCAGGCCGCGCTGGCTGTCGAAGGCAAAGCCAATCGCCGACTGGTTCGCGACATATCGGGTCGCGTAGGCGCTGCCGGGTAGCAGTTCGATCGCCCATGGCCCCACCTCGATACGGCGCACCGGTTCAGGCGGGAATGGCGGTTGCAGGTGGTTGAGAGGGTTCATACACACCATAGTAATTAAGAAGGGGGCCGAAAGTCAGGTCGGTTTTCTGAAAGCCGGCCAAGGGCGTGCGTGACTAGACTGGGCCAAACCCCTGGGAGCCTCCTCATGCACACACTGACTCGCGACGATATCGAACAAGCTGCTCGCCTGGTTTACCAGGTGATGCCTGCGACCGCGCAGTACCCCTGGCCCTTGCTGGCTGAACGCCTGGGTTGCACCGTGTGGGTCAAGCACGAAAACCACACGCCGACCGGTGCATTCAAGGTGCGTGGCGGCATTACCTTCATGCACTGGCTCAAGCGCACGCACCCGGGCGTGCGAGGCATTGCCACTGCCACCCGCGGCAATCATGGTCAAAGCCTGGCGCTGGCGGCCAGCGCGCAGGGGTTGAATTCGCTGATTGTCGTGCCGCAAGGTAACTCTCTGGAAAAGAACAATGCCATGCGCGGATTTGGCGGCGAAGTGGTCGAACATGGCCGCGATTTCGATGAGGCCCGCGAGGAAGCCGCACGCCTGGCACAGGTCCATGGCCTTTACCTGGTACCGCCATTCCACACCGAGCTGGTCAAAGGCGTGGCCACCTATGCGCTGGAACTGTTCAAGGCCGCGCCGGACCTGGATACCGTCTACGTGCCGATTGGTTGTGGCTCGGGGATTTGCGCAGTGATTGCCGCCCGCGATGCGCTGGGCCTGAAAACCCAAGTGGTCGGCGTGGTGTCCACCGAGGCGGCAGCCGCGAAATTATCCTTTGAAACGGGTGCACTATGTGAAACCGCCTCTGCCGACACCTTTGCCGACGGCCTCGCCGTGCGCAAGCCGATTGCCGAAGCCTTTGCCGTCTACGCGGCAGGTGCAGCGCGGATCGTGTCGGTCAACGAGGCGCAGATTGCCGAGGCCATGTGCATGTATTACACCGATACCCACAATCTCGCAGAAGGCGCAGGCGCCGCCGCCCTGGCAGCGCTCATCCAGGAGCGCGACGCAATGAGGGGCAAAAGGGTGGGGGTGATCCTGTCCGGTGGCAACGTCGACAGATCGGTGTATGCGCGCGTGATCGGCTGACGGGTTTGCCCCTCCGTCAGATACGGCGCACTCGACTATCATGAAATCAACCCAATTGGCAGCGGGCGTGGCGGGACAAGGTAGCCGCCGTGCCTATCCCCGCGCCATTGTCGATGAACTCCAAGGCATTGGCCGCCCATGAACCTTTCAGAGTTGATCTGGCCCCGGTTGCAAACGCTCACTACGCAAGCGCTCAAGGAGCAAGAGACCGGGCATCAGCAGGACAACACGAGTATCAGGGCGGCCAACTGGGACGTTGACACCGATGCGGCGCTTGAAGAAGCGCGACGCCTCGATGATGCCGAATCGGATCGACGAAAAACCGCAGACGCCAAAGCCAGCCTCTACCTGGCAGCCGTCACCGCGCTCGCACCGGTGTTAGCCTCTTTGCTTGCGAGCATCTGGAGCGACAAATCAACCATCGGCTACAGCATCGTCTGGTTGGGCATCTTCCTGGTGGCCACCTTGTATCTGTTTCGCGCAGGTATATGGGCATTCGAAACGCTCAAGGTATCAACCTCAAGCCGGGTCGACGCCAGTGACCTGGCGAGCCTGTGGTGCAAGACCGATCCCAAGCCCGAGCTGGTGGAGAAACTGCTGCTTGCCGTGAGGCACAACCACACCGGGACCCATCGCAAGCTGTCCTGCATCAGGATGACCCATGCCTTTCTGCTCAGGGCCTTCCTGTCCTTTACCCTGTTGCTGATCGTCCAGGTCGCCTGGATACCTGTTTGTCAGCTGGTAGCGCTGGTGGTCACCACGATCCGTTGTACCTGCTAGGTGAGAGGGGCGCGAGCTCCCAGCCTTGGCACTGACGCAACAGGTGGGCTTCCCGCTTGAGAAGTATTGATCACTCATCATTCCATTGGAACTCCCCATCACACTGTCCCGTCATCAGAAGGGAGGGGGGCTGCGGCTATTTCGTGGCGAACCCTGATAACGCTTTTCTTCACTCAGAAGGCGAGGGACGACATGAATACTACAGACAGCACGACAGATAACCTGTCAGACAAGCCCAATACAGCAACACCAGCCCCTGACTTTGAACACCTCAAGGAGAACGTGACAGAAGCGCTTGGCGGTGCGAGACAGCAGGTGGATGAGCAGTTTGGCCAGTACCGTGACACGGCAGCCGATCAGATCGAGGCCCTGGCCCAAGGGGCAAAATCTTTCGTTTCGGAACTTGAGGACAAGGACAAGCTTGGAATGTCCGACTACCTCGCAGACATGGCGGAGTCCATGAGCGGGCTGGCGGGGAATTTGCGCGGGAAAAGCGCGGAGCAGCTGCTCCACGACGCGGCCGATCTGGCGCGCAATAATCCGGGATTGTTCATTGCCGGCAGCATTGCGCTGGGCTTTGGCCTTTCGCGTTTTCTCAAGGCCGGCACCGCGCCTGCGGCGACAGTCAGCGATAGCGATGGTGGCGATCCGGCGACAGGTCGTTCAATGCCTCCGTCAGGTGGTTTTGGCGCTCAACGACCTTACGAAACCTCCGTTCCGACACGTCCCGATCACAACCCGGGTCTGGCAACCGGCATCACGCCGGCCTCGCCGAACGGACAGGGTCATCCATCAGACTTCGCGACGAATCCGACTCCCGGTTCCACGTCCTTTAAAGGAGCGCTGTGATGAACAGAGATAACCCAGATCTGCCGGGCGCAAGACCGGTGCCCGTGCCTGAGACTGACGCTTCGGTTGTCGGGCTGTTGCGTCAGTTGACGCGCGAAGTGCCCTCGTTGTTCACCAAGGAACTGGCGTTGGCCAAGGCTGAGCTGCTAGCCAGCCTTACGACGCTCAAGGCTGGCATTGCCGGTGTCGCTGGCGGGGCGATTGTGCTGCTGGCGGGGTTCATCATTCTGCTGATGTCCGTGGTCTATGGCTTGAGCATGGTCATGGCACCGTGGCTGGCCGCACTGATCGTCGGTGTCGTGGTGATGATCGTCGGGTTCGCCATGTTGCAATCCGGGAAAAAACAGTTCGAACCGTCCCACTTCAAGCCTGATCGCACGCTGGACGCCTTGAACAAAGACCAGGAAGCGCTGCGTAGGAGAGTCTCATGAACAGTGAATTCGAAATCGAATCGCAAAAAAGCCCCGAGACCATCGAGCGTGAAATCGATGCGCAGCGTGCAAGCATTGGCAACATCGTCGATGCGCTGGAAAGCAAGTTCACCCCGGGTCAGGTCTTCGATCAGGCGTTGTCTTTCATGCAGAGCAACGGCACTACGTTCCTGAGTAACCTTGGCACGAGCGTGCGCAATAATCCGGTGCCTGCGGTGGTGACGTCGGTGGGACTGTTATGGTTGATGATGAGCCAGAACCGTCCGCCGACTCCTCGTCCCGTTTATCGAGCGCAACCACAGGAGAACAAGGTAGGGGAGTGGACCGATGGCCTGGCGGATGGCCTCGACGGTGCGCGCGAGCATTTGCACCAGACTGCCGACACCCTGAAGGAGGGTTACCAGACGGTTAAAGGCAAAGCGGCGCACTTGGGCGATAACCTGGGCGCTGCCAGCGAAAACATCAGCCATGCCGTGCACGATGCCAGCGATCGCCTGGTGCGCGGAACGCAACAGATGAGCAACCAGGTCAGCCAGTTGCTCAAGGAACAGCCGCTGATGATGGCCGCTGCAGGCATCGCCTTGGGGGCGATGTTGGGGGCAGCATTACCCTCGACAGCGACCGAGCAGCGCTACATGGGCAAGACCGCCGCAGGGTTGGCCGACAAGGTCAAGCAGCAGGCTCGGGAGGGATTCGAAGCGGTGCGCGATACGGTGACTAAAACCACCGAGCACACGGATGTGGAGAAGCCCGTAGGGGATCGCCCCGTGCCCGGCAGCCAATCAGCCGATCTGTCTCGTGGGTTAGGTACGTCGTAAGGCATCAAGCGAAAGGCGGGAGGTCGAATCTTGACCTCCCTTTTTTTGCTTGGGATTTGCTGCAACAGCAGTTGAGAACGCGCAGCCGGGAAAAGTTTTAAGCGATTGAACATAGACGGACGACTGGCCGGACGGTTTGTGCCCCATGAGATCTGCAACGTGGACGCAAGCGGCCTGAAGTCGAGCGCTTCAATCGAGTCTGGCTGTTTGTCCTGGTCATTACCGTGCATACGCATTGGGCTGAACCAGAACGCCTGCAACCTGGTCGGCGCCTCTTGTCGGTCCCCATGAACCTGCCTCGAACCGTGTTGATCCATTCAGAAATGACTCGGGAATTCCACTGCCATGAACGCCTTCACAAACCGACTGACGCCGGCACAGGAACGAAGATTGTGTGCATTGGACGCCTGGTACCAAGCACTCGATGACATTGCACTGCGCAAGGAATCTCCGGATGCCTATCACGAAGAACTGCTCAGACAATCAGATGAAATGGATCGCCTGCGCATTGTCAGTTGGCAAGAGTGGCGTGATCTGCGAATAAAGGCCGATCTGGCTTTTCTGCGCGCAGTAGCGGGAGAGGATTATCACCGAGTGGGCCAAGTGAGCGATGGTGACGTGGGGGTTGATGATCAGGGGTGATTGCAGGCGGCAGTGTGAAAGGCGAGGGCACATCCATGAACAGACGGTTGAAGTTCGGAATTGAAGAGGAATACTTCATCACTGACTTGCACACCCGGCGAATGTCCGATGAGCCTCCCGGCGCTTCGATCGAAGCGTGCCAGGAGGCGATGGGCAGTTGCTTTGCTTATGAAATGTTCCAGGGCCAGATCGAAGTAGCTTCCCCTATCTTCACCTGCATGCCGGAAGCCGAGAACTACCTTGTCTCTGCTCGCACACGTTTGCAGCGTACGCTCGAGACTTACGGCCTTGGACTGCTCTGTGCGGGTAGCCATCCTTTGGCTGACTGGCGCACGCAGCAGGCCACCGGGCAGGATCATTTTCTCCAGCTGTTTGACGACTACCAACGGGTCGCCCGGCGCAGTGTGCTGTCGGGGCTGCACGTACATGTCGAGGTGCCGGGTCACCTTGATCGTATCCAAGTGATGAACGAAGTCTTGCCGTGGACGCCGCTGTTGTTGGCACTGAGCAGTTCCTCGCCCTTTTGGGACGGTGCCGACAGCGGCTTCATGAGCTATCGGCAAACGGCCTGTGACGAGTGGCCGAGGATGGGCATCCCGGAGTACTTCGAAGATGAGGCTGCCCATGACGCCTACATCGCACTGCTGATGCGTACCGGCGCCATCAGACAGGCCAGCGAATGCTGGTGGGGAGTGCGTCCTGCTTCGCGGTATCCGACCCTGGAGTTACGTATGACGGATGCCTGCCCGCGCCTTGAAGACACCTTGTGTATCGCCTCGTTTTTTCGACTGCTGGTGGCCTATGCGATTGATCAACCTCGGCCTGGGTCGGGCTATTCGCAAGAGTCCCGTTGGATCCTCAAGGAAAATCGGTGGCGCGCGAAACGGTCAGGCACGCATGGGGCATTCATCGTCGAAGGGTACGACCGACCCTTCTCGGCCGAGCAGTGGCTTGTCCTGGCGCAGCAGATCCTGGGTGAAACAGCGCGGTCAATGCACGTGGAAAACGTCTTTTCCCAGGCCCGCCGGATCCTGCGCAATGGCACCAGTGCCGACCGACAGCGCAGCGTTTACCAACGAGCCCTGCGCAGCACAGGGGATACCCATGCCGCACTCGCTGACGTGGTGGATCAACTGCTGATGGAAACATCGCAAGAGCCCTGCGCAAGTGATGACCTGCAACCAGCGCTGTGCGAGTCGTGAGCCGACATTAACGACACCAGGCGTTACCGGGAGGCGCCATGCCTATTGCCGACGACACTGTTGAATATCTGCGCAAGTACGCATTGCTGCTGACCACGGCGGAGTCGTGCACCGCCGGCAAAATCATCACCCTGCTTTCCGAGGTCGAAGGCAGTGGAGAGCTGATCGAGAGCGGCTATGTGGTCTACTCACCCCAAGCGAAGCAGCGACTGTTGAGGGTCAATCCCGACACGATCGCAACGTTCAATCTGACCAGCTGTGAAGTGGCGCGGGAAATGGCTCTGGGAGCCCTGCACGACAGCACCGCCAACGTGGCTGTGGCGACGACAGGCATCCTTGGCCCTGATGACGTCGACGGGATTCCCGCTGGCACCATTTGTTTTGCCTGGGCTTATCAGACCGAACGGGGGCTGAGCATCTTCAGCCGGCAGCATCGGTTCATCGGTTCGCGTTGTGAGGTGCAGCGGTTGGCGGCAGACCACTCATTGAAGCTGCTGCCGCATTTTCATCAACGTGCGTTGGCCGGCGAGTGTGGGTAGAGACAGCCATGGGCGACAAAGCCGATTACCGGAGTTGCGATTGAGTGCTGTGTGCAACACAACTTCCTGATGGCGCTTGAAGCGCTTTGGCTGTGGCGCCGGCAAAAGATTTTCCTGGACGTCTACCGCTATTGGCTGAAAGTGTTTGCCCTCACCGTGGCGGTGGGCACGGCGTCGGGGCTGATTCCGGAGTACCAGTTCGGGCTCAACTGATCGCGGCTGTCGACCCAGGCGGGAGACACCCTCGGCCCGTTGATTTTCTGCGAAGTGCTGGCGGCCTTTTTTCTGGAGGCGTGTTTTCTTGGCATCATGTTGTTCGGCATGAAGAAGGTCGGCCCGCGCCTGCATTTTTTTGCCACTTGCGCCGTCGCCATCGGATCGCTCTTCAGTGCCTTCTGGATCCTGTCGGCCAACTCCTGGATGCATACACCCGCCGGTTACGCCATTGGCGCAGATGGACGCTTCATTGCACGGGATTGCTGGGCAATCATCTTCAATCCTTCCTTCCCTTATCGGCTTGCGCACATGACCTTGGCCGCGTTTCCTGGTCTCGCGACACTACTGGCCGGCGTCAGTGCCTGGCAGCTGTTGCGTGCGGATTCGCTGTACCTGCGGCATGACCTGAGTAGCACCATCGCCGCCCTCGACGAATTCCCGCCCCAGGACATCCCCCCTGTGCACGGTGTTCTTTGCTTTTCGCGTCATGGTCGGCCTGGGCCTGTTGATGTTGGGGCAGGGCGTGGCCAGCCTGGTCCTGCGTGGCGACATCGCCTGTATGCCACGCGCTGGATGTACAGGTGGAGTGTCGGGATGACCTCGGCTGGATTCCTCGCGATGTTGAGTGGGTGGACAGCGACAGAGGTTGGCCGCCAGCCGTTCACCGTTTATGGATTGCTGCGCACGGCGGACAGCCTGTCAGCGGTTTCCCGGGACAGGTGGTAGGCGCGACATGGACAATCCTGGCGTTCTACCTGGTGATCTTCGGCGTGGGCCTGTGGGTGCTGCTGGCAGTGTTGGCGTGCCTTGGAGAGCGACAAACAACGTATGGGAGATTAGCTTGGCGGTTGGCGCATGGGGGTGAGCAGGTCAACAATCGATTTGCCTGTCGCCTGCCCCCGATTTTCTGGCTGCCCAATGTGTCAGCGCAGTAAGAGTCCCGCGGCCCTGGCTCGCAAAGCCATTACCAGATTGGCTGGCATTTTTTTGATTTCTTCAGGCCAGAGCGCCAGATGCCCCCGAAATTCTCTCGACTCATCGTCGAATTTTGAAATATCAGCAAGCACGAAGCTGTATCGACTGAGGTAAGCCGCAGACAAATCATCGGCCAACGCCCGCGCAGGCTCGCCGGCTAACGCCAGGCACCATTGGGCAATTTCAACGATTCGTTCACTGGGCGTACGCGGCGCCACACCGTGCAGGAAGTTCAGGATGTATTGGTTGTAGAGCAGCGCGCCTTGCTCGGGCTCTTCCGTAGGGTTTCCGGGGCAATGTCGTCGTTCCCAGGGAAGCATGTAGACCATTTTGTCCAGCGCAGTCTGAAGAACATAATCCGACGGCTTAACCAATCGATGCATAATCTTCTCCGGATAAAAAAACGGTTTAGCTATGGTAGCTCATCCATGGAAGCCAATAGCCTGTATGAAGAAAATTGGGGGAAATATCCGTTGTTGCGGTAATGGCCACTTAGAGTTTGGGCCTTACGGCGGCTTACTTTTCCAAACGTGGGAACGCCGGGCCAGCGAAAAACTGGGCAACAGGCTCTTGGTTTGACGGGGTACCCAAATCCAGAGCTAAAGCGAGGCGGCCTTAAAGCCGACCTGACTTTTTCGGGTGCACCTGGATGATCGTTCCCACGCTCTGCGTGGGAATGCCGCCAGGGACGCTCCGCGTTCCATTGACGACGCGTTAATTGAGCCGTGCGCAACGGTGATGCGGGGCGTCACAGGAAGCCCTGTGTGAAATTGGTTGCCTGCGTACATATCCATTGCTGCGGTAACGGCGGCTTATGGTTTCGCTTTTACAGCGACTCCCTTTTTCAAACGCCAAAAAGGAAGCAAAAGGCTGTGCCCCACCACTCGGTGCCTCGCTGGGGCTCGGCATGCCCTCTCTCCGGCATTGC
>NZ_JBXAHO010000025.1:0-101731 GCF_058795195.1 Pseudomonas sp. GW823-FHT06B06 | reverse complement strand
GCGCAGCGGACGGGACTCGAACCCGCGACCCCCGGCGTGACAGGCCGGTATTCTAACCGACTGAACTACCGCTGCGCTAAACACTTGAAACGAATGGTGGGTGATGACGGGATCGAACCGCCGACATTCTGCTTGTAAGGCAGACGCTCTCCCAGCTGAGCTAATCACCCTTCGCTTCGGTGTGGCGCGCATTCTACGGAGCGCCCCTACCTCTGGCAAGCACTTTTTTAATTAATTTTCTGATGCCTTCCAAAGGCTTAGAGAAGGGTTGGCCTATGGCACACGGAGGACAATAATGCCCGCCTTTGTATATAAGGAGAGACTTACCCCATGTGGTTCAAAAACCTGCTTATCTATCGCCTGACCCAAGATCTGCCTGTTGATGCCGAGGCGTTGGAGACTGCACTGGCCACCAAGCTGGCGCGTCCATGTGCAAGCCAGGAGTTGACCACCTACGGTTTCGTCGCACCGTTCGGCAAGGGCGAAGATGCCCCGCTGGTGCACGTCAGCGGTGATTTCCTGCTGATCAGCGCGCGCAAGGAAGAGCGTATTCTGCCGGGCAGCGTCGTGCGTGATGCAGTGAAGGAAAAGGTCGAAGAGATCGAGGCCGAGCAAATGCGCAAGGTCTATAAAAAGGAACGCGACCAGATCAAGGATGAAATCATCCAGGCCTTCCTGCCGCGCGCCTTTATCCGTCGCTCCTCGACGTTCGCCGCCATCGCGCCGAAACAGGGCCTGATCCTGGTTAACTCGGCCAGCCCGAAGCGCGCCGAGGACCTGCTGTCCACCCTGCGGGAAGTGATCGGCACACTGCCGGTGCGCCCACTGACTGTGAAAATGTCCCCGACAGCGACCATGACCGAGTGGGTCACCACCCAGAAAGCCGCAGACGACTTCTTTGTGCTGGACGAGTGCGAACTGCGCGACACCCACGAAGACGGCGGCATCGTGCGTTGCAAGCGTCAGGACCTGACGAGCGAAGAAATCCAGCTACACCTGAGCACCGGCAAGGTGGTCACTCAATTGTCGCTGGCCTGGCAGGACAAGCTGTCCTTCGTCCTCGACGACAAGATGGTGGTCAAGCGCCTGAAGTTCGAAGACCTGCTGCAAGACCAGGCGGAACAGGACGGTGGCGATGAAGCCCTCGGCCAACTGGATGCCAGCTTCACCCTGATGATGCTGACGTTCGGTGATTTCCTGCCGGCGCTGGTCGAGGCGTTGGGTGGGGAAGAGACTCCGCAAGGCATCTGATTATCGAAATCGGCGGCGCCTGCAAAAAGATCGCAGCCTGCGGCAGCTCCTACATTGGAATGCGTTTCCTTGTAGGAGCTGCCGCAGGCTGCGATCTTTTTTTGCGAGCAGCGTATGCTTAGCTCCCTAACGCTTTCTTACAATAAGGATCTGGCCATGCGTGCACTGGCTGCATTGAGTCGTTTTGTCGGTAACACCTTCGCCTACTGGGTACTGATTTTCGCCGTCGTGGCATTCCTGCAGCCGGCCTGGTTCATCGGCCTCAAGGGCGCCATCGTGCCGTTGCTGGGGTTGGTGATGTTCGGCATGGGCCTGACCCTCAAGCTCGACGACTTCGCCGAGGTCGCCCGCCACCCGTGGCGCGTGGCCTTGGGCGTGGTGGCGCATTTCGTGATCATGCCTGGCGTGGCGTGGTTGCTCTGCCAGGCGTTCCATTTGCCCCCGGAGATTGCCGTCGGCGTGATTCTGGTCGGTTGCTGCCCAAGCGGCACCTCGTCGAACGTGATGACTTGGCTGGCACGCGGCGACCTGGCGTTGTCGGTGGCCATCGCTGCCGTGACCACCCTCCTCGCTCCGCTCCTGACACCCGCCTTGATCTGGCTGCTGGCTTCGGCCTGGCTGCCGGTGTCGTTCATGGAGCTGTTCTGGTCGATTCTCCAGGTAGTGCTGCTGCCGATCGTACTGGGTGTCGCTGCCCAGCGACTGCTCGGCGACAAGGTTCGCCACGCTGTGGACGTGTTGCCTCTGGTTTCGGTGGTGAGCATCGTGATCATCGTCACCGCCGTGGTGGCCGCCAGCCAGGCGAAAATTGCCGAATCGGGCCTGTTGATCATGGCCGTGGTCATGCTGCACAACAGCTTTGGTTACCTGCTGGGTTACTTCACCGGGCGCCTGTTCAAATTGCCACTGGCCCAGCGCAAATCCCTGGCGCTGGAAGTCGGCATGCAGAACTCAGGGCTGGGCGCCGCCTTGGCCAGTGCGCACTTTTCGCCTTTGGCGGCGGTACCGAGCGCGTTGTTCAGTGTCTGGCACAACATTTCCGGGGCGTTGCTCTCGACGTATTTCCGTCGCATGAGCGAGAAGCAGGATCGTGAAGTCGCCGCGCGACAGGCGACCGACTGAACCGAAACTTGATCCCAGGGTTAATGCTGGGCACTATATTGCGCAACGCGAGGACGACCTCGCGGCTCGATCGAGTCATTAACCTTGGGGACGACCCCGTCAATGGATGGAGGTCTTCCATGTCCTGGATCATTCTGTTTTTCGCCGGCTTGTTCGAAGTCGGCTGGGCCGTTGGCCTCAAGTACACCGATGGTTTCAGCCGCCCTCTCCCTACGGCATTGACCGTTGCCGCCATGGCCGTCAGCCTTGGCTTGCTCGGCCTTGCGATGAAGGAGTTGCCGCTGGGCACGGCCTATGCGATCTGGACCGGAGTGGGTGCAGTCGGCACCGTGATTGCCGGAATCATTTTGTTTGGCGAATCCATGGCGCTGGTCCGTCTGGCCAGTGTGGCATTGATCATCACCGGCCTGGTGGGGCTTAAAGTCAGCGCCTGACTACAGCCCATCTGCAAAAAAGCCCGCCTCCTGTCACCAGGGGCGGGCTTTTTCATGAACGCCAATCTGTCAGCTTTCGGCCATCTCCAATCGCTCACGCATCACCGAGGCCTTTTCCGAATGCTCCAACTGCATGCAACGCTCCAGGAACAGGAACATATAGTCGTAGCTCTTGCACACGGCCTGGCGCAATTCGATTTGCAATGACTTACTCGGATTCATCCCGGCCAGGGTGCAGATAATTTCCAGCGCTTCCCAAGGGTGGGCATCGTCATACTGGGCGTGCATCTTCAACCATTTCATGGCCCGCTTGCGATCCTCCTCCGGGAAGGCTGCCGCGTACAGACCATTGGAACAGACCACCGCCGACCACTCACCGGTCGCGCCTTCGATGGCGTAGTTGGTGGCAGCAATGGCAACGATCAGCGAATCGGCGGAACTGGTGTGCCAGCACCAATGGCTCAAGGCGTGAAGCTCGGGGGCCACCTGCTGCGCCTGCAGATCTTCCAGGCTGACGCCGTGCGCACGGCTCCAGTTCACCCAGTAGTCGGCGTGGTTGAGTTCGACACGGATGTTGCGCATCAACCAGCGACGCGCCATGTCCTCGCCCGGGTGGCGGGCAAAACGGGTCTTGGTCAGGTTCTGCGCCATGTATAACGCGAACTGTTCGACCACGGGCCAGCCCCCGATAAGGTACTGGCGCATCGTCTTGGCACTGAGTCTGTTATCTCGCATGCGCTGATACAGCTCGTGCTCTACAACCCGGCGCTTACTCGCGCTGCAATCCTGAATCAGGCGCTGGGCCCAGTCGGGATAACTTGCAGCTTCCATGAGTGGTCCGGTTCGGTTGAATGTCTCGATCACTGTCGGGCTCCTTTTGATTGTGATTGTTCCGATCAACGAGAGACTTCAACGGAACGTGCCGGGCGCCTTGAACAACAGGGGCTGCGGCCTGGCTGGACGACTTTTCAAGCTATCGCAGGTAAACAGATGCGGGCGTTCAATGACATACCCTTGAGCGTAATCAACTCCGATATCCAGCAATGCCTGCTCGATCTGGGGCGTTTCAACAAACTCGGCAATCGTACGCTTACCCATGACATGACCGATGTGGTTGATCACTTCGACCATGGCGCGGTTAATCGGGTCGTCCAGCATATCCTTTACGAAACTCCCGTCGATCTTCAGGAAGTCTACAGGCAAATGTTTCAAGTATGCGAACGAGGACATACCGGCGCAAAAGTCATCCAGGGAAAACAGACACCCTAAACCTTTGAGTTCGTTAATAAATTTAATTGCACTCGCCAGATTGGAAATGGCGCTGGTTTCAGTGATTTCAAAACAAATTATTTCAGGTGGTATGGCGTAACTAATGAACTGTTGACGCAGGAAGTCCAGGAACGCTTCATCTCCTATAGTTGTGCCTGACAGATTAATCGCACACATCGCTAAAGGCTCGTTGTGCTTTTCGGCCATACATTGGGCAATGATCTTGAACACGTTCTTTACAACCCAACGATCCAGGGTCGTCATCAAGCCATAGCGTTCTGCTGCCGGAATAAAACTGTCCGGCAATATCATGCGACCCGCTTCATCATGCAGACGCAGCAGGATCTCGATATGCCCGCCACCTTGTTCGACATGACCAAGCGGCGCGATTTCCTGGGCGTACAGACAAAAACGGTCTTCTTCCAGGGCCATGTGCAAGCGCTGCACCCAGGCCATCTCGCCAAAGCGCAGGGACAGCTCCGAGTCGTCGGCGTGATATACCTGAACCCGGTTGCGGCCCTTTTCCTTGGCCATGTAGCAGGCCATGTCAGCCGCGCGCAGCGAGACTTCCAGGGTGGTCGGATGGGCATTGATGTGCACCAGGCCGATGCTCACGGTGGTCACGAACGGCCGCCCCTTCCAGACGAAGTGCAGGTTCTGCACGGTCTGGCGCAACCCCTCGGCAATTTTTTCAGCTGCCTGCGGAGCACAGTTCTCCAGCAGGATGCCAAACTCGTCGCCGCCCAACCGGGCCAGGGTGTCGCCCTCGCGCAATCCGGATTGCAACAGTGCACAGATATGCCGCAGCAACTCGTCACCCGCCGCGTGTCCGCTGGTGTCGTTGACCAACTTGAACTGATCCAGGTCGAGGAACATCAAGGCGTGGCGCCCCGATTGTCGCGTCAGGCCCTGCAGCGCCTGTTCCAGACGGAATTCGAACTCGCGGCGGTTGGCGAGCCCGGTCAGCGCATCATGGGTCGCCTGCCAGGAGAGATTGGCAATGTATTGCCGCTCCTGGGTCATGTCATGCAGCACCAGCACGGCACCGCTGACCTTCCCGGCATTGCGGATCGGCGCCCCGACCAGGGTGACCGACACCGTGCTGCCATCAAGGCGCTGAATGAGCTTGGAATGTTCGCTGCCGCCACTGAGCTGACCGCTCAGGATGTGCTCGATCAAGGTAAAACCATCGGCTTGGGCATTGTCATCCAGCAGATTGAACAGCGCCGCCAGCGGCAACCCGCTCGCCTGTTCGGCTTTCCAGTGGGTCAAGGCTTCGGCGGCCGGATTCATGTAGGCGATCGCGCCCTCGACATTGGTGGTGATCACCGCGTCGCCAATCGATTGCAGGGTGATTTGCGCCCGCTCCTTCTCCAGCTGCAGGGCGTCGGCAAAAGCGTGCCGCTGCTTGAGCAGCTTATGTGTGCGCAGCAGCGCCAGGGCGATCAGGCCGAGGGCGGTGGCCAGATTCGTTGCCAGTAGCAGGCGCATGATCATCCGCGAGCCTTCGCCAAGGGCATCGCTGAAGGCCTTCGCCGCCGGCGTCACCCCGTTGTTGATATCGAAAATCTGTTCTTTCCAGCGCTGGATGTCGTCAGGATGGGCCGGCTTGATGCTGATGTGGCGGTGCATGTCCCTGGCGACATCATCGAGTTGATCAAGGTACGCATCACCCACGGTCCAGCGATCGATGGCTTTCTCGAGGTAGCTGAAATGGCGAAAATTGAGGTAAAGCCAGATCAGGCTGGGAACGTCATCGGGGTGGTTGCCACCCTTGAGAATCGCCAGCCTGGCCGCTTCGATATCGGGTGGCTGCTGGTCAAGTGCCAGACGCAGCTCATGCCCGCCCTGAGGGACGGCAATGGCCTCCTGATACTTGAGGAATTTGCTCTCATCGCGACTGTCGGCATACAGGTTGAGGTAATAGATCGCGTCCTTCTGGCCCTTGGACCACAGGCTTTCGCCAGCAACATAACCGCGCACCGCCGACAATACATAAAGACTGACGCCCCCCAACAGGGCCTGAAATAACACAACGGCAATAAAAGGCCAGACGATGCCCAGCAACCGTGGCGTTCCGAGAGTCCGCGCTTGATTCATGAGGTCCCTTTGTTTAGCACTGCCAGATCATCATCCACGTGATCGCTACAGCTAGACTAGGGGGCCTTCCGCATCCCAGCAAGCGTCAACCCTCCTCCTCTTGCAGGAAAGTCCACTCGAGGTGCCTGGCACTGACTCAGTGCTGCTGCAAATGCCCATAAAGCTTGGCGTACAAACCACCATCGGCAATCAGCTGCTGATGGTCGCCATCCTCGGCGATCTGACCGCCGTCAAACACCAGCACCCGGTCGGCCTGTTTCACCGCGGACAAGCGGTGCGCAATGATTAACGTGGTGCGATGGCTCAAGAACCGCGCCAGCGCCTGGTGCAGGTTGTATTCGGTGGCGGCATCCAGGGCCGAGGTGGCCTCGTCGAGAATCACCACCTTGGGATCGGCCAATACCATCCGCGCAATGGCCAGGCGTTGGCGCTGGCCGCCGGACAAGCGCACGCCGGAACGCCCGACGATGCTGTCCAGGCCATTGGGCAACTCGCGTACAGTGGTGTGCAGTTGGGCGATTTCCAGTGCTTGCCAGCAAGCCTCGTCGCTGCGCTCACGCCCCATGGTCAGGTTTGCGCGCACCGTGTCGTTGAACAGCGCCGGGTGTTGCAGGACCACGGCGACATTTTCGCGCACGGTCTCCAGGCCGATCTCCTGCTGGGTCGAACCGCCGAAACGGATGGTCCCCGCCAGCGGCGTGTACAAGCCCAGCAGCAACTGCACCAGTGTGCTTTTGCCGCCACCGCTGGCACCGACGATCGCGACTTTTTCACCGGGAGCGATCGACAAATCCATCTGGTTCAAGACCAGTTCGTCGCCATAGCCGAAACTCAATCCCTGAACTTCGATGCCAACGGTTTCGCGACCTTTGAACGGGTCGACACCGCCTGGGTATTGCGGCTCATCAGCCCGGGCAAGCAGCTCGTTGATCCGCGATAATGCGCCGCCGGCGGCGTAATACGCGTACTGCAAATTCAGAAGCTGCTCGACCGGACCGATCATGAACCACAGGTAGCTGAATACCGCGAGCATCTGGCCGATGGACAGGTCGGAAAACAGCACGGTAAGCATCGCTGCAGCACGAAAAATATCGATGCCGAACTGGAACAACAAACCGCTGGCCCGGTTCGACGCATCGGTTTTCCATTGCGAGTTCACCGCATAATCGCGAACGTCCCGGGCGCGTCGCCCCAAACGACCGAGGAAAAAGCCCTGGCGGTTACCGGCGCGCACTTCCTGGATCGCGTCCAGGGTTTCGGTCAATGCCTGGGTGAAGCGCGAGGTGCTGTCGTTCTCGAGTTTCTTCAGGTGCTTGACCCGCTTGCCCAATTGCACCGTGGCGTAGATCACCAGCGGATTGAACAACAGGATCAGCAGCGCCAGCTGCCAGTGCATCCACACCAGAATGCCCGCGGTGCCGACCAGCGTCAGCATGGCCACCAGGAAACGACTGAGGGTTTCGCCGACAAACTTGTCCAGGGTGTCGAGATCGGTCACCAGGTGCGTGGTCACCGTGCCGCTGCCCAGGCTTTCGTATTCCCCCAGCGAAATACGCTTGAGGCGTTCGATCAGACGGATGCGAATACGGTAGACGATGTCCTTGGCCAAGGAGGCGAACAAGCGCGCCTGCACCACGTTGAACAGCAATGCCGCGCACCGCAGGGCCAGGGTCACCACCAGCATCAGGCCGATGTAGCCCGCGGCTTTCTGCCAGGCCTCGGGCAGCGCCAGGTTCATGATTTTCAGCGCGGCGTCGCCGTGCCCCAGCAACACTTCGTCTACCAGCAATGGCAGGAGCAAGGGAATAGGTACGCTGCACAGGGTCGCCAACACGGCTACACCGTTGGCGATCCACAGGGATTTCTTGTGATGAAGAGCCAGACGACGGATTTCTGCCCAGCTCAGCCGGTCGACACGTTTAACGGTTGGGGTGTCGTTGGCGGGATCATGCACAGGCGGCACGCTCCAGCCAGCGACCGAGCAAGGGGGACAGGACGCCAAGCGGCTGGTAGCCATTGGTCAGCAACGCCAATTGACCATTGCGTTCAGCCAGCAACGTCGGGAAACCGGCGATGCCCAGGTCCTGGACCCAGGTGAAATCGGCAGCCGTCGCGGCGTGCGTATCGGCACGGTCGAAAGCGGCGGCGAACTCGATGCGCGGCAGCCCGGCCTGTTCCGCCAACTCCACCAGAACGCTGGCGTGGGTGACATCGCGGCCTTCGGCGTAAAACGCATGCTGGATCAATCCCAGCAGCTTCCACGCGCAATCCGGTGCCAGGCCGCGTGCCGTCACCAACGCCCGGCAGGCCGGCTCGGTGTCATAGACGAAGCCGTCGGGCAACGCGCCGTCGAGCTTGAAGGGTTGCCCCGTGGCCTCGTTGACCGCCTGCCAGTGCTCCAGAATATAACGGCGGGTGGTCGGCTCCAGGGCCGAACCACTGCCGGTGCGCAAACCACCTACCACCAGGTGCACGTCCACGCCTGCGGCTTGCGCCTGCTCGACCAACGCGTTGGCCACCGGCGCGAAGCCCCAGCACCAGGAACACATCGGGTCCATCACATAGAGCAGGCGTGCAGACATGGTTCAGGCCTCGGTGGATGCTTGCTTGTAGTTGTAGCCGATCGGGTGCGGCATGTTGCGTGCCTTGGCCAGTTCGATCTGCTTTTGCCGGTCGATGGCGCTGCGACGGGTTTTCTCGCTCAGCGTATTCCAGCAATGCGGGCAACTGATCCCGGCCACATAATGCTCGGAGGCGCGATCTTCGACGCTGACCGGTGTGCGGCAGGCATGACATTGATCGTAGTCGCCTTCGCTGAGGTCGTGGCGAACCGTCACGCGGTTGTCGAACACGAAGCAGTCGCCCTGCCACTTGGTTTCTTCCTGAGGCACCTCCTCGAGGTATTTCAGGATGCCACCCTTGAGGTGGTAGACCTCATCGAAGCCCTCGCTGAGCATGTAGCTCGACGCTTTTTCACAACGAATGCCGCCGGTGCAGAACATCGCCACCTTCTTGTGCACGGTCGGGTCGAAGTTGGCTTTGATGTAGTCGGGAAACTCGCGAAAACTGGTGGTTTTCGGGTCAATTGCACCTTCAAAGGTGCCAATCGAGACTTCATAGTCATTGCGAGTATCGATCAACAGGACTTCCGGATCGCTGATCAGCGCATTCCAGTCCTGCGGATCGACGTAGGTGCCGACTTTCTTGTTCGGGTCCACGCCTTCAACGCCCAGGGTCACGATCTCTTTCTTGAGCTTGACCTTGGTGCGGTAGAACGGCTGCTCGTCGCAGTACGACTCTTTATGGTCGATGTCGTCCATGCGCGGGTCGTTCTTGAGCCAGGCCATCAGCCCGTCGATGCCTTCGCGGCTGCCGGACACGGTGCCGTTGATGCCTTCTTCGGCGATCAGCAGCGTGCCTTTGATGCCGTTGTCGACCATGGCCTTGAGCAGAGGCTCGCGCATGGCGACGTAATCTTGCAGGGTGACGAACTTATACAGTGCCGCCACGACAATCTGTTGTGTCATGGGTAAATCTCCAGGTGGCTACCCTCGTAAGGGGTGAACCGGATGCGAAAAAAAACGCGCCGCAGGAGCGACGCGCTGAACATTCTAACAAAAATAACGCAATCCCTGTAGGAGCCGGCTTGCTGGCGATAGCGTCACCGCGGTGATTCAGCAGAACCGCGGTGATGCTATCGCCGGCAAGCCTGGCTCCTACAAGGGGGGTATCAGTGTTTGCTGCCACCGGCACAAGTCGGCGAGGCCGGGGCCGCGTCGATTTGCGCCCATTCCTCAGGCGTGTAGGTATGCAGCGCCAAGGCATGGAACTCGCCCATCAGCTCGCCAAGCGTGCCGTAGACCTTCTGGTGGCGCTTGACCCGGTTCAAGCCTTCGAACTGCGCACTGACCACCACGGCCTTGAAGTGTGTTTGCAAACCACGGCTGTGCATGTGGCTTTCATCAAGCACCTGCAGATACTCGGGCTGTAGCAAACCCAGTGTCGATTCAATGCGTTGTTGCATGGTCATTCCCAACTCCGGCTCAAGGCTTTTTCTTGGCGGGAGCGGCGCCTTTAGGCTCCAGCTCGGCGGTCATGTCAGCCAGCAGCTTGTTGACCACAGGCACCGCGCTTTCCAGCTTGGCCTGGGTCATCTGGGCCGACTGCTGGGTCAGCTGCGGCATTTTCTCCAGGACTTTCTTGCCCAGTGGCGACTGGTAGAACGCGACCAGGTCCTTGAGCTCAGACTCGGTGAAGTTGGTGGTGTAGAGCTTGACCATGTCCGGTTTCAGCTTGTTCCAGCCAATGGCTTGGTCCAGAGCAGCGTTGGCCTTGGCCTGGTAGGTTTCCAGTACGGCTTTTTTCGATTCGGGGGCTTTGGTTTGCTGGAAGCGCTGGGCAAACATCTGCTGTACTTGCATGTACACCGGAGTACCCAGTTTGTCGGCATGCGCCAGGGTCAGGAAAGCCTCGGCACTGGCGTTGTGGCTGGCGGTATCGGCAAAAACAGGGCCGCTGGCGCAGACCAGTGCAACCGCGGTACAGATGGCACGAAGACGAGTCATCGAGTTTCCTTTTCTAGCAGGCGAGGTAAAACCCCAAGGACGTCCATTCTGCGCCTAAAAAACTCTGTCGCTCAACCCCAAGCCTTGTCGCGCCTGATTTAGAGGGGTTGAATCAGCAGAATCCAGACTGATGGAACCACGGCCGACGATCACGGCCTAAACTGCGCAATCAGACCTACAGGAGTGTGCATGATGAGCCGAATCGAAACCGACAGCCTGGGCCAGGTGGAAGTCCCGGATGAGGCCTATTGGGGTGCTCAAACGCAACGCTCGCTGGTCAACTTCGCCATCGGCGACGAACGGATGCCGCTGGCGGTACTGCACGCCTTGGCACTGATCAAGAAAGCGGCGGCACGAGTCAACGACCGTAACGGCGATTTGCCCGCCGACATTGCCAGACTGATCGAACAGGCGGCCGATGAAGTGCTCGACGGCGAGCATGACGATCAATTCCCGCTGGTGGTCTGGCAGACCGGCAGCGGCACCCAGAGCAACATGAACGTCAACGAAGTGATCGCCGGGCGCGCCAACGAGCTGGCCGGCAACCCACGCGGCGGCAAGTCCCCGGTGCATCCCAACGATCACGTCAACCGTTCCCAGAGTTCCAACGACTGTTTTCCCACAGCCATGCACATCGCCACCGTACAGGCGGTGCAACAACACTTGCTGCCGGCGATCAGTGAGCTGTCCGGTGGCCTGGCCGAGCTGTCAGCCCGCCACATGAAACTGGTCAAGACCGGCCGCACCCACATGATGGACGCCACCCCCATCACCTTTGGCCAGGAAGTCTCGGCGTTCATCGCCCAGCTCGATTACGCCGAACGGGCGATCCGCAGCGCGCTGCCGGCGGTCTGTGAACTGGCCCAGGGCGGCACGGCGGTCGGTACTGGACTGAACTCGCCCCACGGCTTCGGTGAAGCGATTGCCGCGGAACTTGCCGCGCTTTCCGGCTTGCCGTTCATCACCGCGCCCAACAAGTTTGCGGCCCTGGCCGGCCATGAGCCGCTGACCTCATTGTCCGGCGCGCTGAAAACCCTCGCCGTGACGCTGATGAAAATTGCCAATGACTTGCGCTTGCTGGGCTCCGGCCCGCGCGCCGGCTTCGCCGAAGTGAAACTGCCGGCCAACGAACCGGGCAGCTCGATCATGCCGGGCAAGGTCAATCCGACCCAGTGCGAAGCACTGTCGATGCTGGCCTGCCAGGTCTTGGGCAACGACGTGACCATCGGCTTCGCAGCGAGCCAGGGTCACTTGCAGCTCAATGTGTTCAAGCCGGTGATCATCCACAACCTGCTGCAATCGATCCGCTTGCTGGCCGATGGCTGCAGCAACTTCCAGCAGCACTGCATCGCCGGCCTGGAACCCGACGCGGGGAAAATGGCTGAGCATCTGGAACAAGGGTTGATGCTGGTGACAGCGTTGAACCCGCACATTGGTTATGACAAATCGGCGGAGATTGCCAAGAAGGCTTACAGCGAAGGGCTGACATTGCGTGCGGCGGCGTTGCAACTGGGGTATCTGACCGATGAAGAGTTCGATGCCTGGGTGCGGCCGGAGAACATGTTGGAGGCCGGGGCCAAGGGCTGAGTTCTTTAGTGCCTGATAGTCCGCTTTCGCGAGCAGGCTCGCTCCCACAGATTTTGTGTCGACTGCAGTATTTGCGACCGACGCCAATCCTTGTGGGAGCGAGCCTGCTCGCGAAGAACGATAACGCGGTCTAACTGGCCGCCATCCGCACCTTGCGAGCCTTGAGCCCGGCCATCAACGAGGGCCCCAACGCCACCAATGCCGAACCCAGTACCACCAACACCGCCCCGCCGTAACCCAGGCCATTGATGGTTTCGGCGTGCACGTACTCCGGCCACCACCAGGCGGCCAGTGCCACTGCGCCAAAAGTAACCAAGGGTGTAATGGCCAGCGTCGCACTCACCCGCGACGCCTCCCAATGCGCCAGCGCCTCGGCAAAGGCGCCATAGGCGATCAGGGTGTTCATGCAGCACGCCAGCAACAGCCAACCTTGCAACGGGTTAAGTTGCAGGGCTTCCAGCGGATGCACCCAAGGCGTCAGCAACAGCCCGCAAAACAGGTAGATCACCATCATCACCTGCAACGAATTCCACACGGTCAGTAACTGCTTCTGCCCCAGCGCATAAAATGTCCAGACCGTGGAGGCCAGCAACACCAGCAGCACACCGGCGGTATAGTCGCTCAACGAGGTCAGCAACTCACTCAGGCGCTGGTTGAAAAACAGCGCAAAGCCGATCAACAACACCAACAAGCCAATCCCCTGCCCCAGGCTGAACCGCTCCTTGAACACGAACACACTGGCGATCAGCAACATGATCGGTCCCATCTGCACCACCAGTTGCGCGGTGCCTGGGCTGAGCAGGTTCAACCCCATCAGGTACAGCACGTAGTTGCCCACCAGGCCAAGCACTGCCATCAGCACCAGCCAGCCGCCCCGTGGCCCGAGCGCTTTGCGGCTCGGCAGGCGCCCGGTCGCCGCGAGGTAAATGAACAGGCAGCCACCGGACACCATCAGGCGAAACCAGGTCACCGTGACCGGGTCCATCACCAGCAGCACCTGCTTGAGTTTGATCGGCAGGATTCCCCACAACAGCGCGGTCAGCAAGGCCAGCAACAGCCCATAAACCCAGCGACCCGATGAAATGTGCATGCGAACCCCAATCCGGAAAACAAGTCGCACCATTCTAGGCGCTGTGCCGCGCCGCACACAGGGACAGTTACCGCTTGGCCGCGAATGAAACTGTGCAGGTCGCTACATGCCGCTGGCCGGTCGAGCAGGCGGCTAACGCACCGCCTCGAACAACCCGGTAGCCCCCATCCCACCGCCTACGCACATGGTGACGACGCCGTAGCGCAGATTGCGCCGCTGCAACTCGCGAACGATATGCCCGACCTGACGCGAACCGGTCATGCCGAATGGGTGGCCAATGGAGATCGAGCCGCCATTGACGTTGTACCTGTCATTATCGATCTCCAGCCGATTGCGCGCGTACAGGCACTGCGAGGCGAATGCTTCGTTGAGTTCCCACAAATCGATGTCACCCAGGTGCAAGCCCTTGGCCTTCAGCAGTTTGGGCACCGAGAACACCGGGCCGATGCCCATCTCGTCCGGTTCGCAACCGGCCACGGTGAATCCGCGGAAGAACGCCTTGGGCTGCAAGCCCAGCGCCAGGGCTTTCTCCAAGCTCATCACCAGGGTCATGGAGGCACCGTCGGACAACTGCGAGGAGTTACCGGCGGTGACCGAGCCGTCTTCGAGGAATACCGGCTTCAACCCGGCCAGGCTTTGCAGGGTGGTATCGGGACGGTTGCAGTCATCGTGATCCACGACCCCTTCGAGAATCTGCACTTCGCCTGTGGCCTTGTCTTCAACCCGGTACTTCACCGGCATTGGCACGATTTCATCGTCGAATAATCCCGCCGCTTGTGCCTGGGCAGTCCGCTGCTGACTTTGCAGGGCGTAAACATCCTGTTCTTCGCGACTGACGTTGTAACGTCGAGCGACGATTTCGGCGGTCTGGCCCATCGGAAAGTAGATGCCCGGCACCTGCTCCTTGAGCAGCGGATTGATCAGGTGATCGGTGTTGATGCTTTTCATCGTCAGGCTGATGGACTCGACGCCACCGGCAACGATGATGTCGCTGCAACCGGAGGCGATCTGGTTGGCGGCAATGGCAATCGCCTGCAAGCCCGAGGAGCAGAAGCGGTTGAGGGTCATGCCGGCGACGCCGATGCCCAGGCGCGACAATACAGCGACGTTACGCCCGATGTTATAGCCCTGGGAACCTTCGTTGGAGCCGGCACCGACGATGCAGTCCTCGACACTGGCCGGATCGATGCCGGTGCGCGCCAGCAAGGCGTCGACACAATGCGCCGCCATGTCATCGGGACGGGTCATGTTGAACTTGCCGCGAAAGGATTTGGCCAGGCCGGTCCGCACGCTGTCGACGATCACCACTTCACGCATGGCATACCTCATTGTTGTTGTCGGTTGAGAGTGGATCGAGCATAAGCCCACCCAATAACCGACCGCGACAATCATTCACCTCGCGTATGCGCAACCATCGCCTGACTACTTGCCCTTGCGCTTGCCCGATTTTTCGAACGCCTCTTCCAGGGCGTGGTTGATGGTGCGCAACACCTTGACCCGCGCCCAGCGCTTGTCATTGGCCTCCACCAGCGTCCAGGGCGAGATCTCGGTGCTGGTGCGGTCGACCATGTCGCCGACGGCGCTGCGATAGTCGTCCCACTTGTCACGGTTGCGCCAGTCGTCTTCGGTGATCTTGAAGCGTTTGAACGGAATCTCTTCACGCTCCTGGAAACGCTCCAGTTGCGTCTGCTTGTCGATGGCCAGCCAGAACTTGACCACAATCACCCCGGCGTCGCTCAGTTGCTCCTCAAAGTCGTTGATTTCACCGTAGGCACGCAGCCAGTCCGCCTGGGAGCAGAATCCTTCGACGCGTTCCACCAACACCCGGCCGTACCAGGAACGGTCGAACATGGTGAATTTGCCCCGGGCAGGAACATGCCGCCAAAAACGCCAGAGATACGGCTGCGCCCGTTCCTCTTCGGTGGGCGCGGCAATCGGCACGATACTGTATTGGCGCGGGTCCAGGGCCGCAGCCACGCGGCGAATCGCCCCACCCTTGCCCGCCGCGTCATTGCCTTCGAACACTGCCATCAATGCGTGTCGGCGCATGCGTTTGTCCCGCATCAAGCCGGAGAACCTGGCCTGCTCGGTAATCAGTTGCTCTTCATAATCGCCCTTGGCCAACTGCAAGGTCAGATCAAGGCTGTCCAGCAGGCTCAATTGATCAACGCTGGGAAACACAGGCGCGACGTTGACTTTTTCCGGGTGGATTTGCGGTCGATTCAGGGCGTTCTGCAAGCCTTCGAGCAAAATCTTCCCCACCACCAGGCTGCGATAATGCGCATCCTTTCCGGCGATCACATGCCACGGTGCATAGTCGCGGCTGGTGCGCCGCAAGATGCGCTCGCCGTATTTCACGAAGCGATCGTAGGTTTCGGACTGCTGCCAGTCCAGCGGGCTGATGCGCCAGCTGTGCAGCGGGTCGTCGGCCAACGCCTTGAGGCGTGCCTTCATTTGTTTCTTGGAGAGGTGGAACCAGAATTTGAAGATCAATGCGCCTTCGTCGCAAAGCATTTTTTCCAGGCGTTCGGCGCCGTTGATGCCTTGATCGAACCTGGGGTCCTTGATCACGCCGTGAACCCTGGCCTGCAGCATCTGGCTGTACCAGTTGCCGAAGAAAATGCCCATGCGGCCCTGGGCCGGAAGCATCCGCCAATAGCGCCAGGCCGGTGGCCGCGCAAGCTCCTCGTCAGTTTGCTGATCGAAGGTGCGGACCTCGATCAGGCGCGGGTCCATCCATTCATTGAGCAACTTGACCGTCTCGCCCTTGCCGGCGCCTTCGATGCCGTTGATCAGGATGATCACCGGAAACCGGCTCTGCTGGCGCAGTTCGAATTGCGCTTCAAGCAAGGCTTCACGCAAGGCCGGCACTTCGGCGTCGAAAGTTTCTTTATCAATGGCGTGATCGATTTCAGCGGATTCGAACATGAGCGGCTCCCTGGCAGATGTGAGCAAGACTAGTGGATTGAGCTCTCCTGCGGGGGAGAAATCCCATTTTCATCGCATGGGTGATTGCAGGTCTTGCCATGGATCATGCCCCCTGCCGCGATCGGATAGAATGGCGACCTTGCCGTTACCGAGCCTGCCATGAAACCTGTAATGCCCCACGCCCAGATCGACTGGGACGACCAAGGGCTCCCGCGCTCGCGGGTGTTCGACGATGTGTATTTTTCCGACCTGTCAGGGCTGGACGAAACCCGCTACGTGTTCCTGGAACAGAATGCCTTGGGGGAGCGTTTCGCGGCGCTTCCAGCGGGCGGTCGATTGGTGATTGGCGAAACCGGGTTCGGTACCGGATTGAATTTCTTGTGCGCCTGGCAGTTGTTCGAGCAGCACGCTGCGGCCGGTGCACGGTTGCATTTTGTCAGTGTCGAAAAGTACCCGCTGAGTCTTGCCGACCTGCAACGAGCGCTGGCGTTGTGGCCGGAACTCAAGCCGTTGGCCGATCAACTGCTGGCGCAGTACAGGGCGATCCACCAGGGCTTCCAGCGCCTGGTCCTGGATAACGGCCGCGTCACGCTCACCTTGCTGATCGGCGATGCACTGGCGTTGCTACCGCAATTGGACGCGCAGATCGACGCCTGGTTTCTCGACGGCTTCGCCCCGGCGAAAAACCCCGACATGTGGACCGCCGAACTGTTTGCCGAGCTGGCCCGACTGGCGGCGCCCGGTTCAACCATCAGCACCTTCACCAGCACGGGTTGGGTGCGTCGCCTGTTGAATGCCGCCGGCTTCAAGATGAAACGAACGCCCGGCATCGGCCACAAATGGGAAATCCTGCGCGGCACCTTCCTCGGCTGGCCTGCGGAAAACCCGGCACCCGCTGCGGCGAAACCCTGGTTTGCCCGCCCGGCCTCGCTCACCTTTGAGCGTCGCGCGCTGGTGATCGGTGCCGGGTTGGCCGGTTGTGCCACGGCTGCCAGCCTCGCTGCTCGCGGCTGGCAGGTGAGTCTGCTGGAACGTCACGATGCGCTGGCGCAGGAAGCCTCGGGCAATCCCCAGGGCGTGCTGTACCTCAAGCTTTCCGCCCACGGCACAGCGCTGTCGCAATTGATTGTCAGCGGCTTCGGTTACACCCGGCGCTTGCTTGAGCATTTGCAACGGGGCGTTGACTGGGACGATTGCGGCGTCTTGCAACTGGCCTTCAATGCCAAGGAAACCGAGCGTCAGGCGCAATTGGCGACGGCGTTCCCCAGTGACTTACTGCACACACTCGATCAGGCACACGCCGAGGCTCGCGCCGGTATCGCACTGCCATCGGGGGGCCTGTTTTACCCCGAAGGCGGTTGGGTACACCCGCCTGCGCTGTGCCAATGGCAGGCTGGGCAATCGAACGTTGAACTGCTAACCCATCACGATGTGCTGGAGCTGCGCCGCGTGGACGGCGGTTGGCAAGCGTGGGATGGCGACAGCTTGTTGGCCGACGCACCCACCGTGGTGCTGGCCGGTGCCGCCGAGATCAAGCGATTCACCTACAGCAGCGAGTTGCCGCTCAAACGCATTCGCGGACAAATCACCCGTTTGCCCCAAACGACCGAAAGCCGGACGCTGAATACCGTAGTGTGCGCCGAAGGCTATATCGCGCCGGCACGCCTGGGCGAACACACGCTGGGGGCGAGTTTCGATTTCAACAGCGACGACCTGACCCCGACCACTGCCGAGCATTTGGGTAACTTGCAGATGCTCGAAGAAATCTCGCTGGATCTGGTCGCTCGGCTCGGTGCGCACACCTTGCAAGCCGATGAACTTGAAGGTCGTGCAGCGTTTCGCTGTACCAGCCCGGATTACCTGCCGATTGTCGGGCCACTGGCCGACAGCCAGGCATTCGCCGACGCCTACAGCGCCTTGAGCAAGGATGCCCGACAAACCCCGGACATCCCTTGCCCCTGGCTGGATGGCTTGTACGTCAATAGCGGCCACGGATCGCGAGGATTGATCACAGCGCCACTGTCAGGCGAATTGATCGCCGCGTGGCTGGATAACGAACCGCTGCCATTGCCCAGGACCGTCGCCGAGGCTTGCCATCCGAACCGTTTCGCCTTGCGCCGATTGATTCGAGGCAAGGCGTAAAGCGATCAATCCAGCGCAAAGCAAGTCCTTGACTCGTCAGCTTCCATGGCCGCCTCGGTCAGACGCTTCAACAAAGCGGCCTCGGCGTTGTGCAACTCATCGGCGATGCCGTCCACTGTGGCGCGATAATCCGCACCCAGCGTTGCCTCGTTTTCAAAGGCCGTTTCCATCCGCACGTGAAAGGGGGCGGTCAGGTCGGTGAATTGTTTGCCATGTTGCTGTCGCAAAAAGTCGCTCCAGAACGTACGGCCAGTGATATAGGTCGATAGCTCAGGTGAAATTTCCGCGGCAAGGACTTTGTTGTAGGCCAACTCCAGGTCATTTGCCTTGACGCCACTGAGCGATGCATAACGCATGTGCTGGGGCTGGCCGACCAGGTCAAGCCTGTCGGCCAGGCCGGTGCGATAAGCCAACTCCACTTCCACCGCATCGAGTGCCGGATTGACCTGGGACTTTTCCCGAGCAATTCTGGAAAGGTAATCCAGGCGAAACAGACTTCGCCCGAGTCTCAATAACCGAGCGGCCTGATCATGGGCGTTGGCGGACAGCCGAACCACCCTGTCAATTTCGACGGCGACCTCGAGATTACTGAAGATCGTCGCCGCGTCATCAGCGCAATGGGCCTTGACTGCCATTGACAGCAATTGAGTACGTAATGCCGAGTGAGCCTGGGTCGCCTCAATGACACTCCAGACCCGCCGGGTCATGTCTTCATTCACATAACGGCTATCGGCCGAATTTCCAACTTCTGCCAGCAACTCAAAGAATGCTTTCGATCCGGGTTCGTGCTTCAACGCCAGCCAAGCACGATTACGACTGGCATAGGTCTCTTCAACCAGTTTGGGCATCCACAGGTCTCGAGCCCTTTGATCATTGAGCACAGCGGTATCATTTGGCAGCAGCCCCATCCCGATGCCCGTACGAACATGATAGGCCGCAAGCCTCGTTCGGCTAGACGCGGATACGGGGTTATGGCGCAAGTTGATCGCCAGGGCGAATCGCTGAGGGAGTTGAAACAGCAACTCCGGCAGTTCCCGAATCAGGTTTCCCCGCAGGTCCACAAAGTCCAGATACGGCAAACGGGAAAGTCCGACAGGCAATTCCGTCGCATGAGTATCGCGCAGTAACAGCTCTTTCAGGTTCAGCATTTTGCTGATGTCAATCGTGGCCCCCAGGCGATTGCCATTGAGCCCCAACGCACGCAAATTGCGCATGTCCGCCAGTTTGCGCAAGGTGTGTTCGGTCAGCTGTATCTGATTATCCTCCAGGCTCAAATGCCTGAGATCGGGCATGTGCGACAGCACTTCAGGCAATCGTGTGAGCTTATTGCGGTCCAGTTTCAGAGTGACCAGCTTTTTAAAAGGCTTGAGGAAGTACGCCAACTCATCGCCAGCCTGCATGTCCTTGACGGAAAGACTGCGCACATGGGCGACATCTTGCTCGGTCAGCGTCGGCAATGGGCCTACAAAGTTGCGCTCCAGCGTGAGCGTTGTAGAACCCTGAGTGGACCATGCTATCCGGCGCCAGCATCGTTCGATGGCATTGGCCACCTGTCGACGGCTGACACGGATGTCATTGAGCTGCCCCGGCAGTTTCTTCATTGCCACTTCATCGTCACGCCAGGCGTGCAGCACATCGAGCAGTTTTTTCAGTTGCAGCTCCAGCGCCTTGATTCGATTCACCCGCTGCAGCTGGGTAGTGCCGGCGCTGTCGAGAAACACCGAAGCCTGGGCATCGGAGAACAGTGGATAAAGCTTTTTGACTTTACGAATCAAGGCCCTTGCATAAGTGCCCGCAGCGGGAGGATCTGCCAGTACACAGGCAGCCAGGTGTTTGGGAGTATCACTGCGCTCTCCCCGTAACACGCGCCCGGTACGCGCCGGATCGCCGGCGCCGGCCTTCGACAGTCTTGAACGAAGAGCACGGACGTCCTGCACACCATCGCCCGTGAGCCCCATGCGAGTGCGCTGGGTGGCTGGCAAAGCGTCAAGTATCGACGTGACCAGCGTGTCGCTCATCAACGTGGAGGAAAAATTGCCATTGGTTTGAGTGACCTGGTAGCCGGTGGGCGTCTTTACAATGATACCGAGCGACTCTGCATCCACTGCACCGACGCTGTCCAGCAAGGTGCCGGTTGCTCGCCCCTGTCGCACTTCAAGCCGACAGCTTTCATCCCAGCCGTGCACCCTTTCCATCAGCCAGAGCGTCAGTCTGTTGGTATCGGCATTAGCCAAATGCGGCAGGTGCAACCCGGTGAGCGCACGGTCCTGCCTGAGCAGTGCCTGTGCCTCGCTGACCTGCCCCGCGAGATCCATGCCGAGGATCTTGCGGTCACGCAGAAAGCTGCGATCGTTGCCAGAGGCGTTATCCAGCAATTCCTGGCGCACGCGAACGGGAAGGTCTGCGGCGTGTTCACCCAGCGTCGCAACGTCACCGGTGGCGGTGCCGTCCCAGGTTTTATAGAGCCAGTCAAACAGCGGTTGGCGATTACTCTTGAGGCTCGTCGCGATCTTCTTCGCCAACAGCTGCGATTTCGATTCCGTGGTTGTGCTTGCGATGATGCCCTGCACCTCTGCCGGATAGAGACCACCGATGACTTTGTCGAGCAGTTTCCCAGACTCCAGATCCGACTGATAAACAAGCACGCTGTTGACGTTTTCATCCTCGTGTGGCCCTGTCTCGGGGAAGCGGGACACTACCAGGTCCGCCTCGTCGCGCACTTCGATGAAGCGTTCCGCCGGCCAGCCTGGCAACCTCGGCAGTGTATGCAGTTGCTCCTGGATGAAGTCCTTGTTTGCGCTCTCTCCCTCTTCCATTGCCGTGACCATCGCAGTGATGCGCCGGTCAATCCTGAAGCGCTCGACACAGTCCTTCAGCCGCTGCGGTAACTTGAGGTTGCTTTGATGAAGCTGGTGCAACGTGTCAGGCGTCATGTCGATGATGTCGGCAATCGCTTCCAGATCACTGCCCAGATCACTCAGGCGCGGATCCGTGCGCCCCAATGCATAAGCACCGTCGTGCCACTCGTGCGCGTGCTCATGAACATGCCGCCAGCCCCCTTCCACATTTCGCTCGACGGCAGGCGCGAATGCGTCGGTGCGCACAGGATGATTGAGCGTCCATGCCGATCCGGCGGCGTTGCGGGTGGCTCGATAAGGAACTCCCTCGATGACGATCGACGTCTGCCCGGCATGCCGGTAGAGGCCTTGCACATCAGGTTGCGCGCCGATTGGCAGAGTCGTGGTCTGTTCATAGGTGTCGAGGTTGGGCTTCCACAATCTGGCTCGACCATCAGCGCAAGTGACGGCCTCGAAACCGTCGAAGAATGCTCCCTGCTCCTTTACGCCCTTACCGATAGTGGTCGCGATAATTTTCCCGCCGACGGCAAACGCTGCCAACTGCGCGACGTTTTCCACAACGCTCAGCAAATGGGACAAAGCAGCGGTCCGCTCTCCGTGCGTCCACTCAACCACGCCTTCATACACTTCACTGATGATGTCGACGACAGCCGTAGCCAGCATGAACTGGCCGATCACCGGTACAAAAAAAGCGGCTGCGTTCAACAGCAGAAGACCACCATCGAGCAATGCCTGAAGGTTTTTTTCCCGCTCTTGCTCATCGACGTCTGCATTCGGCACCGCAAGCATTCGTGCATTTTTTTGAGTCGTACTGACAAAAGTGCTGAAGAAAAAATCACCAAGGCAAGTGTCGCCAGGCGCGGCAACGAGTGTGCCCAGGGTCTTATCCTTGTCAAACTCGGTAAAAAAACCGGTTTTATCCTGGCCATGCAGGTACTGCTCGGCGAAAGACTTTCTGTAGCTTTTGCTTTGCAAGTGGAGGGTCAGGTAGACCTTGAAGTCATCCAGCGAAGCGTATTCATACAGCGGTCGTCGGGGTTCGTTCGGCATGTAAACCACACACCGGGCCTTCGGCTCGGTATCGATGGAGACTTTGCTGAAGACCAGTGCCCCACAGATGCAGGCGTCATGAATCATCAAGCCCTGCCACTGCACAGGCCCACCATCGAATAGCACGCCGCTGGCTTGAGCTGCCGGGAGATCCTGATCGATCACACTCAGCAGCATCGTGTAGGCAGCGGCAGTGATGTCCTTTTTCAGGGAGGCCATGTGCAGGGCGACGCGCATATCCAGCATCTTCAGCCGCCGGATATCCGCGATGCTGGGCCGATCATCGGCAGGCGCATCATTGGCGGGTCTGGGCGGCAAGGCCAAAGCCTGGTCAATATGGCGCTGATAGCGGGCGCCCAGGTCGAGCTCACGCGACAGGGCGGCGAATTTTACAGGGATGATTTCAGCGCCTGATTGGGCTTGTTCATTGATGCGTATAACCGAGTCCGCTGAAAAACCGCCGCTCGTGGCTTCCTTAGCCGTAAAGTTTTCCATGGCGGCCTGAAGCAAGCTGCGTGATGTGGTGGTTACTCGACCAGCGGATCCGAAGACGGGGAGCACGCCTGTGGACGTGTACAGTGTTTTCGTAATGTCCAGCATGTCCCGCTCGACGTCGAAATCGACCGTCCATTTACCCTTGAGGAATGCGGTCAGTTGCTCTTTGCAGAATTCGTCCAGAGGCTTGAGCTTTTTGAGCGCCTCCGTGACCTTGCCCTGGGTAACAAAAGACTGCTCGAACGCCGCCTTCAAAGCCTGCACCACGCTCAAATCCTCGGTTGCCAACCAAGGGGCGATAGACGCTTGCAGCACTTGCGCCTTGTCCAGGTCGCCCGTGTGTTCCA
This sequence comes from Pseudomonas sp. GW823-FHT06B06, assembly GCF_058795195.1. NCBI lineage: Bacteria > Pseudomonadati > Pseudomonadota > Gammaproteobacteria > Pseudomonadales > Pseudomonadaceae > Pseudomonas > Pseudomonas sp. GW823-FHT06B06. The sequence continues at coordinate 78,493 of NZ_JBXAHO010000025.1, read as the reverse complement.
ACAAGGCTTCGAGACGTTGTGCCGATGTCAGTGGCACCGCGACGGGGGCGGGTTTGGAAGTCGTAGCCTGCATGAGCAATATCCTTATTGCGTTAAAAGACGCTCAGTTTAGGAAGCACCGCAGGCAATTGATAATTCGAATACCGGGTTGGATCGCCCCCCATCCAAGCAGCTACTTCTATGCATCCCATCAATAGTTACCGCCACGGCCAAGAGCGTTTCTGCCGTGCCTGCCATTCGTCCCGCAATTCCTTCTTATAACTTATCGTTCTAAAACTCCCACAAGCGAGGCGGGTCAGTTTCTGAGTACCTGCCCTTCTGGCATGGTGCGGATTGACCCTCCCCAACGGAAAAACCGGTAAGGAATTTATGTGCGGATTAGCTGGCGAGTTACGTTTTGACAATCAACCTGCAGACCTTGCAGCCATTGAGCGAATCACCCATCACCTGGCGCCTCGAGGCCCTGACGCCTGGGGTTTTCATAGCCAAGGGCCGATTGCCCTGGGCCATCGTCGCCTGAAAATCATGGACCTGTCGGACGGCTCGGCACAGCCGATGATCGATACCCAACTGGGCCTGTCCCTGGCCTTCAACGGCGCGATCTACAACTTCCCGGAGCTGCGAAGCGAACTCGAAAACCTCGGTTATGCCTTCTATTCCGGCGGCGACACCGAAGTGTTGCTCAAGGGCTACCACGCCTGGGGCGAAGCGCTGTTGCCCAAGCTCAACGGCATGTTTGCCTTCGCTATCTGGGAACGCGACGCCAAGCGCCTGTTCATCGCCCGTGACCGTCTCGGTGTGAAGCCGCTGTACCTGTCGCGCACCGGCCAGCGCCTGCGCTTCGCTTCGGCTTTGCCAGCGCTGCTCAAGGGCGGCGACATTAACCCGATTCTCGATCCGGTGGCCCTGAATCATTATCTGAATTTCCATGCCGTGGTCCCAGCGCCACGCACTCTGCTGGCCGGCATCGAAAAACTGCCACCGGCGACCTGGATGCGCATTGACGCGGATGGCCGAACCGAACAGAAAACCTGGTGGACCCTGCCCTACGGCCCACGTGCCGACGAGATCAATCTGACGCTCGAGGACTGGCGTGACCGCGTACTAGACAGCACCCGCGATGCGGTGGCGATTCGTCAACGGGCGGCGGTGGATGTTGGCGTGCTGCTGTCGGGTGGTGTCGATTCGAGCATGCTCGTCGGCCTGTTGCGTGAAGTCGGTGTGGAAAACCTGTCGACCTTCTCCATCGGCTTCCAGGATGCCGGTGGCGAGCGCGGTGACGAGTTCCAGTATTCGGACTTGATCGCCAGGCATTACGGCACCCAACACCATCAATTGCGCATCGACGAAAAAGAGATCATCGAGCAACTGCCCGCCGCCTTCCGCGCGATGAGCGAGCCGATGGTCAGTCATGACTGCATCGCTTTCTATCTGTTATCGCGCGAAGTGGCCAAGCATTGCAAAGTGGTGCAAAGCGGCCAGGGTGCGGACGAACTGTTCGCCGGGTATCACTGGTATCCGCAAGTGGATGGCGCAGCCGATCCCTACACGGCGTATCGCGATGCGTTCTTCGACCGCAGCTACGAGGACTACGCCGCCACCGTCCAGCCGAAATGGCTGACCGCGAATGACGCCGCTGGTGACTTCGTGAAGGAACATTTCGCACAACCCGGCGCCGATGCATCGGTGGACAAGGCCTTGCGTCTGGACAGCACGGTGATGCTGGTGGATGACCCGGTCAAACGCGTCGACAACATGACCATGGCCTGGGGCCTGGAGGCGCGCACGCCGTTTCTCGACTATCGCCTGGTGGAATTGTCAGCCCGGGTGCCGGGCAAATTCAAACTGCCTGACGGAGGCAAGCAAGTCCTGAAGGAAGCGGCGCGCCTGGTCATTCCAAGCGAAGTCATCGACCGCAAAAAAGGTTACTTCCCGGTGCCGGGTCTCAAGCATTTGCAGGGTGACACGCTGAACTGGGTACGTGAATTGCTGCTGGATCCGAGCCAGGATCGTGGCCTGTTCAACCCGGCGATGCTCGACCGCTTGCTGACGGACCCACAAGGCCAATTGACTCCGTTGCGCGGCTCCAAGCTGTGGCAATTGGCGGCGCTGAACCTGTGGCTCAGTGAACAAGGAATCTGATCGATGAAACCTCAAGCCACGGCGTATAACCAACGCTTGTTACGCGGTCAGGCGCCTTCTTACGAACGCTTGCAGGCACGCCTGGCCGAAGACGGCAGTGAACTCAGTACTGCGCCGATTGCCGTGCATTGCGGCTGGGGCCGGTTGTTGATCGGCCATACGTTCCCCGACCCGACGAGCCTTGCCCAGGCGTTGCTCAATGAACGACCGGGTGAGCGCGACATCGCCCTGTATGTCGCCGCGCCCCAGCAAGTACTGGGGCTGGAGCCGGCCCAGTTGTTTCTCGACCCCTCCGATACTTTGCGGTTGTGGTTCAGCGATTACCGTCAGGCGACCCGCGTGTTTCGCGGCTTTCGCATTCGTCGCGCGCAAGGCGATGCCGACTGGCAGGCGATCAACCAGCTGTATCAGGCACGCGGCATGTTGCCGATCGATGCCAGCTTGCTGACCCCCCGTCATCTGGGCGGCCCGGTGTACTGGCTGGCCGAGGACGAGGACAGCGGCGCAGTCATCGGCAGCGTCATGGGCCTCAATCATCACAAGGCGTTCAACGATCCGGAACACGGCAGCAGCCTCTGGTGCCTGGCCGTCGATTCGCACTGTTCGCGGCCCGGTGTCGGTGAGGTGCTGGTGCGGCATCTGATTGAACACTTCATGAGCCGTGGGCTGAGTTACCTGGACTTGTCCGTGCTGCACGACAATCGCCAGGCCAAAAATCTTTACGCCAAGCTCGGTTTTCGCAACCTGTCGACCTTTGCGATCAAGCGCAAGAACGGCATTAACCAGCCGTTGTTTCTCGGTCCCGGCCCTGAAGCCAAGTTCAACCCCTACGCGCGGATCATCGTCGAGGAAGCCCATCGTCGCGGCATCGATGTGCAGGTCGATGATGCCGCGGCGGGGATGTTTACCCTCAGCCACGGCGGACGGCGGGTACGTTGCCGCGAGTCACTGACCGACCTGACCAGCGCCATCAGCATGAGCCTGTGCCAGGACAAGAGCCTGACCCATAAAGCGCTCACGGCGGCAGGCCTGAACCTGCCCGCGCAGCAACTGGCGGGTAACGCCGATGACAACCTGGCGTTTCTCGACGAACACCAGCGAGTGGTGGTCAAGCCACTGGACGGTGAACAGGGGCAAGGCGTGGCGGTGGATCTGCAGACCATCGAAGAGGTCCAGAACGCCATCGAAGCCGCCCGTCAGTACGACAGTCGCGTGCTGCTGGAAAGCTTCCATGAAGGTCTCGACCTGCGAATTCTGGTGATCGGCTTTGAAGTGGTCGCTGCGGCGATTCGACGGCCCGCCGAGGTGGTGGGCGATGGCCAGCACTCCATCGGCGCGCTGATCGAAGCCCAGAGTCGACGGCGCCAGGCGGCTACCGGCGGCGAAAGCAAGATCCCGCAGGACCCTGAGACCGAGCGCACCGTGCAGGCAGTGGGCTACGACTACGACAGCATACTGCCGCCGGGCGAGCACCTTTTCGTGCGGCGCACGGCAAATCTTCATACCGGTGGGATTCTCGAAGATGTCACCTCGATGCTTCATCCCACGTTGGTGGACGCCGCGGTGCGCGCGGCGCGGGCGCTGGATATTCCCGTGGTCGGACTCGACCTGATGGTGTCTGCCGCCGATCAACCGCAGTACGTATTCATAGAAGCCAACGAGCGCGCCGGACTGGCCAACCATGAACCGCAGCCGACGGCCGAGCGGTTTGTAGACCTGTTGTTTCCGCACAGTCAGCCGGCCGTGTAGCGCCCGATCGTTCCCATGCTCTGTGTGGCAATGCAGCCCGGGACGCACCGCGTCCCTCAAGAGCCGAACGCAGAGCGTCCGTTGATTCATTCCTTTGCTGCGCGTGAAAACGATCCCTCAACTCATCAGGAGTTTCCATGACCCGCCAATACCCGGAACCAGACCTGACCTACCTGCAGAAAGTCCTGCTGGAAATGCTCGCCATTCCCAGCCCCACCGGCTTCACCGACACCATCGTGCGCTATGTCGCCGAACGGCTCGAAGAGCTGGGCATTCCCTTCGAGATGACACGTCGCGGCACCATCCGCGCCACCCTCAAGGGCAAGAAAAACAGCCCGGACCGCGCCGTTTCCGCGCACCTGGACACCATTGGCGCCGCCGTGCGCGCCATCAAGGACAACGGCCGCCTGACGCTGGCCCCCGTGGGTTGCTGGTCCAGCCGTTTTGCCGAAGGCAGCCGCGTCAGCCTGTTTACCGACAACGGCGTGATCCGTGGCAGCGTGTTGCCGCTAATGGCCTCCGGGCACGCCTTCAACACCGCCGTGGATGAAATGCCAATCAGCTGGGACCACATCGAATTGCGCCTGGACGCTTATTGCGCGACCCGCGCCGATTGTGACTCGCTGGGCATCAGCGTCGGTGATTTCGTCGCCTTCGACCCGCTGCCGGAGTTCACCGAAAGTGGCCACATCAGTGCCCGCCACCTGGACGACAAGGCTGGTGTCGCGGCGCTGCTGGCAGCGTTGAAAGCGATCGTCGACAGCGGCGAAGAGCTGGCGATCGACTGTCATCCACTGTTCACCATCACCGAGGAAACCGGCAGTGGCGCCGCGGCGGCATTGCCCTGGGACGTCAGTGAATTCGTTGGCATCGACATCGCGCCCGTCGCTCCCGGCCAGCACTCCAGCGAACACGCGGTGAGCATTGCGATGCAGGATTCCGGCGGGCCGTACGACTATCACTTGTCGCGCCACCTGCTGCGCCTGGCCAGTGACAACGAGTTGCCCGTACGCCGCGACCTGTTCCGCTACTACTTCAGCGACGCTCACTCGGCGGTCACCGCCGGCCATGACATCCGCACCGCCCTGCTCGCCTTTGGCTGCGACGCCACCCACGGCTACGAACGCACCCACATCGACAGTCTCGCCGCCCTCAGCCGCCTGCTCGGCGCCTACATCCTCAGCCCGCCGGTGTTCGCCAGCGACGCGCAGCCGGCCAAAGGCTCGCTGGACCGGTTCAGTCACCAGATCGAACACGAGACGCAGATGGAAAGCGATACGCGAGTGCCGTCGGTGGATAGCCTGGTGGGCCAACGCAGCGACATCTAACGAAATGCGATCCAGTAGGAGCTGCCGCAGGCTGCGATCTTTTGATCTTAAAAAACAAAGATCAAAAGATCGCAGCCTGCGGCAGCTCCTACTGGTGATGTGGTCATAACCGCCGTAGCATCTCGTCATTGATTTGACCGAGGTACCTATGCTGATTCCACACGACCAACTTGAAGTCGATACCCTGACCCGCCTGATCGAAGATTTCGTGACCCGAGACGGCACCGACAATGGCGATGACACGCCGCTGGAGACCCGTGTATTGCGTGTTCGCCAGGCATTGATCAAGGGCCAGGCCCTGATTGTCTTCGATCCGGAGAGCGAGCAGTGCCAGCTGATGCTCAAGCATGACGTGCCCAAGCATTTATTCGACTGATTTTTTGTCTCGCGAAAGCTTGCGCTGGATTCGCTCGTAGATCTCGCTGCGGTGCACATTGACATGGTTCGGGGCTTCGATGCCGAAGCGCACGTTACCGCCATTGACGGCAATAATGCGCACTGAAATGGTGTCACCGATGGAAATCATCTCGCCGACTACACGACTTAGTACAAGCATGGCTTTGGTCCTTCAGGGTTACCGGGCCTTGAAGATGCCCGGTGCACGACGGGCCTACAAGACAGCCACGGTAATCCAGACCAAACCTACAGCCACGCGGCTGCCTTGCTGAAGGAAATGCCTGACACGCCGCCTTAATCAAGGGCCGCTACGTCAGGAGGCCGAGAAGCGCGGGCCAAACAGGATAACGCTTGCCCCGATCATGCACAGTGCCACGCCTAGCCAGTCGGAACCCAGTGGACGAATCCGCTCGACCACCGCCAGCCAACCAATCGAAGCAATGATGTAGATACCGCCGTAAGCGGCATAGGCACGGCCTGCATAAGTCGCCTCGATGCGCGTCAGCAACAACGCGAACAACGTCAGGCTGAGTAACGCTGGCACCACCCACAAGGCACTTTTACCCTGGCGCAGCCACATCCAGAAGGCGAAGCAACCGGCGATTTCGAACAACGCGGCGAGGAAAAACCACAGGTAATTGAGCATGCGAACGTCTCGCGAGGATGGCCGATGGCGGCCACCCTAACGAGGCTGTCGTGTGCGGGCAAGTTCAGTTTGCGGATTGCTTGGCCTTGGCGCGCATCTTGTCGGCCATCAGGGTCATTTCGTTGTAGAGCAGTTGCGGGTTCTTCTGCTTGAGCGCCCAGGCCTGGCGGCCCTGTTCGTGGGGCAGGATCATGAACTCGCCGACAGCGACCTGCTGAAAGATGTAATCGGCAATATCGGTGGCACTGATGGGCGAGCTTTCCAGCAACTTGCCAACCTGGGCTTTCATGGCCGGCGTCGGGCCGCGGAAGGAGTCCAGCAGATTGGTCTGGAAAAACGACGGGCAAACCACATGCACGCCGACTTCCTGATGCGCGAGTTCAATCAGCAAGCTTTCGGACAACGCCACCACGCCGGCCTTGGCCACGTTGTAGTTGCTCATGGCCGGCCCCTGCATCAACGCCGCCATCGAGGCGATGTTGATGATCTTGCCCTTGCTCTTCTCCAGCAACGGCAGGAAGGCCTTGCAGCCCTTGACCACACCCATGAGGTTGATTGCGATCTGCCAGTCCCAGTCTTCCAGGGACAGTTCGCTGAAGAATCCGCCAGAGGCAACCCCCGCGTTGTTGACGATGATATCGATACCACCGAACTTCGATTCGCAGGCCTGGGCAAACGCGGTCAGTTGGCTGTAATCACGCACATCGCAACGCTGGATAAAACCGTCACCACCGGCTTCGCGCACCTGTTTCAAGGTTTCCTGCAGACCTGGTTCGCTGACGTCCGACAAGGCCAACTGCCAGCCTTCGCGCGCCCAGCGCAACGCGATTTCGCGACCCAGGCCGGAGCCCGCGCCAGTGATCATCATGCGATTTTGCATAGCAAACAGCCTTGTTGTTCCGGGGAAGATGCGTCGAGTGTAGCGAAGGAAATTGGCCGCCCCACGCTCTATCAGATTGCTGAATGCCCCGAGCAAACCGCAATCGTGGCTCAACCAACTAACGCGGCAACAGATTTATCGGTAGATGATTTGAAAAACCGCAAAAAACTTGGAATTTTTTGCCCTGCACCGCGGTCGGATTTTTTAAGCAGCTCGAATAAATGACGTTCCCGCTGACTGATAACGGCTAGGTCATTCCTGAATACTTACAGCAAGGAAACAGATATGGGCACAATACTTCTGATCATTCTGATCCTGTTACTGATCGGTGGTCTACCGGTCTTCCCACACTCCAGAAGTTGGGGTTATGGACCGTCCGGTATCATCGGCGTGGTGTTGGTGGTGATATTGATCCTGTTGTTACTCGGGAAGATATGAAGTTCTGAGTAGCCAATAAAGGCTGCAGAAATTTCGATGCCAGTCAGATAAAACTGACTGGCATCGTTTTTTCCAAAGTTTGCGTCACACGTTAGTGAAAATTCCACTGACAGGATCAACATTGCCTGCATAAGGCACGCTGGTTCCTGCGGCCTTGGCAACGGTTGCCCAGATCCGCTGCATGTCGACGAAGTTCTTGCCGATAACCGGGTTCCCCGTGTGATGCGACTTATCGGCTTGCGTCGTGATATTCAGGTACCGTCCTGCGCCCTCCCCGCTTTTCAACAATCCGCACGCGCCGCCCATCATGACCAGCGGCATATCAATCGAGTGCTCGGGGGCTCCATCAGCCATTTCGCTGGTGACAATGACCAGGACAGATTCGAGCAAGTTGTGACCGGGCATGTCCGGGTCTGCATGCCTGGACAGTTCATCCATCAATTCCCTGACCTGCCGGACATACCATTGCCGTGTTCCTCTCCAGACTGCTTCCCCGGCGTAACGGTGAGCGCAATCATGGGGATTTTTGTCGCGACTGACATCAATGATATTGAGTGACTCCGCCGAGCGTCCGATCTGAACGGTCGCAACGCGGGTAATCCCGCAACTCAAGGCGGTGGCCACCACTTTATGGTGGTCGGCCTGTATGCGTGTGCGGTGCTCCGCCGACTGGTAATCCAGGGGCTCGAGCATCACAGGCTCGCATCCCCCCACGGGCGGCCGCGCTTCCTCAAGGTCCTTGATGACCTGCTCTACTGAATCCAGATGGGTATCAAGCTTTTGCCTCTGGCCGGGGGAGAGCCGGTTTTTGATGTCCTGGATATCCGCCAGGGATGCCTCTAACAGTTTTCCAGCTCCAGGCTCCAGTGCGCGCCGAGCTTGAGCAGGCGTCTTGAACAGCGATTCAGCCATCAGCATGGGGTCGCGGTAGGGCGTGCGAATCGCTTTGCCCTGAAACGACACGAACCAGGGCGTACCGTCGATCCCTGCGTGGGGCCCGGCAAACAAGCTGCGATGCGAGGGTTCATTACCCGGCAGTGCATTTCCCAAGAGGACGTCGATTGATGACTGACTCTGTGCGCTATCACGCAATATATAGTTCCAGTTGTTATGGCCCGAGTTACCTGGCCCCGAGATAATCCCGCGCAGGTACAACGATTGGTTGCGATAAGCCTCCAGCTCTTTACTGACTTCATTCAATGTAAAAGCCGTGGTATCCATCCCCTGTGCAGTGGGATGCCACAAACCGCGCCCATCGCCAAACGGTCCACCCTGATAGGAGTCCACTGCCGTTCCGTCGGGTATTACTACAATCACGACCTTCAACAAGGGTTGCTCGGATTGCCCCGCCAATGCCATGCGCGTCAATCCGAATTGGGTCAATGGACCATAGACACCTGCCGCAGCCAGTCCCGCGAGAAAACGCCGGCGACTTTTCAAGATGCCCATGATCAGTTCCTCTCGGTTTTGTAGATGAACGCGTTGGAAGTCCCCAGGGTTCGCAACATCTCTGCCAGGGAGCCGGAAGTTTTCAAGCCATCGGCAATCGCCTTCACAGCTCCCGACGTCGATGCATCCGATTTGCTGCCGAACACAAACCGGAAATAACTGTCGGCCATACAGAACTGGGAGGCGGGATGGCGGGGAACGATTTTGGCGATACCGCGAACGTCATTTACGGTCTCTGAGCCGGTCGAACTTAAAAAGGGACCGGAGGCCTTGATTGGCAACATCTGAGGATATTGGTCAAAGTTGTAGGCTTTTTCCTGGGTACGATAACGGCCAGCTGCATCGTAATGCTCCATCGCGGCGCCGGTGTCATTCATGAATTGGTGACATTGCCAGCAGCGCCCTCCTGACGCTTGCTCACCGTTGACCAGATCCCAGCGTTCACGGGTGGTGATGGGCTGAGCAGGAAAAACCGGACCTGTAGGATCTGGCTCTACCGGAGCACCGAACTCACGACAGAACATCTGCTCGCGAATCATGATTCCGCGCTTGACCAGTGAGGTGGTCTCGAAATCCGACGTGGCTGCCTGAGTCAGCCCCAGGTGCAACAACCCGCCCCGCTTGTCGTCCACCGTGACTTTTTGCATCGTGCTGCCCGTGACACCGCTGATGCCATAATGCGCAGCCAGGTCCTGATTCAGATAGGTGTAACCGGGGTTGAACAACTTATCCAGGGTGCCTGAATCGAGAAGCATGCTTTTGCTCAGCAAGTATTGCTCCTGTGCCATCAGCGCAATCATTGGCTTGGTCAGCCCCGGCTTTTCCTGAACGCCGCGTGCGGTTTTGATGTAGTAGCCGACGAAACGGTTGAACTGCTTGATGCCGCGGTCCGTTTGCATCATCCGCTGAATTTCGGCGGAGATCTGTTGTGAAGTCTGCAGTTCATTGCGCTGCGCCTTGGCCAACAGTTCAACATCCGGTGTCGTGCCCAGGAACCCGTAAGAAAGTGCTGTTACCAGCTCGAACGGCGTGAGCTTATACACCTTGCTTGCCCTGGCTGACTCCACCCCCAGCTCCGAGCGATAGAGAAAATGCGGCGACATCAATAGAGCCGCAATCACAGCCGGGGGCCCTTGCTCATCGTGTATTTTCTGATACCGCAAACGCTCGGCATCAGTCACGGGACGACGGAACATCTGATAGCCCAGGGAAGTGACCAGGTCGGTGCCTGTGCGAGAGGTTGCCAGCGCACTCAAGCGCGCAGGTGCCACCTTCTCTGCCACCGACAACGCCATGTCGTAATACAGCTTGACGTCCTCGGCCTGCAGAATGCCCTTGCTCGCTTCCCCTGGGTATTTGAAATCTTTTTCCGACTTGTCGGCCGGTAGTTTCTCGGGATTGACCTCGACCCCCAGGATGTCCCAGATGCTGGCGGCATACTCACTGGGCGTGAGCAATCGCAACTGCCGCGCACCATAGGTCTCGCCATGGTCCAGGTAGGGTTTCCAGATGACGTCGAACAACTGGTTGCTGATTTCGGTCGCACAGGTGGTGTCGCAGTGCCCCGAAACCGGCATGCTCTTGATCTGTTTGACCAACGCTTCCCGACCCGCCACGCTCCAGAGCAAGGCCTTGCTCGCGCTGTCGAAATACTCGACGGAATGGCACTTGGTACAGGCCCCCGCCAGGACCGACTCGCCCAGGTTCTCGACATGTCGATAGGCGATGAGGGGTAGCTGCCGGTCCTCACTGGACTCATCAATCACCACCGGCTCCAGTTCCGGCTCCGGTTTTTCCTTGGAGTAAAACGGGTAGATCACCTTGTACTTGCCATAGTCGAGGTTGCGCGTCGTGCTTGCCCCCCACGGAATCTGTATGAGCAGCGGCTCAGCATGACTCTGATCCTCGTTAACCAGACTGATGCGCCATTGGTCATCGGTGACAGAAGCAGGCTTGCTCGGCGCGTTGATCGTGATCTTGACCTCTAGCTTGATCGGCCGTTCGCGATATCCCAGGTTGATGGCCTGACTCTTGTTGGTTGGCGATAGCGTGACGGAGGTGTTTCGCACCAGAGGAACCCATTTTTTCACATCATTGAGGCGCAACTGATACTCACCATACGCCAGCCCTTTTAGAACCAGTGCGGACTCATTGCTTAACGGATCCCATGACAGTTGCACCAGTCGGCTATTGCCGTCGGGGGCAATCAGGTAGCCACTGATCATTTCGTCTTCCAGGCCCGGGGGTGACAGCATTGGACGCAGGGCCAATTCTGTCTGCGGCAGCCCGGTTGCGTCATAGCGCACGCGATAGATGACCCCGGCGACATCGTCGCTGATCAGCAGGCTGCCATCCGCCAGTTCGAGAAACTCGACGGGACGACCAATGCAGGAGTTGTCCAGGCAATAGACATCAAATCGATCCGGATCCTGCACAAATCCATTGATCAGCGGGATCTGGTTGACCACGCGCGTACCGCCCTGGATGGTCAGCATTTGTATGTCCATGCCCGGGCGGGCGGTGGAGCCGGCACCATGCACGGCCACCAGCAATCGTTGGGTACCCGCCGCAGCCGGGTAACCTGACCAGAACTTGACGCCGAGCGGTGCAGTGTTGGTACCCGACTCAAAAGCGGCCGGCACATAGTCAGCGGGGCTGATCTGTTCGAGCGACTTATCGGACACAATGGCACCGGGCACCAGCGGCGGCTGGATCACGCCCGGGTTCTGGTACTCCTCTTGAGTGAAACCGGGCGTGTCCCTGCCAAACCGATAAGGCACACCGAAATGCAACCCGGGGCCCCGGATGACGTTGACCTCGTCAGGGTTGGGGAAGCCTTGGCGATTGTTGTCGCTGAACCAGATTTTGCCGTCCTTGGGATTCCAGTCGAAGCCCACAGAGTTACGCACCCCCATGGCCAGGATCTCCGACTCCCCCGTCTCCAGGGAGTACCGCAAGACCGTCCCATAGCGCTTGTCGGCGGGAATCATGCATAGGTTGCACGGAGTGCCGACCGCCGTATAAAGCCACTTGTCCGACGGATCGACTGGGTTGAAGCGCAAGGGGTGTTTCATGTGCCAGATGCGAGTCTTCGAGCCGGACGACAGCGGGGGCAAGGGAAACAGCTTGCCGTCTGCCGGAAAGTTGAAAACCAATTCGGGTTTTGGGTCTTTGTAATGATCGTCCGCGTTACGCAAGCGATACAGACCACCTGTGGTCGAGTAATACAGATCACCGTCGCGGTATGCCACGCCGTGAGGCTCTTCCAGGCCCTTGGCGATGACATGAATGCCGGTCGGCTTACCCTCTCCGTCCAGCGGCAACGCGTAGATCATGTCGCCGATTTTTCCGTCATAGACGTACGACGGGATGGCACTGGAGCCGACATACAGGACGTTCTTGCCCATGGCCATCTGCCTGGGCTGGATAAGGCCCTGGGCAAACAACTCGATTTTTATCCCCGGCAAGCCATTGAGCTTGCTCACCTCAACCGGAGGCCGATACTTCACCGCCACGGTTTGCTCCGCCCCTTGCGCCTGCGTGAATGAAACAATGCGCGGGGTGTTCAGCGGGATGTATCCATCAGCGCTGTTCATTACAAGCTGGTAGTCGCAAGCTTTTAGATTATCGAGGTGAATCGTTTCGTTGGCCTTTGCGCTGATCGCAATCTCTTCGGCCTTGCAACGCAACGTCCCGGTGACCGTCTGATCTGCGCGAGCAACACCTGGCACCGCCGGTTTCAGAGGGGCTTTGCCGCTGAGGGTGGAGAAGCTCAGCGTCAGGCGATTGCCCTCGAAGCCACCACAGTCACCAAGTTCTTTCCATGCGTCTTTCCACGGACCGCCGACAACCAATGGCTCATAGACCGGCAGCTTGCACCACTGCCAACTGCCGACGCCAAGTGGGGCCTCGTCATCTTTCCAGCATTCCAATAGCTGGCCGGCATGCTGAACCTGCTGCCCCTGTTCGTAGAGCGCGCCCTTTTCATAAGCAGGCGCTGTACAGGACTGAGGTGATGGAGCTGACTCCGACGATCGGGTGTACACCACTAAAGCGACGACAGCGGCGAGCGCCGCAAACCCCACGAACCACAGCAAACGAAGCACACCGACAGACTTATTCATGAAGCGAGCCTCACTCGTCAGCCAAGTGTTCAACCCCTCGGACAAATCTGTTAATTCAGTGTCCTGCGGCGAACCACCTGAACCGAAGTGGCAGGCCGAAAAAGAGCCTAAGCCAACCCCGGCATTTCTATTGAAATGTCTTCCAGCGCGGTTCCACTGCATGGCCAAAACATGGCACGAACGCCATAGAGACAGGAACAGGCAGACATCATCCTTGCAACGCTGCCCGCTCTCAACGTCGCGGTTGCAAACGTTGGGTCAGGTACTCGAAGCACCTGTATAAGATTCCCAAACCCCCGAGGTGTCTACTGTCAAAGTTGACAGGTTTTCCCCTTGGGTGCGGCACAGCGCCTTACGGCGAGCATAAAAAAATCCGATGCCTGTGCAGGCATCGGATTTTTTGTAGCCCAAGGTCAGGCAGCAAAGCCTGACTGAATACTCAGTCAGGTACGCCGTCGACCACACCAGCGGTGTTGTCGATCAGACTCTTGGTCGCCGTTTGCAGGAACGCTTCGAGCTTGAGCTTCATCTCGGCGGTGCGCGGAGCATCCGGAATCACTTCCGCCCGAGGCGTAGCGCCCAGTTCGTACTGGTACATCTTCGGCGCCATGTCCTTGTCCTTCGGCAATACCAGGATCTGGTCCGCGGTGATGATCGCAGTGGTCTGCTCGCTGCCCGACGGTTTGATCACACCGAAACCGGTGTCGCCTTCTGGCAGGTTGAGCAAGTCACGACCCCAGCACTGATGACGCACTTCACCACCGATGCGGCCCATGATGGTCGGCACGATGTCGACTTGAGTGCCCACGGTGTGGTCGAGCGTGCCAAATTTCTCCTGGATGCCCGGTGCGATCATCAACATCGGTACATTGAAACGGCCCAGGTCCATTTCGGTGATCTGACGTTCGTTACCGAAGCCGTGGTCGCCAACGATGACGAACAGGGTCTCCTTGAAGTAAGGCTCATTACGCGCCTTCTCGAAGAACTGACCCAGCGCCCAATCCGAATAGCGCATGGCGGTCAAATGCTCGTTCAGGCTGCCACGATCGGTGACGCGTTCGACCGGCAATGGGGTCGGCAACGCATAGGGCGTGTGGTTGGACAAGGTTTGCAGCAAGGCATAGAAAGGTTTCTTGTCCTTGCCGTCGCGAGCCTTGAGTTCCACCAGGCCACGGTCGAACATATCCTGGTCGGACACACCCCAGGTCGGGTCGGAGAACACCGGGTTAACGAAGTCGTTGCGACCGATGAAATTGGTCATGCCCTGGTTACTGAAGAAACCCGACTGGTTGTCCCAGGCGAAATCGCCGTTGTAGACATACACATCGTCGTAGTGACGGGCGCTGAGCAACTGCGGAAGGCCAGACAGTTTGTGGCTGCCTTCCGGGGTCTGCATCAGGTATTCGAAACCCGGCAGGTTCGGGAAGCAAGCCATGGTGGCGAACATGCCCTGGTGGGTGTGGGTACCGTTGGAGAAGAAACGGTCGAACAGCAGGCCTTCCTTCGACAGCTTGTCGAGGTACGGCGTGATGTTGCCCGGTGCGCCCAGTGCGCCTACCGAGTGACCGGCCATGCTTTCCATCAGGATCACGACGACGTTCTTGATCGGCAGGGTCTTGTCGACGGGTGGCGTGTAGTCGCGACGCACTGCTGCGGTCTCGCCATCCACCAATTTGTCGTCCTTCATGACCAACAGGTCGCGTACAGTCTGCTGAGCCATCGGTTGTGGCAACGTGGCTTTCCAGATGTTGTCGCGATCTTCAGACATCCGGCTCTTCGCGGCAGCGACCAGGGACAGGGTACCGTTGAGGCCCAGCTGGTTGGCGAAGTTGGAATCGGTGGTGTAGACATCACCCCAACGCATTGGCGGGCCTTGACGCAAGGTACCGCGGGCCGCGACCACGCAGATCAACAGGCACACCACGAACACCATCGCACGCGCGTACCAGGGGGCAACCTGCCGAGTACCGATGCTACCACCGCTGAAAGGTCCACGAGGACGCGTGGCACGGTCGGCACCCTTGAAGGCGAGGCTCAGGATCCAGGTGCCCAAGGCCCAGGCCAGCAGGTAGCGGACCACCGGAAAACCGTACCAGAGCATGCTCATCACGGTTTTCGGGTCTTCCTTCACATACTGGAAGACCAGCCCGTTGAGGCGCTGGTGGAATTCACGGTAGAAGTCCATCTCCATCAGGCCCAGGAACAGCGCGATGCTGGCGGTCACCGTCAGCCAGAGACGGAAGATCCCCCGCGCCGCCATGGCCCGGGCACTGAACAGCGCCAGCACCAGCGGAACGCTGAGGTAGACCACCAGGCGCAGGTCGAAACGCAAGCCATTGGCGAATGCTTCGAAAAAGGTCGCGGCCGGTGTGTCGAGGATCATTTCGCGGTTGTAGACGAGCAGCGCGAGGCGCAGCACGGAAAACATCACCATCATGACCAGGGCGCACAACAGTGTGTAGGCCAGATGCGATTTGACGGTCGGTTGCAGCAAGCGACTCGATGCTCGCTTCTGACTCAGGGCGTCCGGAATAGCCATGTCGTTTTTAGGACCCATTGGAAGTTGAAGTTTCAAAAATACAGCTGCGCCCTGCCCTCTGTTGGCCAGTACTCGGCCCCGGGGTTCGCGCGGTGCGCAAATGTTGCACGATCAATCGCAGCATTGCCATTGATTACTGTTCGTCGATGGCCGCGCGGGGGGAATTGTCTTGGAGGCTTTGTGAAAATTCTGTGCAGCGAATATTAGGTAACACAATAAAGGCTTCTGTAGGAGCGAGCACGCTCGCGATGGACGTCAACGATTACGCGGGTTGTCTGCATGCCCGGATTGTCCTGGCGTTTTTCGCGAGCATGCTCGCTCCTACAAGGAACAGGTGGCACCTGCTTTTATTTCTCGGCCAGTGCCTTCAGGTTCTTCAAGGTATTGAACGGCGCATCCACTACAAACTTGTTGGCCACCATCGATGGCACGCTACCACCTGGCTCGGTATGCACCTGATAGGTCACTTCAACCTGATCGCCCTTGGGCACGAACTTCCAGAAACCATCGACCTTGGCGACCCGGACAAAGCCCTTTTCTTCAGGAAGGTATTTGGGCACGCCCTCGAGCTTGCGCGTCAGGCTGCCATCGGCGCCTGCGATCGTGGTGATATGCAGCACCGAATCTCGCGGTGTGACCGGCCATGGCGTATTGAACTGGGTGTAGGTCCAGTTCTGATCGCCTTCCTGCTTGAGCAACTTCTGGGTCTTGCACTCGTGAATCCAGGTGCAGGCACCGACCACGTCTTCCTGCAGGGCACGCAGCTTGGCCACGGTGGTCTTCATCAGGGTGACGCCCTGATAGGCCTTGTAGTCGGAGCCGGCCACTTCACTCAGGGAGATCTTGATGCCGTCTTCGTTCCTGGCGACTTTCCAGTCTTCGGCCTGGGCAACTGAAGTGGCCAGAACAGCCGTCAAACCACACAACACAGCGATACGATGCAGCGAACCCATAATCTTATTCCTTATTGTTGAAGTTCCGTTCTGTAAACACATCACGCGGCGGTCATCTGCTCCCACCAGCCAATCAACCGGATAGCTTCTTCGCTGCTGTTGCCACACACCTCAACGTCAGCCTCGAACGCCGAACACACTGCCGGGCGCTCGGGCTTACCGAAAATCTTGCACAGGTTTTCGGCAGACAGTTGCAGGCAACGTTCCCCGGCGGCTTTGCCATGGGGCATACCGGGAATCGGTGAACTGATGGAAGGGGCAATGCAGCAGGCGCCACAGCCCTCACGGCATTTCATGACGAAAAGCTCCTCGCGACGAGCAATGTATTAAAGGACGGGCACAGAGTAACCGCTAAAACAGTTGTTTTAAATTACCCTTACCTGGGTATTTACCTGCAAACGGGCGTGACCGGCCAGTCTCCGACCAACTGTCTGCTGGCAGGTCAGCCAAAGGCGGGATTTACCGCTTGAACTCGAATTCCAGGGCGGCGCCTTCGACTTCATGGCGCTCTTCGTTACGCATTTGCAACTGCATTTCGTTGTTGATCAGCCTGCCATTGAGCTGGAACTGGCTGCTTTTGTCGCCGAACATTTGCGGCAGCACCGGTTCACGCTTGGGCAATGGAACGGTACCGACCGGTTTCAGCTCCTCGACCATGTCCTTGGGCAGGCTCAAATCGAGGTTGGCTGAAGGTACCGGGGTTTTCACCACCGCACTGGCCGGTTTTGACTTGGCGGCATTCAGTGGGCGCTTTTTTACCGCGGCTGGCTTTTTGACCGGTGCGGTTTTTTTCGAGGTTGCCTTGGCATCGCTGGCGGCGGGCTTTGCCTGCACGGACTCAGCCTTGACGGACGCCGGCTGAACACTCACTAACAGGCAGATCAACAGCCAGACGGCAGGAAAAATCGGCTTCATGTACCCAACGATGCAAACGGCGAAAACGACAGAGGTGCCTATGCTCCCCTGTTGCGCGCTCCGTGACAAGCACGGACGGAGACCGCCTGGTCAAAAGCCCCCGGCCATCTCCTGGCAGAGCTGGGTGGCAAGCATGCCCAGGGTCATCAACGCACGTTCGGCTTCGCGGTTCCACGGGATGCCGCAGTTGAGCCGAATGCAGTGATTGAACTGCTCGGTGTTACTGAAAATCAGCCCCGGCGCGATACTGATGCCCTGCTGCAACGCTCGCACATGCAGCTCCTGGGTATTGACCCGCCCTGGCAGGCTCACCCACAAAATGAAACCGCCGGTTGGCCGGGTCATCTGCGTGCCTTCGGGGAAATACTGCTGCACCGCCAGTTGGAAAGCGCTGAGGTTCTTGCGGTACTCCTGGCGGATATAACGCAAATGGCGGTCGTAACCACCATTTTCCAGATAGGCGGCAATGCCCATCTGCGTGACGCTGCAGGCCGAATGGGTACTGAAGGTCTGCAAGCGCTGGATCTCCTGCTGGTACTTGCCGGCAATCATCCAGCCGATCCGCACCCCTGGCGACAGGGTCTTGGAGAAGCTCGAGCAATAAATCACCCGATCCAGCCGATCATAGGCCTTGAGCGATTTGGTGCGACCTTGCTCAAACATCAGCTCACCGTAGATATCGTCTTCGACTATCTGGATGTCAAAGTCCGACGCCAGGCGCAACAGCTGCTTCTGCCGCTCTTCAGGCATGGTGCCGCCCAACGGATTGCTCAAGCGCGTGGTCAGCACCAGCGCCTTGATCGACCATTGGTTGGCCGCCAATTGCAGCGCTTCAAGGCTCATGCCAGTGGACGGGTCGCTGGGGATTTCGATGACCTTGAGGCCCAGGAGATCGGCCAATTGCAACAAACCGTAGTAAGTCGGCGATTCGGCCGCGATCAGGTCACCGGGCCGGGTCAGCACCCGCAGGGACATCTGCAAGGCGTCGACGCAGCCGTGGGTGATCACCACCTCAGAAGGATCGACCACCACGCCGGCATCGCGCATGCGGATCGCCACCTGTCGACGCAAGGGCTCGAAACCGGGGCTGAACATGTAGCTGAAAGCCCGCGGGCTATGGAACCGGGTGACCTTGGCCAATTGCTGATGCAGGGCACGCACCGGCAAATAGTCGACGCTGGGCACCGCGGCACCCAGCGGGAAAACGCCTTCGCGGCGGGACTCGACCAACACTTGTTGAATGATGCTGCTGCGGGTCACCAGGCCTGGACGTTCGACACGGGCGATGTCCGGGGTCGGCGCAGTCAGCGCCGGGGTCTGGTGCACGTAATAACCGGACTGCGGCCGCGCGCGAATCAGCCCCTGGTCTTCAAGGTTGGCATACGCCTGCAACACCGTGGCATGGCTGACATTGAGCTGCGAACTCATCTTGCGCACCGAAGGCACGCGCTCTCCCGGTTGATAGACACCTCGGCGGATGTCTTCAGCCAGTTGCTGAGCAATACGTTGATAGAGCAAGAGGTTGGTCATGACGCAGCACTCGATTTCACGGGCATTTTATTCTTGTGTAAAACAATACCGGAACAGTTTAGAAGTGTACTGGGACAGTTGCCACAATAGTCGACAGTACAGTGCAGTGTCAGCAAAAACTGTACTGTTTTGTGCGCTAATCGGCAGGCGAAAAAAAACCCGGCGCTGTCTGCCAGGCCGGGCTTTGTAGGAACCGGCTTGCTGGCGATGGCAAAACCGCGGTGTTTCAGATGAATCGCAGTGATGGCATCGCCAGCAAGCCGGCTCCTACGGAGTGCGTGATTTCATTAGCGGGCAGCGCCGAGCTGGCCTTTTTCGTCGGAAAACACAATTTCCACCCGACGGTTCTGTGCCCGCCCCCGTTCGGAGGCGTTCGCGTCAACCGGATACTCGTCGCCATACCCTTCAACCAGGATGCGCTTGTCGTCGATGCCCAGGTCCATCAGCACATCCGCGACCGATTGGGCCCGGTCGCGGGACAGCTTGAGGTTTTCCTGCTTGCCGCCAGTACTGTCGGCGTAACCCTCGATGCGCACCACGCGCTTGGGGTTGAGTTGCAGGAACTGCACGATCTTCAGCACCACGCGGTTGGCCGAGTTTTTCAGCTCTGCTTCGCCGGTGTCGAACAGCACATCACCCAGGGTCATCACCAGGCCACGGTCGGTCTGGGTGGTGGCCAGGGCCAGGATCTGCTCTTCCAGCCATTTGCCCTGCTGCTGCACGCTGAGCAACTTGGATTCGCGCAAGGCCAGTTGCAGGCGCTGACGTTCCAGCTCGAGCTTGGCGGCGCGCTCTTCATTGAGCACCTGATTGGTGTGCTCCCGGGCGATCTCGCTGTAGCGCTGGCTCAGGTAAGCGTAATGCACCACATCCGAGCCGCTGCCCCAATAGGTGGACAAACGGTCGGCGCGGGCCAGGGACTCACCGGCGCGAATCACGTCCTTGGGGGCGATGCGCAGCACGTTGGAGTCTTCCTTGACCTTCTGGAAGTCGGCGCCCGCCTGTTGCAGCGCCGCTTCGCCTTGCTGGCCGGCGCAGCCGACAAGGCTGACGGTTCCTGCCAGGATCAAAGCGCCGAAAATGTTGGACTTGAGGCTCATTGGGCTGCTCCCAACTGCTTTTGCAGGCGGGCGATGCGGGTATTGAGCACGTTCAGCTGTTCTTCACTCTTGAGGGTCAGGACCCGGGCTTCGGCCAGGCGCGCGTCCAGCTCGGCCTGCTCGGCGCGCATCCGCGCATTCCTGAAAGACTGGTCAGCCATGCTGCCCTTGGCCCGGTTGTATTTGTCTTCGGCCAGTTTCATCTCCGGCACTTCATCGGCAGTGGCACCCACGGCACGGGCTTGCTCGACGGCCTGTGCGGTCAGGCGCATTTGTTCATTCGGCGCCGGATCGGCTGCACAACCCGCCAGAGCCAGAACGGCCAGGGCAGCGAAAAGAGGTCGAATACTCACTAAAAATCCCTACTGTTTTGGGGTACTGACAGGTTGCTTCTGCTGCGCATTCCAAAGCTCGATATTGCGTTGCAGCACGGCTTCCGTCAGTCCGGACGCGGGCAATTCTGTCATCTTTTTGGCCAACTGTCCGCGCAACCACGGATCGTTGCAGGCGGAGTTGTGGGAAAGCGCTAGAAACAGCCCGGGTTTGTCGACCGGCTGCACACGGGCGACCAGGTCATTGGCCATGCCCAGTGTCTGCGCCATGGCCATGCCGGAGTAGCGCCCTGCCAAGACAAACTCTACCTCCCCCAGGAGCAATTTCTGCAAGGCCTGGGTCAGGTTTGGCGTACGGGTGAGGGTCAATTGCTGCTCGGCGAAAGTGGCGAATTGCGAGGTCAATCGAGACTTTTCCGACAACGCCCCGGGATGACCGTGCAAGTCCTGGACGTCGTTGTAGACCAGCGACGAATCCTTGCGGGTCCACACCAGATAATCGTTTTCCAGCAGCGGCGGATGGATGTAGTCCAGGGATTCCAGCTCGCCAACTGTCAACGGCGCGTCCGCCAGCATGTCCATGCGCCCGCTGCGCACTTCGTCCAGTGCCTGGGAACGTTTGCCGGCGTAGAGCACCTGGACCTTGATGCCCAACTGCCCCGCTACCTGCTGCAACAAATCGGCACTGGCGCCAATCAAGTGCTTGGGATCCTGCGGGTCTTGCCACAGGTACGGTGGCGCATCCGGGCTGCCGGTGACCACCAGGCGTTCGCATTTGCCAGCGGCAATGGACAGTGCTGGCAATAGCGCCAGACCCAGAAAACTCCACGCGAGACGCAGATCCATAGCAGCACACTCCCGTTGAGACCGTTTATATCCCTGTAGGAGCGAGCCTGCTCCTACAGGTACAGAGGCAAAAAAAAGCCCGACCAAAGGGTCGGGCTCTTTATAAGTGAAGCAGCCGGATTAGACCAGCTTCTCCAACTCAGGGATGGCTTCGAACAGGTCCGCCACCAGGCCGTAATCGGCCACCTGGAAGATCGGCGCTTCTTCGTCCTTGTTGATCGCAACGATCACCTTGGAGTCTTTCATGCCGGCCAGGTGCTGGATCGCGCCGGAAATACCGACGGCGATGTACAGCTGTGGAGCAACGATCTTGCCGGTCTGACCGACCTGCATGTCGTTGGGTACGAAACCTGCGTCGACCGCAGCACGCGAAGCACCCACGGCTGCGCCCAGCTTGTCGGCCAGGGCGTACAGGTGCTTGAAGTTGTCGCCGTTCTGCATGCCGCGACCGCCGGAAACGACGATCTTGGCAGCGGTCAATTCCGGACGATCGGACTTGGCCAGCTCTTCGCCAACGAAGCTGGAGATGCCAGCGTCGTGGGCAGCGCCAACGGCCTCAACAGCTGCGGAACCGCCTTCAGCTGCAACCGGGTCGAAACCGGTGGCACGCACGGTGATCACTTTCACTGCAGCGTTCGATTGAACGGTAGCGATAGCGTTACCGGCGTAGATCGGACGCTTGAAGGTGTCAGCGCTTTCGACCGAGATGATCTCGGAGATCTGGTCAACGTCCAGTGCAGCGGCAACGCGCGGCAGGATGTTTTTGCCGTTGGAAGTAGCGGCAGCCAGGATGTGGCTGTAGCCCTTGCCCAACTCTGCAACCAGAGGCGCAACGTTTTCCGGCAACTGATGCGCGTAAGCGGCGTTGTCGGCCAGCAGCACTTTAGCCACGCCAGCGATTTTCGCAGCGGCTTCAGCCACGGCGCCAGCGCCCTGGCCGGCAACCAGCACGTGGATGTCACCGCCAATCTTGGCAGCGGCAGCAACGGTGTTCAGTGTGGCCGGGGCCACTACTTTGTTGTCGTGTTCAGCAATAACCAAGATAGTCATTTAGATTACCTTCGCTTCGTTTTTCAGTTTCTCGACCAATTCAGCCACCGACTTGACCTTGATACCCGCGCTGCGTGCAGCAGGCGCTTCGACTTTCACGGTCTTGTTGGTGGAGGCGGTGGAAACGCCCAAAGCGTCCGGAGTCAGCGTCTCGAGAGGCTTCTTCTTGGCTTTCATGATGTTTGGCAGGGACGCGTAGCGCGGCTCGTTCAAACGCAGGTCGGTGGTGACGATGGCCGGCAGCTTCAGGGAAACTGTCTGCGCGCCGCCGTCGATTTCACGGGTAACAGCTACGCTATCGCCGCTGATTTCGACTTTGGAGGCGAACGTGCCCTGACCGTAACCGCTCAGTGCCGCCAGCATCTGGCCAGTCTGGTTGTTGTCGCTGTCGATGGCTTGTTTGCCAAGGATCACCAGCTGAGGCTGTTCCTTGTCGACAACAGCTTTCAACAGTTTGGCAACGGCCAGGGAAGTCAGGTCTTCGGCGGACTCGACGAGGATGGCGCGGTCGGCACCCAGAGCCAGCGCGGTGCGCAGTTGCTCTTGAGCGGTGGACGGGCCTACGGAGACGACGACGATTTCAGTCGCAACACCCTTCTCTTTCAGGCGTACGGCTTCTTCCACGGCGATCTCGCAGAACGGGTTCATCGACATCTTGACGTTGGCAAGGTCGACGCCGGAATTGTCCGCCTTGACGCGAACTTTCACGTTGTAATCCACAACGCGTTTGACAGCTACAAGAACCTTCATGGATTCCTCGTTACTCTCCGGTGAAAAGAAAGTCGCCTAGGCGAACCTGGCGGATAATGCTCATCGGGCGCAAGGGCACCTCCAAAAACGCCGGCAAAAGTGTCAAGTGACCATCGTTCATGATGCTGATGACCGTTTGTCAGCAGTGACTGACGAGTCATTCAATATCGTGACGTGTAGACTGCGCATCAAACCCGCGCGGCGCATCACCTTCTACTGCCATCGCCCTGTCTTTAGAGGTGCTCTTGAAACCAACAGTCAGCCTACGGCGAGCGCAAAACCGCCCGTATCTTGACCGGAACACCTATTCCGGTCAATACGCCAAAATGGCCGTTCATAAGGCGGGTGACTTTGATTTCTCTGGCTTTGAGCCATTTCAAACAAACGTTTGTATTGGACGCTGAGAGTGGTGTAGATATAATGCGCCACCAAAGAGAAAGGTGGTTAATCGATTGTCCTCTCCCGGCGTTGCGCAGGGATTCATGGATGCGACACCCAACCTCCATATTAGAAAAAAAACTGTTGAGCCTTGAGTAGGAGATAACCTGTGGAACGCGAATACATGGAATTCGACGTGGTCATCGTCGGTGCCGGCCCCGCTGGTCTTTCCGCTGCCTGCCGATTGAAGCAGAAGGCCGCCGAAGCCGGTAAGGAAATCAGCGTCTGCGTGGTCGAAAAAGGCTCCGAAGTCGGTGCTCACATCTTGTCCGGTGCGGTATTCGAACCCCGCGCCCTGAACGAACTGTTCCCGAACTGGAAAGAACTCGGCGCGCCGCTGAACACGCCGGTCACCCGCGATGACATCTTCGTGCTGAAAAACGCCGAAAGCGCGCAAAAAATTCCAGACTTCTTTGTGCCCAAGACCATGCACAACGAAGGCAACTACATCATTTCCCTGGGCAACCTGTGCCGCTGGCTGGCCCAGCAGGCCGAGAACCTGGGCGTGGAGATCTACCCAGGCTTCGCCGCCCAGGAAGCGCTGTTCGACGAGAATGGCGTGGTCCGCGGGATTATCACCGGCGATCTGGGCGTTGACCGCGAAGGCAACCCAAAAGAAGGCCTGTACACCCCAGGCATGGAACTGCGCGGCAAGTACACGCTGTTCGCCGAAGGTTGCCGCGGCCACATCGGCAAGCAACTGATCAAGCGCTTCAACCTCGCCAGCGATGCCGACGCCCAGCACTACGGCATCGGCCTGAAGGAAATCTGGGAAGTCGACCCGGCCAAGCACCAGCCAGGCCTGGTGGTGCACACCGCCGGTTGGCCGATGGACATCATGGGCACCGAGAACACCGGTGGCTCGTTCCTCTACCACCTGGAAAACAATCAGGTGGTCGTGGGCCTGATCGTCGACCTGTCGTACAGCAACACCTACCTGTCGCCGTTCGACGAGTTCCAGCGCCTCAAGCATCACCCGGTGCTCAAGCAGTACCTGGAAGGCGGCAAGCGCGTCAGCTACGGCGCCCGCGCCATCTGCAAGGGTGGCCTGAACTCGCTGCCGAAGATGGTCTTCAAGGGCGGCGCGCTGATCGGCTGCGACCTCGGCACCCTGAACTTCGCCAAGATCAAGGGCAGCCACACCGCGATGAAGTCCGGCATGCTGGCGGCTGACGCCGTGGCCGATCGCCTGTTCGCCGAGTCCGAAGGTGGCGATGAACTGACCAATTACGTCGAAAGCTTCAAGAACAGCTGGCTGTACGAAGAACTGTTCGCGAGCCGCAACTTCGGCCCGGCGATCCACAAGTTCGGCGCCATCGTCGGCGGTGGTTTCAACTGGCTGGACCAGAACATCTTCGGCGGCAAACTGCCGTTCACCCTGCACGACACCAAGCCGGATTACGCGTGCCTCAAACTGGCGGCCGACTGCAAGAAGATCGACTACCCGAAACCGGACGGCAAGATCAGCTTCGACAAACTGAGCTCGGTGTTCATTTCCGGGACCAACCATGAAGAAGAGCAACCTTGCCACCTGAAACTGGCCGACGCGAGCATCCCGATCAGCAAGAACTTGCCGCTTTACGACGAACCGGCCCAGCGTTACTGCCCGGCCGGCGTGTATGAAGTGGTGACCAAGGAAGACGGTGAGAAGCGCTTCCAGATCAACGCCCAGAACTGCGTTCACTGCAAGACCTGCGACATCAAGGACCCTGCACAGAACATCACCTGGGTGACACCGGAAGGTGCTGGCGGCCCGACTTACCCGAACATGTAAGCCGAACCACTGAACATCAAGGCTCCCGAATGGGGGCCTTTTTGTTGCCTGCAATTTAGGCAACACCATTAAACCAATGTGGGAGCGAGCCTGCTCGCGAAAGCAGTGTGTCAGTCGATACCCATATCGAATGATAAATCGCTTTCGCGAGCAGGCTCGCTCCCACAAGGATTACCGCATACCGTCAGATTTTGGCGCCCAGTTCCGCCGACAGCCGGGCCGTAACCCCTTTGATCAAAGGAATCAGCTCGGCCATTTTTTCCAGCGGCATGTACGGCACGGTACTGGCGATGCTGATGCCGGCGACGATGCGTTTGCTGGCATCGCGGATCGGTGCCGCCACGCAGCGGATCGACGGTTCGTTGTCTTCCAGGTCGAAGGCATAACCGCCGGCCACGTACTCGATCATGCGCTGCTGGAACTGTTCCCACGACTGTTCGGGGTGCTGCGGCCAGAACTGGTTTTTCCCACCCACCGGCAGGCTGATTTCGTACAAGCGCTGCCACTCTTGCGGCGAGTCATCGAGCATCAATGCCTTGCCGATTCCCGTACGCGCCAAGGGCATGCGATGGCCGACCCGCGAGCGCATCTCCGGACCGTTGCGCCCCGGGTTCTTGTGCAGGTACAGCACCTCATCGCCTTCGCGGATAGCCAGGTGAATGGTATCGCCGGTCAACGCCGACAGCTCATCCAGATATGACCCGGCCAGGGCCACCAGCGGCAACTCCTCACGCGCCTGAAAACCCAGTTCGATCAACTTGGGCCCCAACAGGTAACCGACCTGCGGCACCACCCGCAGATATCGCTCGTCCACCAGGCAACTGGCCAGGCGATGGGTGGTGCTGCGCGTGGTGCCGATCAACCGGGCGATTTCCTTGAGATCGCGGGCGCCACTGGCCACGGCCTGAACCACACCCAACCCGCGAAGCAGGGTCTGGGTGCCAGTCGGTGCGGCGTCCTTGGCGATTTTTGGGGCGTCTTCCTGCATATCCAGCCTTTACCGTTGAGCGAGTGAACGGGCGGCATTATGGTCGCCCGCGGGTCCCGACTACAACTTGATACGCTCGACCTTGCCCACCAGCAAGATGTAGGAAAGTGCACCGATCAACGCCAGGACCGAGATATAGGTAATGGCCGGGGCAAAGGAATCACCGCTGGCAAGGAAGCCGATGACGATCGGCGTGGCGATGGCCGACAGGTTGCCGATGAAGTTGAATACCCCACCGGTCAGCCCAAGCAGTCGCGCCGGAGCCAGGGTCGACACCAGCGACCAGGTGATCGAAGCCAGGCCGTTGCCGAAAAACGCCAGCGCGAGGAAGGCAATTACCAGCGGCGTCGACTCAACGAAGTTGGCGCCAATGATCGAAGTGGAAATCAGCAGGCCACTGATGATCGGCAACTTGCGGGCGAAGCCCACGGAGTAACCACGACGAATCAGAAAGTCCGAGAAGAAACCGGAGCACAGCACGCCGACGAACGCCGCGAGAAACGGCAGCGATGCCAGCAGTCCGGACTTGATGAAATCCATGCCGCGGTATTTCACCAGGTAGGTCGGGAACCACGTCAGGAAAAACCACAGGGTCGAGTTGAGGCAGAATTGGCCGAGGTAAATGCCCCAAAGTTTGCGCTTGGTGAGGACAATTCCCAGGTCGGTCCAGCTGAATTTGGCTTTGACCCTGGCTTGTTCGGCCTGGATGTCCACCAGCCCGCCGCCTTCGCGGATCAAGTCGATTTCGGCGTCGTTGGCGCCTTTGAAATCCCGGGGCTCGCGATACACCGCGTACCAGATCACCGCCCAGAGAATGCCCACTGCGCCGGTGGCCACGAACACCATGTGCCAGCCGAATTCATGCTGCAGCCAGGCCAATACCGGCGTCAGGAAAGCCAGGCCGACGAACTGTCCAGACGTGTAGAAACCGATGGCCGTGGCACGCTCACGCTCCGGGAACCAGGTGGTAACCACGCGACTGTTGATCGGATAGGCCGGCGCTTCCAGGGCACCGACCGCCATGCGCAATACGAACAGGGCGATGAAGCTGCCCGCGAAACCGAGCATGACCGTGGCAATCGACCATAACAGGAGTGCAGCGGTATACAGAATGCGCGGCGGCACCCGGTCCACCAGCCAGCCACCGGGAATCTGCATGGCGGCGTAGGTCCAGCCGAAGGCCGAGAAGATCAGGCCGACGTGTATTGGATCGATGCCCAGGTCGCTGGTCAGCGCTGGCGCAGCGATCGACAGGTTGCTGCGGTCCAGGTAGTTGATCACCACGGTGATGAACAACAGGACCATGATGAAAAAACGCTTGCGGCTGGGCGCCGCCAACGACGCCTGCCCGGTGAGGGTTTGCGGTTGCATGGGGAGTGCCTCTTTTTATGTTTATTGAGGTCGTGATCGTTCCCACGCTCTGCGTGGGAATGCAGCCAGGGACGCTCTGCGTCCCAAAAGCGGACGCAGAGCGTCCAGTGAGGTATTCCCACGCAGAGTGTGGGAACAATCACCGCGCAGGCATTACCACTCGGCAAAACTGCCGTCGGCATGGCGCCAGATCGGGTTGCGCCAGCGGTGGCCGACGGCGGCGCGTTCGATCACATATTCTTCGTTGATCTCGATGCCCAGGCCCGGGCCGTTCGGGATTTTCACGAAGCCTTGGTCGTAGTCGAACACCCGTGGATCCTTCACATAGTCGAGCAGGTCGTTGCTCTCGTTGTAATGGATGCCCAGGCTCTGCTCCTGGATGAACGCGTTGTAGCAGACAGCGTCCAGTTGCAGGCACGCCGCCAGGGCAATCGGACCCAGCGGGCAATGCAGCGCCAACGCCACGTCGTAGGCTTCGGCCATATTGGCGATCTTGCGGGTTTCGGTGATGCCGCCCGCATGTGAAGCATCCGGCTGGATGATGTCGACGTAGCCCTCGCTGAGCACGCGCTTGAAATCCCAGCGCGAGAACAGCCGCTCACCCAGGGCAATCGGCGTGCTGGTCAGCGGTGCCAGCTCCTTAAGCGCTTCGTAGTTTTCGCTGAGCACCGGTTCTTCGATGAAC
Source organism: Pseudomonas sp. GW823-FHT06B06 (assembly GCF_058795195.1). Lineage (NCBI taxonomy): Bacteria > Pseudomonadati > Pseudomonadota > Gammaproteobacteria > Pseudomonadales > Pseudomonadaceae > Pseudomonas > Pseudomonas sp. GW823-FHT06B06. Next base: position 50,070 of record NZ_JBXAHO010000025.1, on the reverse strand, counting down.
ATCAGCTTGTACGGATCGAGTTCCTTCATCAGCACCTTGGCCATGGGCTTGTGCACCCGGCCATGGAAGTCGACGCCAATGCCGACGTTCGGCCCGACCGCATCACGCACGGCAGCGACGTTGGCCAGGGCCAGGTCGACTTTGTCGAAGGTATCGAGGAACTGCAGCTCTTCGGTGCCATTCATTTTCACTGCGGTGAAACCCCGACTGACCGCTTCTTTCGCCGCTCGCGCAGTGTCTGCCGGGCGGTCGCCGCCGATCCACGAATACACGCGGATCTTGTCCCGCACCTGTCCACCCAGCAGGTCACTGACCGACACACCCAGCGCCTTGCCCTTGATGTCCCACAACGCCTGGTCGATGCCGGCCAGGGCACTCATGTGGATGGCGCCGCCACGGTAAAAGCCACCGCGGTACAGCACGGTCCAGATGTCTTCGATATTGCGTGGGTCTTTGCCGATCAGGTAGTCGGACAATTCTTCAACGGCAGCCGCGACAGTGTGAGCGCGGCCTTCGACTACGGGCTCGCCCCAGCCGGTCACGCCTTCGTCGGTCTCGACCTTGAGGAAGCACCAGCGTGGCGGAACGATGAAGGTGGTCAGTTTGGTGATTTTCATCTGTCGGTCTCTCTTGTTAGATCCAGCGCTCGCAGCGCCAAAAAAGTCTTAGCGAAGGGCTTTCCAGGCAGCCACGTAGGCCTTGGCATTGGCCGCCACTTGCTCAGGGGTCATGCCCGGCTTGAACAACCCGGACCCGAGGCCGAAGCCTTTGACGCCCGCGTCGATAAACACCTGCATGTTGTCCGGGGTAATGCCACCGACGGGCGCCAGGATCGTTCCCGCCGGCAGCACCGCGAGCCAGGCCTTGACGACCGCCGGGCCCATTTGCTCGGCCGGGAACATCTTCAGCACATCAGCGCCCTCGGCCAGTGCCGCGAAGGCCTCGGTCGGGGTGGCGACACCGGGCGACAGATAAAGGCCAGCCGCTTTCGCCGCGCGCAAAACCTTCGGATCGCTGTGGGGCATGACGATCACCTGGCCGCCGGCCGCTTTCACTTGCTCGACCTGTTGCGGCGTCAGCACCGTGCCCGCGCCAATCAGGCAATCGGCGGGCAACGTACTGCGCAGGATGCGAATGCTTTCATACGGCTCCGGGGAGTTGAGCGGCACTTCGATGACGCGAAATCCGGCTTCATACAGGACTTCGCCGATAGCAGCGGCTTCTTGCGGGCGCAGGCCACGCAGGATCGCGATCAGCCCGTTTTGCGCCAGTGCGTGTTTGAGCATGTCAGGACTCCAGTCAGGGTTAACGATGTGGCGTGGGCGAGATCAGGCCGGCAGCCAGTGCCAGCTGCCACAACCCGCGTTCGGTGGCCTGTTCGGCCAACGTCACCCGCGCAAAACCGCAGGCATCGAGCGCGCGGCTGTAGCGGCTGCACAGTTGGGAATTGCCAATCAGGATGATCGAAGGCAGGTGCACGCTGTTGCGTCGACGCCGTTGCACGCAGGCCAGGGCCGACAGTTCATGGCCGATCAACAGGCCGGACAAGTAATCCGCTTGCGCCGTGGCGCTGAGCTCGCCGGTCAGGCCGAGGCTGCGGGCGCTGAACAAGGTCGACAAGGGGCCTATTTCGCCGTCTGTCGACAACGCCACCTGTACGCCGCGATCGAACGCATCGCCATCGAATGACGCGCCGCGCTGCTGGGTACGCCCCAGAATGCTGTGTTCGCTGAGCACGGCGAAGACTTCACCGGTCATGAAGGTATCGAAATGCACGATGCAGCCGTCGACCACTTCCACCCATTTCGAATGGCTGCCCGGCAGGCCGATCAGTAGATCGGCGCCCGCCTCGCCTGCGATGTTCTGCAGTACGCCGAGCACTTGGGTTTCTTCGCCGCGCATCACGTTCGGCAAGTGCGAACGCTGGATCACCCCCGGCACGATGTGTACATCGACACCGCGAAGACTGCGAACGGTTTGCAGGGAAGTGCCGAGATTGGCGACGTTCGCCGGCGTGTCGCGATAAGCCGCCTCGCGCCAGCCCTGGGCGCTGCCCACCATGCCGCAGGCGATCACTGGCAAGTCGGGCTGTTCGTCGAGCCAATCGCCACAGGCCTGGTCAAAAGCCAGTTCAAAACCATCGACGCACTCTCGGCCGTTGATCATTCGCGCAGCCTTGGGCAACTGCATGATCCCCGACGACAGCGAGCGCTGTTCGAGCACCTGGCCGCCCGCGGCAAGTTTGTAGGCACGTAATGAGGTTGTCCCCCAATCGAGCGCGATTAATTGCGCCTGCATCGCTTCACCTGTTCTGTTTTTGGCAGTGAGTGAGGCGGACTATAAACCTTGGTGCCGCAAAATCTCAATATATAAATATCAATCCCATATATTGAGACAAGACAAAAAAAGATCGCAGCCTTCGGCAGCTACAGAATCGGGTTTACACGCGATTCATGGCGCTGCCGAAGGCTGCGATCTTTTAAACGGTATCAATTACCCTCGGCAAAATCCCGCAAGACGGCCCCGTCCATGCGGTAGCGCACCCACTCTTCCTGCGGCTGCGCGCCTAGGGATTTGTAGAAGTCGATAGCCGGGGTGTTCCACTCCAGCACGCTCCATTCGAAGCGCCCACAGTCGTTGGCACAGGCGATTTTCGCCAGGTGACGCAACAAGGTTTTACCCGCACCGCCACCGCGCTGTTCAGGTGTGATGTACAAATCTTCGAGGTACAGGCAGTTGCTGCCCAGCCACGTGGAGTAGCTGAAAAAAAACACCGCAAAACCGATGGGCACACCCTCGCGCAGGCAGATCAGGCCATGGGCCGTCGCCCCTTCACTGAACAGGCTGCGTTCGATGTCGGCGACACTGGCGATGACTTCATGGCGAGCACGTTCGTAGTCGGCCAGTTCAGTGATGAACGCGAGGATTTGCGGCGCGTCACTGGGGGTTGCCGGGCGGATTTCGATCGTCATGGACGTGCCTTGTCAGAAGTTGAAAACGCCATACTAAGGCGCCGCGAGAATTGTGGCGAGGGAGCAGGCTCCCTCGACCCCCATGCACCTTACTCCGGTCCACGCTAACCCTGGCATCGCGAACCTGAGACCTAACATGAACGCCTTGCATGATAGATAGATGACCTGCGTATTTATCGGGTCAAGGAACCGCGACATGTCCACTGCCACACCCCCAGTCTCCAGCAAATTGTTCGGCCTCTTTTGCCTGGCCAGTTACCTGCTCTCGCTGTCCTACGGTTCGACCTTTTTGCTGTCGCTGCTGATCGGCTCGCGCGGCGGCAACGAACACGACGCCGGCAGTGTAATTTCGGCGGCGATGCTGAGCACCTTTGCTGCGGTGATTGCGTCCGGTCACTTGTCCGACCTGCTCGGTGCCGCACGTTCGGTCGCGCTGTTCGGCCTATTGCTGGTAGTGGCCAGCCTGGGCTTCGCCTTGACGCCGGGCTTGGGCCATCTCCTGCTGTTTTTCGGGCTATTGCTGGGGTTGGGTTGGGGGGTGTTCTACACCCTCGGGCCGATCATTGTCGCGAGCCTGGTCACTCCCGTGCAACGGGCCAAATACTTCGCACTGCTGTCGGGCAGCATGATGACCGGGATCGGCAGCGGGCCCTTGCTGGGTCGCGTCGCAAGCGCCCTCGGCTTCCCGGTGACAGCCGCGTTTTATCTCGCTGCACTGGCCAGCCTGATCGGGGTTTTGCTGTTCTGGCAGCTCGATCGGCATCTGAAAAATGCATCGCTGGAATCGACGGCGGTTTCGCGGATTTCCTGGCGTGCAACGGCCCAGGTGCTGTCCTCCAGAGCGGTGTTTCCAATCATCATGGTCGGCCTCGGCGGTTGCGTTTTCGGTGGCCTGTCGAGTTTCCAGACCAGCTACGCAGCGGCGCGCTCGCTCGACTATTCGCTGTTCTTCCTGGGCTTCATGGGCGCGGCGATCAGCAGCCGCATGCTGATCGCAGGTTTCGTGGTCAAGCGTGATCCGTTGCGCGCTTCCTGCCTGCTGTCAGGCCTGATGCTGGGCTCGATCCTGCTGTTCGGCTTCGTGGTCGATGATGGCTTGAGCTACGTGGTCGCGGCGGCCATGCTCGGGGTCGGCTACGGGCTGACTTACTCGGTGATCAATGGCCTCGCCGCCAATGAAGCGCCGACCGGGACCACTGCGCAATCCTTGCTTTTGTTCAGCCTGTCGTACTTCATCGGCGTGTTCGGCTTTCCGTTGCTCGCCGGGAAAATCATCGTCGAACAAGGCATGGCCATCCTGCTACTTACCGTCATCGCGATCGCCCTGCTCAATTGGCTGATCACCCTGGGCCGATTGATCTGGCGTCACGTCTGCTCAACCCAGGCGATGCAACGAGTCTAGACCGTTCGTCGCTGATCAGGCACCAATTCAAAACGGGGGCGGACCAACATCAGGTAAGGACTCTTAATCAATGGAGACACCGCGCCATGCTCCCGACCAGGTTGACCGCCCTCGCCCTCGCTGTCCTGATGTCCCCGCTTGTCATCGCTGCCACGACCGCGTCCGGCACCGGCCCGACCAACCCGGTCGAAACACGCAGAGTTCCCGCCCTCCAGAGCGCCCCCGTGATCAACATCAACGGCACGGGCGTCGACAGCAACTTGCCGCCGTCGACCGGCACCGATCCGCGGATCCAGGGCAACGATGCAGGCCGCCAGGGCGGCCTGAACCTGCCCGATACCAAGACGCCCGATAAAGCCAGCCCCGGCATAGGTTCTACCACCACCGAAAGCCCGGGCTCAATAGGTGGCGCAAGCCAGTAGCTCGCCACTCTACCGACTCATCACAACGAAGAGGTAACCATGAACGCCGATAAAAACCTGGAAAAAGAAGTCCTGACCCGCCTGCTGCACGCCCACCCCAGCGGTCTGGGCAAGGAGGTGCTGGACAATTACCGTGGGGAGAAAGTCGTGGCCAGTACCCTCGCTGCACTGCAGGAGCGTGGACTGATCCAGCACGGCAACGTGCAATGCAACGAAGCCGGCGAACACTCGCTGAACCTGCCGATCAAACTCAGCGCTGCCGGCGTTGAAGCGGCACGCAAGCTGGATGTTTGAACCCACCAAGAAGCCAGGAGAAATCCCATGCCTCGTGGAAGCAAAGACAAATACACCGCCGAGCAGAAACGCAAGGCTGAACATATCGAAGACAGTTACGAGCGCAAAGGCGTGTCTAAGGACGAAGCCGAAGCGCGTGCCTGGGCGACCGTGAACAAACAGTCCGGCGGTGGTGAGCGTGCCGGTGGTTCAGGGCGCAAGAAGCCGGCCCGCGCCAAAGCGCAAGATCGAGAGGAATCGTCGCGACGTGCGGTGCTCAGCCGTGAAGGTCATTCGCGCAACAGCAAGGCTTCGCGCGAGGTGCAGACCGTCGAAAGCCTGATGAAAGAAGCCCGGGCGAAGAATATTCCGGGCCGGTCCAGCATGCGCAAGCAGGAGTTGATCGAGGCGTTGCGCAAGGCTGGCTGATATATGTTGAATTCCAGGGCCTCTTCGCGAACAAGCCCGCTCCCACATTTGATCGCGTTTCTTCAGGTAGAATCCGGTCGAAATGTGGTAGCGAGCCTGCTCGCGAAGGCGTTCCGACGAAAGCGGTAGATCAGGCGCCGATACTCTTGCGGATCAACTCATCCACCTCAGCAGCCCCAGGCGAAGTCGCCGGCCCCCACCGGGTCACCGACAGCGCCGCGGCCGCATTGGCCCGTTGCGCGGCATCAAGCGCAGACAACCCCTGCGCCAACCCCGCCACGAACACCCCGGCATGGGCATCGCCGGCGCCATTGCTGTCTACCGCCTGCACCTTGAAGCCTGGTACATGTCGACGTTCGCCCGGCTGCTGAATCCAGCATCCTTGCGGCCCGTCGCGAACGACCATGAGCACATCGCGCGGCAAATATTCGACCAGACGATCCAACGCCTGGTCGATTTTCGTCGCGCCTGTAATCTTCAACGCTTCGGCGCTGTTACTGGTCCACACGTCGATGCGCGCCAGCAACGCCTGCATCAGCGGCGCATCCGGGGAATCCACCAACGGCCCCGGATCGAACACCACATTGATCCCGTTCGGCAACGCCAGCACCCAATCCACCAGCGCCCGCGCCTTCCCCGCCTGCAGGAGGCTGTAGCCGCTGACATAGACATAATCGCCCGCCTCGACCGGCACGCTGCCCAGGTCTTGCGCAGTCAATTCGCCTTCGGCACCGATGTAGGAAACGAAACTGCGTTCGGCCGAGGCGTCGGTGATGGCGACGCATAACCCGGTATCGCGCTCGGCGCGCTCAGCAATGCCGATCCGGATGCCTTCGGCGTTCATTGCTTCACGCGCCAGGTCGCCGAATCGCCCGGTGCCGTGGCGACCGAGGTAGACCACCGAAAGACCATTGCGCTGGGCGGCTGCCATCACATTAAAACCGCCGCCAGCCTGGAAACTCGCGGACTGCGCCAATACATCGCCCCCCGCTTGCGGCAGTTTATCCACGGCCATCACCAGGTCGATGATGACCTGGCCGGTGTGCAGCAACTTAGGCATGAGCATTCTCGATCAACGCGGCCCGACGATCCTTCGCCCCGCCAAGTACCCGATAAATGCCACCGGCGACCACGAAGGTCACGATCCAGCCGAGACCGTTATGCCCCAGCCACGAGTCGGACAGGAAGCCTTTGAACCAGACGTTTTCTGCCGTGGTGCCGATGGTGGTGAAACTGAAACCGAGCACGATCGCCACCGCCCAGGCACCGAACGCGCGCCACTCGACGCCGCCGTGATACCAGTAGGCACTAAGCGGGCTGACGTCCAGCAGGTCCTTGGGGCTGTAATAGTGACGATGAATCAGATCGACCACGAAGATCCCTACCCATGCCGTGATCGGCACCGCCAACAGGGAAATGAAGGTGATGAACGGGCCGTAGAAACTGTCGGCGATCAACATGAAGTAAATCGAACCGGCGAAAATCGCCACGATGTCTACCACCACGGCGTAGACGCGCTTGACTTTAAGACCGAGGGTCAGCGTGGTCAGGCCGGCGGAGTACACCGACAGGTTGTTCGACAGCAGCAGGCCACCGAACGCGGTGATCAGGTAGGGCACGGCCATCCAGGTCGGCAGCATGTCGCGGATGGCGATGATCGGGTCGGCGGCCTGGGCCAGGTCGTTGTTGCCCACCGACAACAGGCCTCCGAGGGTGATCAACAGCACCAGTGGAATGCCCGCGCCGAACGCCGCTGACGCCACCAGGCGCACGGCCTTCACGCTGCGGTGCTGGTAGCGCGACATGTCCGCGCCAGCGTTGGCCCAGCCGATCCCGGTGCCGGCCGCCATGGTGCCGATACCGATGATCATCGCGCTCATCGGTGCCGGTGTGGCGTTGAACACCGCGCTCCAGTCGATGGTGGCGCAAAGAAAGCCGCCGACCAGGATATTCAGTGCCCCGAACACGTAGGTCGCCCACTTCTGGATCACCAGCAATGTGGCGTGACCGAGGCCGGAAACCGACAAGGTCAGCAGCACGAAAATCGCGATGAACACAAGGGTCAGCAGTGGCGCGCTTTTGGCCTCTACCGGCGAACCAAAAAGGATCGAGCACAGCGACAGCAGAACGAACGCGGCAGTGGTGGTATTGACGGTTTCCCAGCCCAGGCGCGACATCAGCGATACCAGGGTCGGGCCGATATTGCCGCGCACGCCGAAGATGGCGCGGGACAGTGTCAGGCTTGGCGCGCGGCCACGACGACCGGCGATGGATATGATCCCGACCACCGCGAAGGAACCGGCGGCACCGAGGATCGCGACGATGACTGCCTGCCAGATCGCCAACCCGCGAAACGCCACGAGGGTCGCGCCCAGCGGCAGGCCGAGAATGGAAATGTTGGCAGCGAACCAGACCCAGAACAGCTGCAGCGGATGGCCATTGCACTCGGCCTCCGGCACCGGTTCGATGCCGCGGGTTTCCAGTTGCCCGGCGTTCGATGAACTCATGAAAAATGCTCCTGTTGCCATTTTTGTGGTTGTGGGCAATTCAGATATTGGGTGGCCCGCGACAATCCCCTGTAGGAGCTGCCGCAGGCTGCGATCTTTTGACCTTGATTTTCAGCGACCTCAAGGCCGCCAAGATCAAAAGATCGCAGCCTGCGGCAGCTCCTACAGGGGCTCCTCAGCGCAGGGTGAGGAGTCCTTTGACGAGGGGTTCAAGTTCCAGATCATTGACCGCCTTGACCTTCTCGATCATCACCACCGGCCAACTCTCCAACCCAAGGCAAGCCCCGAGCATCGCCCCCAGAATCGCCGCGATGGTGTCGGTGTCGCCACCCAGGCTGGCGGCCATGCACAGTGCATCAAAGGCATTCATTTCACCTATGGCCACTTGCTGGGCCAGGGCAAACGACACCACCACCGACTCCTGGGAAGCCACCGAGGTGCCGATCACGTCGTACAGCACATCGGCGAGCAACGCCTTGTCACTGTCGACGCTGATGCTGCGCGCCCAACTGATGCGCGAAGCGATTCGTCCGCCGGCTACCCAGTGACCATGGCCTTCGGCTTGCTGGGCGATTTGCTGGCCGAGGTTCAGCGCCTCGCCCAGGTCCATGCCGTTGATGCCGGCGGACACCACCGCCGCCACCGCCGCCGCGCTGGAAATGCCCAGCGTGGTGTTGTGGGTGACCTGGCAGGCCTGCACCACGGCATCGATGAAGCGCTCGGCTTTGGACACATCCGCGGCAATCCCGACCGGCGTGATCCGCATCGCCGCGCCATTGGTAGTGCCGTACCGACCGGCTTCTTCGGGCGAGTGGCCGGCGAGGATCATTTCGATCGCGCGCTTGGTCGAAGGGCCGAGCAAGTCCTGCGAGCCCTTGGCCTGCATCACGGCTTCCCATTCGATCAAGCGCTGTGCGAGTACCGCGGGTTGGATGTTGCCTTGACCTTCGACCAACAATTGACCGACCAGAATGGCTTGTTCGGTGTCGTCGGTGATCGAGCCCTTGGGCATATTGGCGGCGATCGGCTGATCGGGACCGGCATCTTCAAGGCCGGTGATCTCGCCAAAGCGCGCCTGAATCTGGCTGCGGCTAAGGGATTGGGTCGGCATGCCAAGCGCATCGCCCAGGGCCAGGCCGTAAAACGCGCCTAGCGCACGATCGAGCGCAGTCATTTCGATGGTCCGAATTGCAGGTGCAGGCGAAAATGCACAGGATCGAGCAGGCTTTCCACCTGTTCCATGAAACGGTTTTTCCGGTCATAGGTGGTGCGCAAGGCCTTAAGGAAAACCGTGCCGACCGGCCGCCCCAACAGTTCGGCATCGGTGGCGTTCAACGGCTCGGCGCCGATCCATTGATCACCGCGCTCGCCGATATAGCCATAGGCGGCCAACGTGATGGTCAGCGAGTTATCGATCAAGCCAACCCGCGGCAGGCTTTCCAGGCCGCCGGTAGCAGGCATCAATGAGCGTTCAAGGGAGACCAGCGTGCCATCGTTGGAGCGGCGGCGACGGTCCAGGGTGATGAACTGGTCAGTGCCGAAACGCGGTAGCAGGTCGGGACGGCTCACGGCTTCCAGCCGCAACACTTCGGTATTGACCAGTGCGCCGCTGTCGGCAAGGGCCTGCGCCCAGCCGCTGCGCTGATCCAGTACCACCCCGTCGAAGGTGACGATGGAACCGACCCCGCTTTGCGTCGCAATGTAGTTGCGCCGTTTCAACTCGGCTAGCGCTTCACGCAAGGTTCCTCGGCTGACTTTGAATTCTTGAGCCAACTGATGCTCGCCCGGCAGATGAAAACCGTCCTCCATGAGGCCGCTTTCGATGCGCCGGATGAGTTCGTCGACCACCCGTTGTTTCTTGTCGAATCGTACCTGTCTAATCATGTACAAATTGATACCCGAAACGAGTTGCGACGGGCAAGAAATATTTACGGGAGATGACAGAAGGGAGTGCGGCTTGATCGTTCCCACGCTCTGCGTGGGAATGCAGCCCGGGACGCTCTGCGTCCCTTTCGAGAGCTGGAACGCGGAGCGTCCCTTGAGGCATTCCCACGCGGAGCGTGGGAATGATCAGTTGTGGGGTTAACGCTGCTTGAGGCGGTCGATGACGACGGCCAGCAGGAGGATCGATCCGCGGATCACATACTGGTAGAACGTATCGATGTTCTTCAGGTTCATCGCGTTCTCGATGATCGCCAGGATCAACACCCCGGCAATCACATGCCGGATCATGCCGATCCCGCCACTGAGCGACACGCCGCCGAGCACGCAGGCCGAGATCACCGTCAGCTCGAAACCCTGGCCGATCATCGGCTGGCCCGAGGTCATGCGCGATGCCAGGATCACCCCGGCCAGTGCACCGATCAGGCCGTGTACGGCGAAGATGATGATCTTGGTCCGGTCAACGTTGACCCCCGCCAGCAGCGCCGCTTCCTGGTTGCCGCCGATGGCCATGGTGTTGCGCCCGTAGGTGGTGTAGTTGAGCAACCAGCCAAAGAACAGGAAGCAGACGATGGTGATCAGGATCGGCACCGGTACGCCGAACAACTGGCCGTTGCCGAACACGAAGAATGACTCCTGGGACACCCCCACCGCCTTGCCATTGGCAAAGATGTAGGCCAGGCCGCGCACGATCTGCATGGTCGCCAGCGTGGTGATCAGCGCATTGACTCGCAGCTTGGCAATCACGATGCCGTTGATCAGGCCGACGATCAGCCCCATCGCCAGCGCCGCGCTGACACCGAGAAAGACGCTGTCGGTGTCGCGCATCACCACGGCGGCAACCACCCCGGCGCAGGCGATCACCGACCCCACCGACAAGTCGAAATGCCCGGACGCCAGGCAGTACAACATGGTGCATGCCGCGATCCCGGTGGTGGAAATCGCCAGGCCCAGGCCGCGCATGTTCAATGGCGAGAGGAAGTTGTCGATCAGCAAGGTGCAGAGCACGAAGATACCGACGGCCGCCAGCAGCATCACCCAGTCATCGAGAAAGCGCCGCAGGTCCAGGGGTTTGCGTGCAGTCGGCAGGGTTTCGTTTTGGGTTGTCATCATAGTCACCTCTCAGTTCGCCACGCCGTCAGCGCGTTGGCGCGGCAAAGCCAGTTGCAGCAGGTTGGATTCATTGGCCTGTTCGCGGCTCAGTTCGCCGCGCAGTGCGCCTTCGCACAACACCAGGATGCGGTCGGAAATGCCCATCACTTCCATCAGGTCGCTGGACACCACGATCACCGCAATGCCGCTGGCGGCCAGGTTATGGATGATCTGGTAGATTTCGGCCTTGGCGCCGATGTCGATGCCACGGGTGGGCTCGTCGAGCAGCAGGACTTTCATTGGCATCGACAGCCAGCGACCGAGAATGGCCTTCTGCTGGTTGCCACCGGACAGGAACTTGATCTGTTGCCCGGCGTGTGGCGTTTTTACCTTCAGCGCCTTGATCTGCTTGTCGGCGTTGCCCTTCTCCCACAGGCCACGCAACAGGCAACCAAAGGTTGAATGCGCACCACGGGCGCTGATGTTGATGTTCTCGGCGACGCTTGCCAGCGGCAGGATGCCCTCCTTCTTGCGGTCTTCGGGACAGAGCAGGATCCCGGCCGCAATCGCATCCCGGGGCGAGCGCAGTTTCAGTTCATGGCCGCGCAGTTCAAGACGGCCGGCGCTGTTGCGTTCCAGCCCGCTAAGCAGGCGAAACAATTCCGTGCGCCCCGCGCCGACCAGGCCGAACAAGCCAAGGATCTCGCCCTTGTGCGCATCGAAACTCACCGGTTCGCGCAGGCCTGGCCCGAGCAGGCGGTCGACCTTCAACGCCACCGCGCCGCGCTGGCGCGGGCGGTAATCGTAGATGTCCTGAATGTCCCGACCGACCATGCAGGTGACCAACTGATCATGGGTCAACTCGCTCATGTCTTCGAAGGTGCGCACGTAACGGCCGTCCTTGAACACCGTCACCGCGTTGCAGATGCGGAACACTTCCTCCATGCGATGGGAGACGTAGAGCACCACTTTGCCTTCATCGCGCAGCCGACCGATGATCGCCATCAAGCGGTCGATCTCCCGCGCCGAAAGACTGCTGGTGGGCTCGTCGAAAGCAATGACATGCGCGCCACGGGACAAAGCCTTGGCGATCTCGACCAGCTGCCGCTGACCGAGCGACAGGCGCCCGACTTTCTCCTGCGGGTCGATTTCGTCGGCCAGGCCCCTGAGACAGGCCAGGGCTTGCTGGCGCAAAGTTGCGCGATTGATCAAGCCGAAACTGGCCGGCAAGTGACCGAGAAACAGATTTTCCGCCACGGTCATTTCCGGCACCAGGTGCAGTTCCTGATGAATCACCGCGACCCCGCTGCCAATGCTGTCGGCCGTGGACTTGAACGCCATCGTCTGGCCGCCTATCTGCAGGTCGCCACTGCTCGGGGTGTAGGCGCCGCCGAGGATTTTCAGCAGGGTCGACTTTCCGGCACCGTTCTCGCCCATCAAGGCATGAACCTGCCCCGGATGGGCGACGAAGTTAATGTTGTCCAGCGCCTTCACACCGGGAAAGGTTTTGCCAATCCCGTTGAAGCGCAAGCTGCCACTGCCACTCAAAGAGCTGCCGGTGTGTTGTTGTACTTGTGTTTGCGCCATAACCACCTCATCGCACAGATCAGGCAACCCTGCTGCCAGGGTTACCGATGAAATCAACCGGCCCTCAGTTCCACAGGCCGATCTTTTCCAGTTCCTGCTTGAAGTTGTCGCGCGTGATCAGTGTCACGTCATCCATGGCGGTGTATTTCGCCGGTTCTTTGCCGCTGGTGACCCACTCGTACATCATGCTGGCGGTGTTGTAGCCCTCGATGTGCGGGCTTGGCAGCATCGACCCGTAGAAGCCGCTGTCGGGTTTCTTAAGCTCGCCAATGGCGTCGGTGCCGTTGATGCCGATGCCGATCACGTTCGACGCGGCAAAGCCGGCGGCTTCAGTGGCACGCACGCCGCCCAGCACAGTGTTGTCGTTCATACCGCCGATAATCAGGTTCTTCGCCGCGCTCGGTAGCTTCACCAGTGCCGAGTTGGTGGCGTCCATGCTGCCTGGTACGTCGAGGGTTTTCAGGGCCGCGAACAGGATGTGGTCTTTGGGCATGCCGGCATCTTCCAGCGCCTTGACCGAGCCGTCGGTGCGTTTCTTGCCGGTGTCGAGTTCGTTGAAGGTATTGATCACCGCATAGGTGTCTTTCCACTCCCAACCGCGCTTCTTCGCCTCGGTGGCCATGGCGCTGCCTTGCTTCTGGCCGACTTCAAAGGCGGCCATGCCCAGGTAAGGGACGTCCTCCATGAACTTGCCGCTGGCATCGACGAAGCGGTCATCCACGGCGATCACTTTCAAGCCATTGAGCTTGGCCTTGGCCATGATTGCAGGGCCCAGGGACACGTCCGGCGGGCAGATCACGAAACCCTTGGCACCGTTGGCCGCCAGGCTGTCGATGGCCGACAGGGTTTTCTCACCGTCAGGCACGGCGATCTTGATCAGGGTGAAGCCCTTTTCCTTGCCAGCCTTTTCAGCGAAGGCCCATTCGGTCTGGAACCAGGGCTCCTCCGCTTGCTTGACCAGGAATCCGATTTTCACTTCCTCAGCCGCCAGCAGCGTGCTGCTCAGGCTGAACGCGCTGACCGCCACGGCGGCGCAGCATAGGGAACGGATGGCATGACGACGATTCATAAGCTGACTCCTTGTTGTTTTTGTTGAGCGTAGTGCCAATAGTCATATCGTATGATGATTGAATTTCAGGCGCAGTTTTGCACCTGAGACCCGGATGACCTAGTCGTGGTACATCACTGAGCGCCCGCCATCGATGGTGATGCACGAAGCGTTGATGAACGGTGCTTCATCACTGGCCAGGAACACCGCGGTCATGGCCACCTCGATTGGCTGGCCGATGCGCCGCGGCGGGTGCAGGTCGAAGGCGCGCTGACGTTCGGCATGGGGGTCGGCAAAGCCGTTCCAGTAGTCGACGTTCAATTGGGTTTCGATGTAGCCCGGCGCGATGGCGTTGACGCGAATGCCCTTGGGTGCGTATTCGATACCCAGGGCGCGGGTCAGGCCGAGCAGGCCGTGCTTGGCTACCGGATAAGGGAAGCAGCCTGGAATGATGTGGGTGGAATGGGTGGAGGCGATGTTGATGATGCTGCCGATGCCCTGCTCGATCATCTGCGGCAATACGGCCTTGCAGCCGTACCAGGCACCGTCCAGGTCAATGGCGAAGCAGCGACGCCAGTCTTCCTCGGTCATTTCCAACGGATCTCGGAACACGTTGACCCCGGCGCAATTGACCAGCACGTCGATTCGCCCGTGAAGCTCAACCGCCAGCCTGGCCATCGCCTGCAAGTCCTGCTGCTGGGAAACGTCGGCCTTGATCGCCACTACGTCAGCCCCTTTGCCCCGCCACTGTGCCGCGACGTTTTCGACTTTTTCGGCCTGGATATCGCTGATGACCAGCTTGGCCTGCTGGGAAGCGAAGGTCGCTACGATCGCCTCACCGATGCCCTGGGCGGCGCCGGTCAACAGTACGACTTTGTTTTTCAGGCGCTCGCCCTTGGGTGGCTCGGGCACCGGTGGTAACGAAAGAGGTTCAGCCATGGATCAGGACTCCTGTTCGAAAGCACGACGAAAACCGGACGTCAGGTCCGGTCAATAGGGCGTTGAGGAAGAAACAGGCAGGCGCGAAACGTTTCAGCATCGGGGTGCTTTGAAACGCGGACTCCACGAGGGAGTGCGGGGGAATATCGCTGCATCACTTCACCTGTTTTGTTTTTGTAAGTGTGAATGCGTGTAACTGATGGCGCCGACTATAAACCCGACGCGCAGGAAATCTCAATATATATATTCGCATCCCATATTTAGGGATTTAACCTGAAAACCGGCTACAGGACTTTCCTGCAACGTCGACGCGAATCGCCAGCACTGCCCCATCCAGCGGATGCCCAAGGGGGCTCGCGGCGCTGGTGATGTACAGGGTTTTCAAGTCCGCATCGCCAAATACGCAACTGGTCGGACGGCTGACGGGCAGTTCGATTACCCGATCGACCTGCCCGTCCGGTGTCAGCCTGAGCAGGCAACTGCCGTCCCATCGGGCATTCCAGACAAAACCCTCGGCGTCCATTGCCGAGCCGTCCGGGCCGCCGAGTGGATGAGGACCGAACCAGGCCTGTGCCGGGTCAAGATGGCCATCGGCACGAATGAAGTATCTGCACAACGTGCCGTCGAGACTGTCACCGAAATAGACGGTAGTGGCGTCGTCGCTCCACAACAATGTATTGGGGATGCCCAGCCCACGCAGCAGTGGCGTGACCCGCGCATCGCTATCGATTCGGAACAGGCCACCGCAACGCCGTTCGACGGGCAGGTCTTCGCCCTGCTCGCCGATGTTGTTCTGCATGGTGCCAAGCCACAGCCTGCCCTGGGAATCGCAGCGGGCTTCGTTCGCGCGGTTACCAGGCTGCGGATCCGCGACGCAAAACAAGCTCAGTCGCGGTTCCAACCCCGGGGAATCAAGGTCAAGCCGATACACGCCGCTGCTCAAGGTCACCAGCGCATCACCGCTCGCACAGGGGATGAACGCCGACACATGCTCCGGCATCTGCCAGATCTGCACGTTGGCGCCGATCAACCGCAGCGCCTGTTTGCCGGCAATGTCCACCCAGTACAGCGCCTGGGTCGGCGCATCCCAGAACGGACCTTCGCCGAGTTGCGCCCGGTGCTCGGTAACCGCAGTCAACGTCATGAAACCTCCTGCTTTTTTATTGTTTTTCGGTAGGAGCCGGCTGGCTGGCGATAGCGTCCTTAAGAGCCGCATCGCCAGCAAGCCAGCTTCTACAGGTTGTCAGCCGGCTTTTTTCCCGGCCATGACCTGCGGGTAATAGCGCTTGATCGCCAGGTCGGCGTTATCGATCAGGGTCATGCAGGCCCACACACCCCGCGCGGTGTCCCGGGCGGCGATGGCGTCGGCCATGTCTTTATGAATGGGCAAGGTGCGGCGCAGCTCGTCGGGGTTGGCGGCGGACACTTCGAAACACACTGCCAACAGCGCGCCCAGGGCCGGGACCATTTGCTCGATGAATTGATTGTGGCTGGCAGCGAGAATGCACTCGTGGAAGAGCTGGTCGGCGCGGTTGTAATCGACTCCGCTTTCCACCGCTCGCGCCAATGCGTTGTAGGCTCGTAAAATGGCATCGAGCTGTTCGGCGGTCGCACGCTCGCAAGCCCAGCGCACGGCCATCGGTTCGATGGTGCGGCGCAAGTCGAGCAAATCATCGACGAAGTTTTCCGGCAAGCCGCTGCGTGACAGCCAACCTACGACCTGTGGATCGAAGAGGTTCCAGCGCCGTACCGGCAACACCCGCGTACCGACTTTCGGCCCGACTTCGAGCATGCCCTTGGCAACCAGGGTCTTGATGGCTTCGCGGATAACGGTGCGACTGACACCCAGTTGTTCGCCGAGGTCAGCTTCGACCTTGAGCGTCTCCCCCGGCTTGACGTGCCGGGCAGCGATCCAGCAGCCCAGCCAATCGACCGTCGAGGCGTGAAAACTGCTGGACATGGACACCTCAAAACCGTTTGTGATGGGTGTCCACGCTAATCATCATATGATTGGCTGTCAATTTGATTTTGTGAGGAACTGCCGAAATCATTGTGGGGGAAGTGTCAGGGCTCAAGGCCGATGGGGAAGAACTCTCCACCGCTCCACACGCCTAGCCATCGCTGCCCGTCGATCTCCCGCGTCACCGCCAGCTCTACCAGTTGGTAGAACACATTGCGATGGATCAGCGCTTCGAGATTGGTGCGCACATGCACGTAAGGCGCCGGCTCTTGAGTGGCTGGATCGATCACCACGCGAATCGGGTGCTCGGGACCGGCCTCGGTGGTTTCGTCGACATTGGTGGTGAAGCGCAACACCTGCGCCTCGCCCTCGCCGTCCACGTCCACCGCAATCGCCACGAAAGGCGCATCGTCGACCTTGATCCCGACCTTCTCGACCGGAGTGATGAGGAAGTAATCATCACCGTCGCGGCGAATGATGGTGGAGAACAGCTTGACCATCGGCTTGCGTCCGATCGGCGTGCCCAGGTAATACCAGGTGCCGTCGCGGGCGATGCGCATGTCGATGTCGCCGCAAAAATCGGGGTTCCACAAGTGGACCGGTGGCAAGCCTTGGGTCTTGGGGATTTGCCCCAGCAGGTCATTGGCTTTTTGCGGGCCACTCATGGTGCTCTCCTTGAAATTACTGGTCGCTGAGCCCCAACAGGCTACGCGCGTACTGCTGCAGCGGCGGGCCCATCAGGTCTTCGGGTTTTTCGTCGTGGAATGTCAGTAGACCGCCACGACTGTTGATACGTGCAGTATCAATCAAATACTGGGTGCTGGTCTCGATCAACATGATCTGAATCACGCCGGTATCGATACCAAGGCGATCCACGGCCTCCTGATCCAGCCATTCATCCGAGTTGCCAATGCGGTCATCGGACTTGGCGAAACGGGTATAGAGCAGGTAGTGGGCACCGACGGCACGGGCTTCGCCCATGGCCTGGTCAAGGCCTTGCGGTGTGCGGGCGCGGCGGACCATCGGGAAATACTCGACGAAACCATCGAAGGCGACTTCGGCGATCACATTGGGGCGCGGGTAGACGGCGCTGCCCGGCGGCATAAAGGCGCCCTGGGCAATGTAGACGAACGAGTCCGGCTGGATACGCAGGTTATTCACCCGGCGGCTGTCGCTGTGGTCCAGCAGGCCGGCGTCACTCATGTGGTAGCGAGTCCCTTCGGCCATGTCGCTGACATTCATGCAGCCACCGAGCGCCATAATGGCCAGCAGCAAAACCAGGCTACGCATCCTATCCTCCAGGGGCCGGTGACGGAAAACCGGCGAATGGCCGTAGGATGCAGCTTTTGCGCCAGCTCAAGTGCGTCGCCGCTTGATAAATCGCATTCGCGAGCAGGCTCGTTCCCACAAGGGTTGGCGCCATACCTGCTCGCGAAGAGGCCGACTCAGCCGCCGATAATCTTCATGACGGTAGCACCACCGGAAAACGCCACTTCCTGCTTGTCGCCCAACGCCTTGACCAACAACCGCTGTAACGCCGGAAGCGCCTGATGACGCGGCTTGTCCAGCAGATCGCCAACATAGTGGCGATTGCTTGACGACAAACAGCCATGCAGCCAGCCCGTGGACGACAGGCGCAACCGCGAGCAGGTGCGGCAGAACGGCACGCTTTCATTGGCGATCACGCCGAAATGCCCCAGCCCCGGAATTTCATAACGCACAGCGGTGGCATCGACAGGCGCATCGGCCTGGAGATATTCATAGCGCTCGCCGATCAGGCCCAGCAGCTGTTGCAGGCTGACAAACTGCTGCAGGAAGGCATTGGAGTCGCTGGCCAGGTGGCCCATGCGCATCAACTCGATGAAGCGCAGTTCATAACCGCGTTCCAGGCAGTAATCGAGCAGCGGCATCACCTGATCGAGGTTCTGGCCGCGCAGCGGCACCATGTTGACCTTGACCTTCATGCCCGCTGCACGGGCCTGGTCCATGCCCTCAAGCACCGTCGCCAGATCACCGCCACGGGCAATGCCGCGAAACGCAGAAGCGTCGAGGGTATCGAGGGAAACGTTGATGCGTCGAATGCCGGCATCCACCAGGATCGGCAGCTTCTTCGCCAGTAGCTGGCCGTTGGTGGTCAGGCTGATGTCCTGCAGCCCCATCTGGCCGACGGCCGCCATGAAGGCTTCGAGTTTCGGACTGACCAGCGGTTCGCCACCGGTGATGCGCAAGCGCTCGATACCCGCCGCTTCGATCAGGTACGCGACGCCACGCGCCATGGCTTCGGCCGACAATTCATCCTGCGCAGCCACCAGCCGCTTGCCGTTGGGCACGCAGTAGGTACAAGCGTAATTGCAGGCTGAGGTCAGGCTGACTCGCAAATTGCGAAAACGCCTGCCTTGTCGGTCAACGATCATGATCACTCCGGCGCAAGAATATTCGGGCTTGCTAAAACTTGACTCACAATTCAAGTTTTAGCAAGCCCTCTGCCTGAGTATATTCCTGCGCTGCTGCGCCATGTAGCGAAATAACGAGCAATAAGGTGGCTGAATGGCTCAGCTGCTCGGGGTATCGCTGTCCCGCTTGCGCTTGTTGCCCATGCGCACGCCGATGTCCATCAGGAACTGGAAGAAGCCTTCCTGGTCTTCCAGCACATTGCTCCAGAACGGCGAGTGGTAGAGCGCCACGGCTCCGTGCACCAGCGCCCAGGACGCGCAGTAATGGAAATAAGGTGGCACGTCTTCAAGCTTGCCTTCGCTGATCCGGCCCTTGATAAGCAAGGTCAAGCGTTCGAAGTTCGAGGCGCGGATCTTGTGCAGCTCCTCGACCATCTCCGGCACCTGGTTGCCCTTGACGACCTTTTCTTCCAGGCGGTCAAACAACCGGTACCGCTGCGGGTCGCGCATGCGGAATTCGAAATAGGCGCGGGACAGGGCCTCCTTGTCCTTGTCGACATCGGCCGAATGCAACAGCTCGTTCAAATCGCGCTCATAGTCGAGCATCAGGCGCAGATAGATTTCGGCCTTGGACTTGAAGTGCTTGTAGATCGTGCCTTTGCCGATACCGACAGCATCAGCAATCATCTCGACGGTGACACTGTCTTCACCCTGGTCGAGGAACAGCTTGAGCGCGGTATCGAGAATTTCTTGCTCGCGGCGACGAAACTCACGGACCTTACGAGGTTCTTTATGCATAAGAAAAGGTCTGTAGGGGTCAAAATTCGAAGCCGCGTATTATGCCTAAATTGCGCAAAAATGCACGGATCATCCGACCATATCTGTGTTTCTTGATGATTTCTCGCAACATCGTCTGTTGATGAGAACTCTTCTGAAGCGCCCGTATTCCAAATATGTTTAAAAACCACGGCCTACAAACTGGACGGTGCGAAATACTGATCAATACTTGAACTGTCGGCGGGGCATCTCCCCCAAGTGTCACGCCGATATTGGTACCAACGGACCGCGTGCCATTGTTTTACTCCTAATGGTCTTAACCCGGATTCACCCCCCAGAACCCGGGTTTTTTTTGCCTGCGATTTAGCCTTTTACATGCGCCAACGGAAACAACCGCTTGAAGTTCTCAGTGGTCTGCTCGGCAAATCGCTCGTAGGGCTCACCCCGCAACATTGCCAGAAATTCCGCTACTTCGCGCACGTACTGCGGCAGGTTCGGCTTGCCACGGTAAGGGATCGGCGCCAGGTACGGTGAGTCGGTTTCCACCAGCAAACGATCGGCCGGCACCTTGCTTGCCACATCGCGCAACGCGTCGGCGTTGCGGAATGTGACAATCCCGGACAGGGAAATGTAGTAACCCATGTCCAGGGCGGCTTTCGCCATGTCCCAGTCCTCGGTGAAGCAGTGCAGCACGCCTGCCTGGGGCAGCGCCGCCTCATGCAGCAGGTTCAAGGTATCGGCGCGTGCGCCTCGAGTGTGGATGATCACCGGCTTGCCGGTCTGCTGCGCTGCTTGCAGGTGCAATCGGAAAGATTGCTGCTGCAACTCCGCCGCTTCCGGCTCGTAGTGATAATCCAGACCTGTTTCACCGATCGCCACCACGCGCGGATGGTTGAGCTCGTGCAACAGCCAGTCCAAGGCAGGCGCCGCCCCCGGCTGCACATCCAGCGGATGCACGCCGACTGAACAATCGACATCGTCATAGCGCTCGGCCAGGGCTTTGACATCGGCCGCGTTGTCAGCGCTGACGCCGATACACAGGAAGTGCCCTACCCCACGCTGGCGGGCCGCATCCAGGGCGGCATCCAACGAGCCGTCATGGGCGGCAAGGTCGAGGCGATCAAGGTGACAATGGGAATCTACGAGCATAAAGGGCTGCAACTTACATCGTATGAGTGGGACGGTCGGATTTCAGTGGTCCGGCCAGGTAGGTTTCGATTCGACTGCATGCAGTATTATCGCCTTCAATGACGGCTGATGCGCAGACTCCAGGCGCAGGCGGTCACCTCTGGGCAGGCAGCGTCGCCCATTGCACCAGCAGCGCCTCCAGCAACAACACCCGGTTGAGGTTGGCTTTACTCAATACCTTCTGGCGCTGGGCGAGAATCCAGTCCTGGATATTCAGGACTTTGTCCTGAGCGGTTTTTTGCGCCAGGTACTGGATCACCTTGCGCATGTCCGTCAGCCCCAACCCTTCTTCATCCTGGGTCAGCTGATAGCGCAGGATCAGGCTCGACCAATCACAGAACCAGTCGAACAGCAGCAACAACGGAATCGCATTCCAGCCTTCGGCCAACTGTGTCGGCGATTGTTGCTGCTTGAGCAACTTCTTCACCCCATCGACCACTTGCGCGCGCTGCTCGCGCACGCCCTGGGCGTTCAGGTTCACGGCGGCCAGAGGCGAACCGGCTGCCAGCGTCAGCAACTCGATGCGCTCTTGCGGCGAACAGTCCGGCAAGGCCGTGGCCAGCCAGTCCAGACTCATGGCCTCGCCCGGCAGCGGACAGGCTTGCTGCACACAGCGACTCTTGATGGTCGGCAACAGCCGACTGGGCTGGTGGCTGACCAATAGTAATACCGTGTCGCCAGACGGTTCTTCCAGGCTTTTGAGCAAGGCGTTGGCGGCGTTGATGTTCATCGACTCGACCGGTTCGATCAACACTACTTTACGCCCACCCAGTTGCGCGGTCTGCACCACGAAACTGACCAGGTCGCGCACCTGGTCGACCTTGATTGCCTTGTCGGCTTCTTCCGGCTCCAGGATGTAGTTGTCGGGATGACTGCCGGCCTTGAGCAACAGGCACGACTTGCATTCGCCACAAGCGCCCTGCGGGGTCGGACGCTGGCACAGCAAACTGGCCATCAAGCGTTCGGCCAGGGCCCGCTTGCCGATTCCGGCCGGGCCATGCAGCAAATAAGCATGGGCGTGTTGCGCACGACCCGCCAGTTGCTGCCAGAGGCTGTCTTGCCATGGATAGGCTTCAGCCACGGCTCAGCTCCAACAGGCGTGGCAGCAGGGCATCCAGGGATTGCTGGACCTGTGCCAACGGTTGTGCGGCGTCGATCAGCACGTACCGCGCAGGCTCCGCTGCTGCGCGCTTGAGGAAGGCACTGCGCACGGCATCGAAAAAGGCCCGGCCCTCCAGCTCAAAGCGATCCAGACGTCCACGGGCACTGGCGCGCGCCAGCCCCACTTCCACCGGCAGGTCGAAAATCAACGTCAGGTCAGGGCGCAGATCGCCTTGGACAAAGGTTTCCAGCGTCGCAATACGTTCCAGCGACAAGCCGCGGCCACCGCCCTGGTAGGCGTAGGTCGAATCGGTGAAGCGATCACATAACACTACGGCACCGCGGGCCAGCGCCGGGCGTATGACTTCGGCCAAGTGCTGGGCGCGCGCCGCGAACACCAGCAACAGTTCAGTGTCCGGGTTCATGACCTCATCGACCGGCGCCAACAGCACTTCGCGAATGCGTTCGGCCAGCGGCGTGCCGCCCGGTTCGCGGGTCAGCAGCACCTCGATACCGGCAGCGCGCAGGCGTTCGGCCAGGTATTCGCGATTGGTGCTCTTGCCGGCGCCTTCCGGGCCTTCCAGCGTAATAAACAAGCCAGTCACAGGCAGTCCTTAGTCAGATTCATTGCGGGCTTTGCGGTGGTGTTGTGTTCGGTTCGGATTGCGGTTCCGGCGTTGCAGCAGGTTCAGGCACGGGATCTTGCGCGGGCACCGCAGGTGCAGCCTCGGGCGCTGAGTCTGACGCTGAGTCTGGCGCTGAGTCGGGCGAAGCCGCCGGGACAGGGGGCTGGGCTTCGGAAGCCTCGGGCTGCGTCGTTTCGGTTTGCGGCACCTCCATTGGCGGTGCATCGGTTGGCGACGCCTCGGAATCCGGCGTTTCGGGCGAGCCCACCGGTGCCGGACTGGAGCGATAATCGGCGCGACGCTTGAGCTGGAACTCTCGCACGGCATTATTGTGCGCGTCCAGATCATCGGAGAACACATGGCTGCCGTCGCCGCGAGCGACAAAGTAGAGGCTGGTGCCTTCCACCGGATTGAGTGCCGCGTGGATGGCTTCGCGGCCGACCATGGCAATCGGTGTCGGCGGCAAGCCGGAAATCATATAGGTGTTGTAGGGGGTCGCTTCCTTGAGATGGGCGCGAGTCAGCTTGCCGTTGTAACGGTCACCCAGGCCATAGATCACCGTTGGGTCCGTTTGCAACAGCATGCCGATCTCCATCCGACGCACGAACACGCCGGCAATTTGCCCGCGCTCCTGTGGCACGCCGGTTTCCTTCTCCACCAGCGAGGCCATGATCAGGGCTTGATAGGGACCGGAGTAAGGCAGGTCGGCGGCACGCTGACTCCACTCCTTGGCCAGTACGTCGTCGAGGCGCTGGTAAGCGGTTTTGAGCAATTCGGCGTCGGTCATGCCACGCACGAAGCGATAAGTGTCGGGAAAGAATCGTCCCTCGGGAAAAATCCCGCTATGGCCGAGCTTGTCCATGACCTGGCTGTCGCTCAGGCCTTTCAAGGTTTGCTCGAGCTTTTCTTCCTTGGCCAGGGCCGCACGGACCTGATGGAAATTCCAGCCTTCGACCAGGGTCAGGCTGTATTGCACCATTTCCCCGCGCTTCCACAGATCGATCAGACCTTCGACGGTCATGCCGGGCGTCATGCGGTACTCGCCGCTGTGCAACGGCTGCTTGGGCAAATTGAAGCGCCAGTAGACGCGCAGCCAGAACGCGTCCTTGATGACGCCATCGGCTTCCATTCGCAGGAAAGTGCGGTTCGGGGTAGTGCCCTTGGGCACCTCCAGCAATTCTTCCTGTTTGATATTCAGCGGCTGTACCAGCGCCGAATGAATTTTCCAGGCAGAAGCACCTAACATCAGCCCCGCCAGAACCAGTCCGGTTTCCAGCAGCAGCAAGAATTTACGTCTCACGTATCAAGCATCCAGTAGCGCGCGGGCAATGGTTTGGAGTTTACGGGTGAGCGGCCCAACCGGCCAGCTCAGTGCGGCATAGGCGCGCACCGGCCAAACGCCATACACGCTGTTGCAGACAAAAACTTCGTCAGCGCCTTGCAGCTGCTCAAGCGTGATATCGGTGATTTGCAGGGGGATACCTAAAGATTCCGCCTGAGACAATAATTCGGCACGCATCACACCTTCTACGCCGCAGCTGCTCAAATCTGCGGTGATCAACACGCCGTCATGCACCAGGAACACGTTACTGAACACGCCCTCGATCACGCGACCGGCTTGATCGAGCATCAAGCCTTCAGCATGTTCGGTGTCCTGCCATTCGGCACGCGCCATCACCTGCTCAAGACGGTTCAAGTGCTTGAGACCTGCAAGAAGGGGTTGAAAGGAAAGTCGCGTGGTACACGGGAACAGGCGAATGCCTTGCTCCGCATGAGCCTGCGGGTAAACCGCAGGAGGGTTACCCGTCAGGATACGACGGGCCTGGGCCGAAGGATCGAAAGCATAACCGCGCAGGCTGTCGCCGCGGGTAATGATCAGTTTGAGTACGCCGTCGTTCAGTTGCTCGGCATAGGTCAACACCTCCGAAACCACGGCAGCATGATCCAGATTGATTGCCAACCGCCGGCACCCCTTGGCCAGCCGCACCAGATGACGATCCAGCAGGACCGGAAAGCCATCATGCACGGCGATGGTCTCGAACAGACCGTCGCCGTAGGCCAGGCCGCGATCCTTCAGCGACAATGCGTCAGCCGGCTGACCGTCGACCCAGCTGTCCATCAGCCTGCAAACCGGCGAAACACCAGCGAGCCGTTGGTGCCGCCAAAACCGAAGGAGTTGGACACGACCACATCGATATCCATGTTGCGCGCGGTGTGCGGCACGAAGTCGAGGTCGCAGCCTTCGTCCGGCTCATCGAGGTTGATGGTCGGTGGCGCCACCTGGCTGTTGATCGCCAGCACGCTGAAGATGGCCTCGACCGCGCCCGCCGCACCCAGCAAGTGACCGGTCATCGACTTGGTCGAGCTGACGGCCAACTTGTAGGCGTGCTCGCCAAACACCGACTTGATCGCATTGACTTCAGCGAGGTCGCCAGCCGGCGTCGAGGTGCCGTGGGCGTTGATGTACTGCACTTGATCGCCATTGATCCTGGCATCACGCAGCGCATTGGTGATGCAACGTGCAGCCCCCGCGCCATCGGCTGGCGGCGAAGTCATGTGGTAGGCATCGCCACTGGTACCGAAACCGATCAGTTCGGCATAGATGGTAGCGCCACGGGCCTTGGCGTGTTCCAGCTCTTCCAGCACCAGCGCACCGGCGCCATTGGACAATACGAAGCCATCACGGCCCTTGTCCCATGGGCGGCTGGCGCGGGTCGGCTCGTCGTTGCGGGTCGATAGCGCGCGTGAAGCGCCGAAACCACCCATGCCCAGTCCGCAGGCTGCCATCTCGGCACCGCCGGCGATCATCACGTCAGCTTCGTCGTACATGATGTTGCGAGCAGCCATGCCGATGCAGTGCGTACCGGTGGTACACGCCGTGGCGATGGCATAGTTAGGCCCCTGTGCGCCCAGGTGGATGGACAGGAAGCCGGAAATCATATTGATGATCGAGCCAGGCACGAAGAACGGGGAAATCCGTCGCGGGCCGGTCTCATGCAAGGTACGACTGGTTTCTTCGATGTTGGTCAGTCCACCGATACCCGAACCCATGGCCACGCCGATGCGCTCGCGATTGGCGTCGGTCACTTCCAGACCGGCATTGCGCACTGCTTGAAAACCTGCGGCCAGACCGTACTGAATGAACAGGTCGAGCTTGCGAGCTTCCTTGACCGACAGGTAATCCTCGACTTTGAAGTCCTTTACCGAGCCGCCAAAACGGGTGGAATAGGCAGAAAGGTCGGTGTGTTCGATCAGACCAATGCCACTGCGGCCAGCCAGAATGCCCTGCCAGCTGCTCGGCACATCCGTGCCCAGTGGCGACAACATACCCATACCGGTGACTACGACGCGTCTACGCGACACAGCACTCTCCTTTTTTCAAATGACGACTTTGCATCAGGCCTAAAGAAAAAACCGCACGCCATGATGGCAGTGCGGTTTTTCCATGACAGCGAGCAACGATTACAAACTATTACGCCTGGTGGCTAGTTACGTAGTCGATTGCTGCTTGTACGGTAGTGATCTTCTCAGCTTCTTCGTCAGGGATTTCGGTCTCGAATTCCTCTTCCAGAGCCATCACCAGCTCAACGGTGTCAAGGGAGTCAGCACCCAGGTCTTCAACGAAGGAAGCAGTGTTGACCACTTCTTCTTCTTTAACGCCCAGTTGCTCGGCAACGATTTTCTTGACGCGCTCTTCGATGGTGCTCATACCTTGTTTTCACTCCTAATGGACAAATTCAGGCAGCTGGCCAGTGGGTAAGTGTATAGAAAGACTTTTCAGCTTTTCAACTGAAAGCTTCACTCCTCAAACCCGGTGACCCACTGCCTATAAATAGATTGCAGCTTTATAACGGATTTTAGACAGCTCGTATGACATTTTTTTGAAACGATCCGTCACATTTAACTCATGTACATCCCGCCGTTCACCGGGATTGTAGCCCCAGTAACGTAAGCCGCACCGTCCGACGCAAGAAAAGCGACCACAGACGCGATCTCTTGAGCTTGCCCCAGACGACCCAGCGGAATCTGCGTCTGCAAGGCTTCACGCTGTGCCTCGGGCAGTTCGCGGGTCATATCGGTATCGATGAACCCAGGGGTTACCGAGTTTACCGTAATCGAACGCGAACCGACTTCACGCGCCAGAGAGCGGCTGAAACCTTCCAGGCCGGCCTTGGCGGCAGCGTAGTTTACTTGGCCTGCGTTGCCCATGGCACCCACAACCGAGCCAATACTGATAATTCGTCCCCAACGGGCCTTGGTCATACCGCGCAAAACGCCCTTGGACAGGCGGAACAGACTGTTCAGGTTGGTATCGACCACGTCATGCCACTCGTCGTCTTTCATGCGCATCATCAGGTTATCGCGGGTGATGCCGGCATTATTGACCAGGATCGCCGGGGCACCGAACTGCGCCTGAATGGTCGCCAGGACAGCCGCCACGGACTCGTCGCTGGTGACATTGAGCTCAAGGCCAGTGCCCTGAATGCCGTTTTCCTTCAAAGTGGCGGCAATGCGCTCGGCACCAGAAGCGGAGGTCGCGGTGCCCACAACGATGGCGCCCTGACGACCCAATTCCAGGGCGATAGCCTGGCCGATGCCGCGGCTCGCGCCGGTGACCAGTGCAACTTTACCTTGCAGACTCATGCAAGCTTCTCCTGATTCAGGCCAGCGCTGCACGGGCGGCAGCGAAAGCGTCTGGGGTATTGAGATTGGAAGTCGATACGCCTTCGGCGCAGCGCTTGTTCAGACCGGCCAGTACTTTGCCCGGGCCGCATTCCACTAGATTGGTCGCGCCCTTGGCGGCCAGGGTCTGTACGGATTCTACCCAGCGTACTGGCTTGTACAATTGCTCGAGCAGATCACGCTTGAGGGTTTCCAGATCCGCCGGCACCTGGGCGCTGACATTCTGTACCACCGGGATCTGCGGAGCCTGCCAATCGATCGCGGCGATCGATTCGGCGAAACGCTCGGCCGCCGGACGCATCAGTTCACAATGCGACGGCACGCTGACCGGCAACGGCATGGCGCGCTTGGCGCCACGTGCCTTGCAGCCCTCAATGGCACGTTCCACCGCGGCCTTGGCGCCGGCAATGACCACTTGCCCCGGGGAGTTGAAGTTGACCGCGCTGACCACTTCGCCTTGTGCCGCTTCGGCACAGGCAGCCAATACGTCAGCGTCTTCCAGGCCGAGGATGGCAGCCATGCCACCCTGCCCCGCCGGAACAGCTTCCTGCATCAGCTGGCCACGGCGCTCGACGAGCTTCACCGCGTCAGCCAGGCTCAGGCTGCCAGCAGCCACCAAGGCACTGTATTCGCCCAGACTGTGACCAGCCACATACGCCGGGCGCGCGCCGCCTTCAGCCAACCACAGACGCCACAGGGCGATCGAAGCGGTCAAAATTGCCGGCTGGGTCTTATCGGTCTGGTTGAGTTGTTCTTCCGGCCCTTGCTGGGTCAGCGCCCACAGGTCGTAACCCAGGGCATCGGAAGCTTCTTTGAACGTGTCGAGGACGACCGGGTGTTGCGCGCCCAACTCGGCCAGCATGCCGAGGGACTGCGAACCCTGTCCCGGAAAGACGAATGCGAGGGAAGCAGACATGTAACAAGCCCCTAATGATCTTGTCGTCGGAGAATTGACGTCCCGCTCAGGGGGACGCAAGAAACTGAGAGTTGGATGGCCATTTGAACCAAGCGGTCACATTTAAGCATTGTCCGACGAAAACGCCTAAAGCAACAAATCCTCCAGACGACCGTGGATGCGCTCCGGCAGGTTTTCCTGGATCTCGATCAAGGCACGGGAAATTGCACTCTGAAACCCCTGCACCCCCGCAGAACCGTGGCTCTTGACCACGATGCCCTGCAAACCAAGAAAGCTCGCGCCGTTATGTCGCGCCGGCGCCAGGTCAGCTTGCAAACGCTTCATCAGGGGCAGGGCCAAGGCTCCCACCATGCGTGACGGCAGGTTTTTCTTGAACAACGCCTCGATGCGCCCGGCAATCATGGTGGCCAACCCCTCGCTGGACTTGAGCAGGATGTTGCCGACAAAACCGTCGCAGACCACCACATCCGCTTCGCCACGGTACAACCCGTCGCCCTCGACAAAACCGATGTAGTTGATGCCACGGGCACTTTGCAGCAAGGTTGCAGCCAGCTTGACCTGCTGATTGCCCTTGATGTCCTCGGTGCCGATGTTCAGCAATGCGACGCGCGGACGCACGATACCCAAGGTCTCGGCCGCAACCGAGCCCATCACTGCAAACTGCAACAGATGCTCGGCGCTGCAATCGACATTGGCGCCCAGGTCGAGCAACTGGCAATAACCTTTCTGCGTCGGGATCGCCGCTACCATGGCCGGCCGATCAATGCCCGGCAAGGTCTTGAGCACAAAGCGCGACAGCGCCATCAGCGCCCCGGTATTACCGGCACTGACACAAGCCTGGACCTTGCCATCGCGCAGCAACTCAAGCGCCACGCGCATCGACGAGTCGGGCTTGCCGCGCAGGGCCTGGGCAGGTTTTTCGTCCATGGTGATGACTTCGGACGCCGGAGTAATCGACAGGCGCGCGCGATCCACAACCGATTGGCCAGCGATCAATTCTTCAAGGAGGGAGGGTTGACCGACGAGGGTCAGGTACAGCGAGGGCGTAGCAGACAGGCAAGCAAGACTGGCCTGGACAATGCTGCGGGGACCGAAGTCCCCGCCCATTGCGTCAATCGCGATGACTTGAGCGGACAAGTGATTACTCGTCAGCGCCCTTGTCGATCACTTTACGGCCACGGTATACGCCTTCTGGCGATACGTGGTGACGCAGGTGAACTTCACCGGTGGTTTTTTCTACAGACAGGGTGCTAGCCTCGAGAGCGTCGTGCGAACGGCGCATGTCACGGGCAGAGCGGGATTTTTTGTTCTGCTGAACAGCCATAATTGATTAACTCCTAAACGTTTGGGTCACGCTTTAACTGCGCCAATACACTGAACGGGTTGGACCGCGTTACCTCGTCCTCGCTCGGTTCGGGCTCATCTGCTCCCGCCGGCTGCTGGCATTCTTCCGGATGATGAGCAGGCACAATGGGCAAGGCGAGCAGAAGCTCCTCCTCGATCAGTGACTGCAGATCCAATGGATCTTCGCCCAGTTCCAGCACGTCATAACCTTTCGGCAACGACTGGGTATTCGCACCCTCCTTCACCACAGCGTAACTGCATTCGCTATGGATCGGCAGGGTGACCAGCTCAAGACAACGCTGGCAAACCATTTTGACTTCAGTGTCGATAAAGCTGTGGATGACCACAGATTTACGTTCATCTCGTTCAAAAACGAATTTAGCCTGCACCGTACCGACATTGTCGGAAAGCGGGTCGCAGAGTCTCTCCAAATCGGCCAGCAGCATTTCACCTTGGAGGGTGGTGCCACGATCAGCCAATTTGCGCGGGTCAACGTGAGGTGGAATCGGGTCATTCAACATAGGCGCAGCATTATAGGGATGCACCCGCCCATGTCAAAGGAAATTCAGCCCTGTCCGTCACTTGGAAGCCCCGATAGAATTCATGCCTGCCATTTGGAGTTGCGCATGCTGCCTTTATTACTCGCTTCAAGCTCGGTTTATCGCCGGGATTTGCTGGCCCGCTTGCAGCTGCCATTCAGCTGCAGCTCGCCGGACATCGATGAAAGCCATCGCCTCGGTGAATCCGCCGTCGCATTGGTCAAACGCCTCGCCGAAGAGAAAGCACGCGCACTGGCCGCCAGCCATACCGCTCATCTGATTATCGGCTCCGACCAGGTCGCGGTGCTTGGCGAGCGAATCATCGGCAAGCCCCACACCTTCGAAAAAGCTCGCGAGCAACTGCTGGCTGCAAGCGGTACCAGCGTGACGTTCCTGACCGGGCTCGCCCTGCTGAATAGCCAGACCGGCCACTGCCAGGTCGACTGCGTGCCTTTCACGGTGCACATGCGCACACTCGACAGTGAACGCATCGAACGCTACCTGCACGCCGAACAACCCTACGACTGTGCTGGCAGTTTCAAGGCCGAGGGGTTGGGGGTAAGCCTGTTTCAGCGCACCGAGGGCCCCGACGCTACCAGCCTGGTCGGCCTGCCGCTGATTCGCCTTGTCGATATGCTTCTAACCGAAGGCGTACAAATCCCCTGACCGCATAACTCTGTAGGAGCGAGCATGCTCGCGATGGACGTCAACGCAAACGCGGGATTCCTGGGTGAACGCGGCGCTCTGTAGACCATCGCGAGCATGCTCGCTCCTACAGAATCAGCGCAACGACGGACCGTTAAACCCCATCCACATCGCCAGATGCTCGGCCACGCTGGCGCCGAGCTTTTTCGAGAAGCGATCGAACGGCGATTCCTGAACGGTGAAGTCCACCAGCTCTTTTTCGCCGATCACATCCCGCGCGACATAACTGGCATTACCCAGGCCGTCGATCAAGCCCAGCGGCAGCGCCTGCTCACCCGACCAGACCAGCCCGGAGAACAGCTCCGGATGCTCCTTGTCCTTCAGGCGATCGCCACGACCCTGCTTGACGCTGTTGATGAACTGTTTGTGGGTGGTATCGAGCACGCCCTGCCAGAATGCCGTTTCTTCAGGCTTCTGCGGCTGGAACGGATCGAGGAAGGATTTGTGCTCGCCCGAAGTGTAGGTGCGACGCTCCACTCCCAGCTTCTCCATGGTGCCGACAAACCCGTAGCCGGCCGCCGTTACCCCGATGGAGCCCACCAGGCTCGCCTTGTCGGCATAGATTTGGTCCGCCGCACTGGCAATGTAATACGCGCCGGAAGCACCCAGGTCGGAAATCACCGCGTAAAGCTTGGTATCCGGATGCAGTCCACGCAGACGGCGAATCTCGTCATAGACATATCCTGACTGCACCGGACTGCCGCCCGGGCTATTGATGCGCAGGATGACACCCTTGACCTTGTCGTCTTCGAAGGCGGCCCGCAGGCTACCGACGATGTTGTCGGCACTGGCCGGCTCCTTGTCGGCGATCATGCCGTCGATCTCGATCAACGCGGTGTAGTTGCCACTACGGGTTGCAGCCTTCTCGATATCCATCAGAGGCGTAAACAGTGCCAACGCGACAAACAGGTACACGAAGGTCAACAACTTGAAGAAAATCCCCCAACGCCGGGAGCGACGCTGCTCCTGCACACCGGCCAGCAGGGTCTTCTCCAACAGCTTCCAGCTTTTTTCGTCACCGCTCTCTGCGCTCGCCTTGGCGGGCGCTTTCCATTCGTCGGCCATGCCATTTACCCCAGCAATAACGTATTAGGCCCGCTGACCCAGCCAGGCGTGCAATTGTGAAAAACGATCGATAGCCAGTCGTGGCTCGAACAGCTTCAGCGCTTCAATCGATTGCGCGCCGTAGCTGACCGCCACCGAATCCATGCCGGCATTGCGCGCCATCTGCAGATCGAAGGACGAGTCGCCAACCATCAGGGCCTGATCCGCACGCACATCACAATGCGCCAGTATCTGCTCAAGCATCAGCGGATGGGGCTTGCTGGCTGTCTCGTCGGCAGCCCGGGTGATATCGAAGTAATTTTCCCAACCGTGAGACTTCAGCACCCGATCCAGCCCGCGACGGGCCTTGCCCGTGGCCACGGCCAGGTGATAACCCTCGGCACGAAACGCCTCGAGCGACTCGACCACGCCCTCGAACAAGGGCGAAGGTACCGCCTCCGAGGCGATGTAGTGATCGGCGTAGTGCTGACGAAACGCTATAAGTTCGGCATCGCCGATTTCCGGATACAGGGTACGAATCGCCTCCGGCAGGCCCAGGCCGATGATGCCCTTGACCGCAAGATCATCGCACTGCTCGAACCCGGACCGCTGCGACGCCACGTGCATCGCCTCGACAATCCGACCAATGGAATCGGCCAGCGTGCCGTCCCAATCGAAAATCAGCAGCTTGTAATCAGATGGGTGCACTCAGGCGCTCCACGGTTTTAGCCCACATTTCGTCGACAGGCGCCTGCAATTTCAATTCGCCACCATCCGGCAACGGCACGGTCAGCATGTAGGCATGCAGGAACAGGCGCTTACCGCCCAGATCGCGAATTTCCTTGCTGAAACCTTCGTCACCATACTTGCTGTCGCCAGCGATGCAATGCCCGGCGTGGAGGGTATGCACACGGATCTGGTGAGTCCGGCCAGTGATCGGCTTGGCTTCGATCAGGGTGGCAAAGTCACCGAAGCGGCGCAGGACCTTGAACACGGTCACGGACTCCTTGCCCTCCTCTTCGTCGACCTCGACCATGCGTTCGCCGGAGCGCAGGTTGCTCTTGCCCAACGCCGCACGAACCTGTTTGATCGAGCTCGCCCAGTTACCGCGCACCAGCGCCATGTAGCGCTTGTCGACGCCATCACCGCGCAATGCGGTGTGCAGGTGGCGCAACATGCTGCGCTTCTTGGCGATCATCAACAGGCCGGACGTATCACGGTCGAGACGGTGAACCAGCTCAAGCTCCTTGCAATCGGGGCGCAGCTGACGGAAGGCTTCGATCACCCCGAAAGTCAGGCCGCTACCACCGTGAACCGCAATGCCCGCGGGCTTGTTGATCACGATCAGGGCCTTGTCTTCAAAGACAATCGAGGCTTCCAGGCGCTGCAACAGCCCCTGGGCCAGCGGCACCGGCTCGTCGCGCTCAGGCACGCGAACCGGCGGCACGCGCACGATATCGCCCGCCTGCAGCTTGTATTCGGGCTTGATCCGACCCTTGTTCACTCGCACTTCGCCTTTACGCAAAATGCGGTAAATCAAGGTCTTGGGCACGCCTTTGAGCCGAGCGAGAAGGAAGTTATCAATACGTTGGCCGGCATATTCCGGCGAGACCTCAAGCAGTTGTACGCCTGGAGTCGGGGGGGTAGTCGTCGTCATGGCGCGGATGATAACAATTTTTTATGGAATTGAAGCACTTAATCATTGCTGCTATAGTCGCGAACGCCGCCAAAAGCGGCCTGGCCAGCGGACCAACGGTCAAAAACCGGCCCTGACCAACGCAATTCACCAGGACGCGAGGCCGTCCTACGGGGTTTTCGCTACGTAACGGTGGAGTTTGCAACTGTAACAAGCGCAGGTGACATGAGGCCTGAATCAAACCGCAAAGCAGAGTTTCCACTCGCTTTTCGAGCCAATATTCATGGCCAGTTCACAAAGTGCAGTCAGCTGCGGATGACCCCGAGCGAAACGCTTCGGAAACAACGCCTAAATTAGCCATGATGCGTGACCTCCCCTTTCGGAGCTCACGGTAAATGCCAACCCGCTGCGGATTCTGCGCGCGGCAGCACCCGAATTATCAGGGATACGTGTAGGGTGGAGATGCACAACCGCTGGCCTGTGTAGCAATAGGCTTTATCAAGACGCTTCATCTCGTCCACAGCCGCCGGTTGATTCCTCCTCCTGACTGAGTGCTTAAGTAGCCACAGCAAGCAGGACGCGTACGTCGCGACGAAGGCCCACATTGGCCGGACATCGCTGGACACGGGAATGGCCAACCACTCCCGACGCACCTGACACCGACCATGAGAAGTCGTGTGTGCCGAACGCCGTTTCCGGCAGCCCGGAAACCGACGGTACTACATGAAAAGAATGCTGATTAACGCAACTCAACCCGAAGAGTTGCGTGTTGCACTGGTAGATGGCCAGCGCCTCTACGACCTGGACATCGAATCCGGTGCACGCGAGCAGAAGAAGGCCAACATCTATAAAGGCCGGATTACTCGCATCGAACCAAGCCTGGAGGCTGCCTTTGTCGATTTCGGCTCTGAGCGCCACGGCTTCCTGCCCCTCAAAGAAATCTCCCGCGAATACTTCAAGAAAACCCCTGAAGGCCGCGTCAACATCAAGGACGTCCTGAGCGAAGGCCAGGAAGTCATCGTTCAGGTCGAAAAAGAAGAGCGTGGCAACAAGGGCGCCGCCCTGACCACGTTCATCAGCCTGGCCGGTCGTTACCTCGTGCTGATGCCGAACAACCCGCGTGCCGGCGGTATCTCCCGTCGCATCGAAGGCGAAGAGCGCAATGAATTGCGTGAAGCGCTGAACGGCCTGGTTGCCCCGGCCGACATGGGCCTGATCGTGCGCACTGCCGGCCTGGGTCGCAGCAGCGAAGAAATGCAGTGGGACCTCGACTACCTGCTGCAACTGTGGACCGCCATCAAAGAAGCTTCGCTGGATCGTTCCGCGCCGTTCCTGATCTACCAGGAAAGCAACGTGATCATCCGCGCGATCCGCGACTACCTGCGCCAGGACATCGGCGAAGTGCTGATCGACAGCGTTGAAGCCCAGGACGAAGCCCTGACCTTCATTCGCCAGGTGATGCCGCAGTACGCCAGCAAGATCAAGCTCTACGAAGACAGCGTTCCGCTGTTCAACCGCTTCCAGATCGAAAGCCAGATCGAAACCGCTTTCCAGCGCGTCGTCGAACTGCCTTCCGGCGGCTCCATCGTGATCGATCCGACCGAAGCCCTGGTGTCCATCGACATCAACTCGGCGCGCGCCACCAAAGGTAGCGACATCGAAGAGACCGCGCTGCAGACCAACCTTGAAGCCGCCGAAGAAATCGCCCGCCAGTTGCGCCTGCGCGACATCGGCGGCCTGATCGTCATCGACTTCATCGACATGACCCCGGCCAAGAACCAGCGTGCCGTGGAAGAGAAAGTCCGCGAATGCCTGGAAGCCGACCGCGCCCGCGTGCAAGTCGGTCGCATCTCGCGCTTCGGCCTGCTGGAAATGTCCCGTCAGCGCCTGCGCCCATCCCTGGGTGAAAGCAGCGGCATCGTTTGCCCGCGCTGCAACGGCACCGGCATCATCCGTGACGTTGAATCGCTGTCTTTGGCGATCCTGCGCCTGATCGAAGAAGAAGCCCTGAAAGACCGCACCGCCGAAGTTCGTGCACAAGTGCCGATCCCGGTGGCCGCGTTCCTGCTCAACGAAAAGCGTAACTCGATCACCAAGATCGAACTGCGTACCCGTGCCCGCATCGTCATCCTGCCGAACGATCACCTCGAAACGCCGCACTTCGAAGTTCAGCGCCTGCGTGATGACAGCCCGGAAGCGGCGATCAACCAGTCCAGCTACGAAATCGCCGCTGCCGCTGCCGAAGTGGAAGAAGTGCAGCCAGCTGCCGCGACCCGCACCCTGGTACGCCAGGAAGCCGCGGTCAAGACGGCTCCCGCCCGCGCCAACGCTCCGGTGCCGACCGAAGTCGTCGCCGCGCCGGTTCCCGCACCTGTCGCCGCGCCAGAGCCAAGCCTGTTCAAAGGCCTGGTGAAGTCGTTGGTCAGCCTGTTCGCATCCAAGGAAGAGCCTGTCGCTCCGACCGTGGTTGAGAAACCGGCTACCACCGAGCGTCCGGCCCGCAGCAACGAGGAACAACGTCGCACCGGCCGCCAGCAGAGCCGCACCCGTAACGGTCGCCGCGATGAAGAGCGCAAGCCTCGTGAAGAGCGCGCGCCCCGCGAAGAACGCGCTCCACGCGAACCACGCGAAGAGCGCCAGCCACGCGAAGTACGCGAGCCACGTGAAACCCGCGAAGAAACGCCAGTCGTAGCCCGCGAAGAACGTGCTCCACGTGAAGAACGCGCTCCGCGCGCACCACGTGAAGAGCGTACTCCGCGTGCCCCGCGCGAAGATCGCAAGCCACGTGGCGAGCGTGAGGAGCGTGTGCGTGAACTGCGCGAGCCGCTGGACGCTGTCGCTCCTGCTGCCGCTGCTGCCGCTGCCGCGACCACTGAAGAACGCCCGGCCCGCCCGCCACGCGAAGAACGCGCTCCACGCCCACCGCGTGAAGAACGTCAACCGCGTGCCGAGCAAGCGGCTGCCGTAGCCGAAGAAGAGCTGACCGGCAACGAAGAGCAACTGCAGGAAGAAGGTCAGGAAGGCGCCGAAGGCGATCGTCCACGCCGCCGTTCCCGTGGCCAGCGTCGTCGCAGCAACCGCCGCGAGCGTCAGCGTGATGCCAACGGCAACGTGATCGAAGGTTCGGATGAGTCCGAAGCCGGCGATAACACTGAAGCGCCAAGCACTGCTGACCTGGCCGCCGGCCTGGCTGTTACCGCAGCCGTTGCCAGCAGCGTGATCAGCGCTCCGGCCGAAGCACAGGCCAACGAGCAAGCCGAACGCGCCACCGCCGCCACCCTGGAAACGGCCCCGGCCGAAGCGCCAGTGGTGGAAGCGACGACTCCGGTCGAAACCACAGCTTCGCCGGAAATCGAAGTGGCAGCAGCGCCAGAAGCACAGCCAGTGGTTGAAGCTGCAGCTGAGCCAGCCGTGGTTGCAGAACCGGTTGCCGACACCGTGACTGAAACCGTGACCGAGGCCGTTCGTGAAGTTCGCGAAGAGCAAACCGCGTTCAACTGGGTTGCCGAGCCAGCCGTAGCCGAAACCCCTGCTCCAGCGCCGGTTGCTGAAGCCGAGGTGGCGCAAGCGTTGGTCTCCGAGCCAGTGGTTGCCGCTGCCGAGCCAGCTCCAGTGGTTGAAGCGCCGGTTGTTGCCCCAACGCCTGCTCCAGTGGTTGAAGCCGCGCCAATCAGCGCCCTGACGCCAAGTGGCCGCGCACCGAACGACCCACGTGAAGTGCGTCGCCGCAAGCGTGAAGAAGAGCGTCTGCAGAAGGAAGCCGAACTGGCGGCCGCTGCTGCCCAGGTTGTTGCTGCCGAGCCAGCTCCGGTTGCCGCCGAAGTGGTCGAGGCATCTGCCCCGGCTGCTGAAGTCGCTGCCGAGCCGGTTGAGTCGGTGATTGCCGAAGCACCTCGCTCCGTTCAGGAAGCGGTTGAGCAACACGAGAAAGCCCAGGAAAAAGAGCACGAGCCTAAACCTCTCGTCTGATTCCCTCGGCCATTGAAAAGCCCCGCCCGGTGAACCCGGGCGGGGCTTTTTTTTTGGTTCTTCACACAACCCTGGGAAACATGATCGTTTATACCTCTGTAGGAGCGAGCATGCTCGCGATGATCTCAAATGCACCGCGTGTATCCAGGTTCCCCGCGTCATCGTTGACGTCCATCGCGACGGTGCGACGATTCGACATGCTCGCTCCTACAGAGAATCTGCGATTATTTGAAGGTCAGCTTCTCAGGCACATCCACATCCCACAACACACCGGGGTCATCCACCCTCACTTCCACCACCCGTCCCTGAGCAAACAACCCCTTGGCGCCGCGATCGCCTGATAACGCCATCAATCCCGGAGCAAAACTGCGTCCAAAGCCCACCGGATGCCCGTACTCACCCTCCTGTACCGGCACGCTGACGCAGTCATCGGCTATCTGATCCACAACCCGTTCAATACTCGATGGCAGGATGAACGGCATATCTCCCAGCACCATCAGCCAACCATCAAGTTGAGCGCATGCCGCCACCCCTGCCGCAATGCTGTCGCCCATTCCGGTCGTTTCGATCAGGACAATCTCACAGCCATAGGCCTGGCCCATGCGACTTACTTGCGGACGATCGGCCGTGGTCACCAGAAAGCGCTTATCCAGCGTGGAAGGCAGATTCACCAGGACTTGCTCGATGACCGATCGAACCGCGCCATCACGCCCCATGCAGTCAGCCAGCAGCTTGTCCTTGTCGTCGCCCGCGACTTGTCGGAAACGACTGCCCTGCCCCGCCGCCAACACGATCACCCCGATGGATTGACTCATACACCCTCCCGCAGCGGTTTCTTCTGCTTGAGCTCGATACCATTCTTGATCGCCACAATCTCTGCCATCAGCGACAAGGCGATTTCCGCCGGGCTGTGGCTGCCGATGTGCAAGCCGACCGGGCCGTGCAACCGCCCGATGGCCTGTTGCGACAGACCGAGCAGAGCCAGGTTGTCCCGGCGCTTTTGGCTGTTGACCCGGGAGCCGAGTGCGCCAACATAAAAGGCCCGGGAGTCGAGGGCCGTCAGCAAGGCCATATCATCCAGGCGCGGATCATGAGTCAGCGCAACGATAGCCGTGCGCTCGTCGGTCTGGATGTTCACCACCGCCTCATCGGGCATGCCCGAGACAAATCGACCGTGCTGTTCCTCCCAGCCGTAGACGAATTCGCTGCGCGGATCGCAAATCAGCACTTCAAAATCCAGCAGCCGCGCCATCTCGGCGACAAAGCGAGACAACTGCCCAGCGCCAATCAACAACAAGCGCCAACGCGGGCCATAAATGGCCCGCAGGGTGTGGCCATCGAAAGCCAGCACATCGGTCTTGGCGGCGGGCTGCAAAATGACTTCCCCGGTCGCGATATCCAGCGAACGCGCGACGATTTCATGGCCTTCGCAGCGCGCCAGCAACTCCGCGACCCACGCAGGATCGCCAACGCGCTCCTCGGTCAAACGCAAAGTGCCGCCGCAGGGCAAACCGAAGCGTGCCGCCTCCTCACGGGTGACGCCATAGGTGATCAGTTGCACCGGCGGTCCGTCGGCCGCAATGCGACCGTCATGCAAACGGGCAATCAGGTCGTCTTCGACACAACCACCGGACACCGAGCCAATCACCACGCCGTCCTCGCGCAATGCCAGCATTGCGCCAGGTGCCCGGGGCGCAGTACCCCAGGTCTGCACGACGCTGTACAACATCACCCGCTGGCCAGCGCGACGCCATTCCAGCACGCTGCGCAGGACATTGAGATCGGCACTGTCCATCACACCTCGACCTTCTGCCAACCCTGCAATTGATAACGGACCGGCAGGCTGCGGATACGCTTGCCGGTGGCGGCGAAGATCGCATTGCACAGTGCCGGGGCAATCGGTGGCACACCCGGTTCACCGACACCGCCCAACGGCACGTTGCCCGGCGGCGTTACCAGGTGCACCGCGACCTCCCTGGGCGCCAGGGACATGCGCGCCACTTCGTACATGTGGAAGTTGTCCTGCTGGACCTTGCCATCCTTGAAGCTGATTTCGCCCAGCACCGCATTGCCCAGGCCCATGACGCAGGCACCTTCGA
This sequence comes from Pseudomonas sp. GW823-FHT06B06, assembly GCF_058795195.1. Classification (NCBI taxonomy): domain Bacteria; kingdom Pseudomonadati; phylum Pseudomonadota; class Gammaproteobacteria; order Pseudomonadales; family Pseudomonadaceae; genus Pseudomonas; species Pseudomonas sp. GW823-FHT06B06. The sequence continues at coordinate 10,478 of NZ_JBXAHO010000025.1, read as the reverse complement.
ACTGCGAACGAATCCGCTCGGGGTTGATCTGCGGCCCGCAATCCACGGCAATGTCAGCTTTGTGCACGATCAAGGTGCCATCGTCCTTGACTTCGACTTCAATCACTGCCGCCACGTAGGTCACGAAACTGTAATGCACCGCCAGGCCCAAGCCTCGGCCCTTGGGCAACTCACGTCCCCAACCGGCGGCCTTCGCGGCAGTTTCCAGTACCGTGCGCAGGCGAGCGGTATCGATCGGATAACGCTCGGGCGATTCACCGTAGTTCCATTCTTCACTCAAGGTGCGCGGATCGATCTGGCGGTCCGGGCCGAGCAATCTGACCTGGTACTTGAGCGGGTCTTCTCCGGCCTTGTGCGCCAGTTCATCGATGAAGCTCTGAATCGCAAAACCGTGGGGTATGTTCGATACCGAGCGATACCAGCCAACCCGCGTATGGACGGTGGCCTCGGGGTTTTCCAGGCGAATGTTGGGAATTGCGTAGGCCATGTTGGTGAAGCCCATGCCCAGTTCGAAGGCGGCCTCATGGTTCATGCCCGGCGCGAACAACGCGGTAATGCTCGGCGCCACCGTGCGGTGCAGCCAGCCGGAGGGCAAGCCGTCCTTGTTCAGGCTGGCCTTGAGGTATTCGGCCGACACCGTGTGAAAATAGGAACAGTGAATATCGTCTTCACGGGTCCATTGCACCCGCACCGCCTTGCCGGGGAACTCCTTGGCCAGGATGGCCGCTTCGATAATGAAGTCAGGTTTGGACTTGCGCCCGAAGCCTCCGCCCAGCAACGTCACGTTGAAGGTGACTTTATCGAATGGCACGCCCAGGCGTTCGGCGATCCGCTCGCGGGTGACCTGTGGCGCCTGGCTTGGCCCCCAGGCTTGGCAAACACCGTCCTTGTAGCGAGCGATGGCAACCATCGGCTCCATTGGCGATTGTGACAGGTGCGGCAAATAGTAGGAGGCTTCCAGTGTGCTGGCGGCATTGGCCATGGCGTCGTCGATATTGCCGGTATTGCGCACCACTTTGCCCGGCTTGAGCGAAGCGGCCTCGAGCTCCTTGCGGTAGGCGATCGAGTCGTAGCTGGCGTTGGGGCCGTCGTCCCATTCGATTTTCAACGCCTCGCGACCCTTGATCGCCGCCCAGGTGTTATTGGCCACCACCGCGATGCCGCCCAGGGGTTGAAACTCCGAGGGCAGTGGACGGCTTTCAATCTGGATGACCTTGACCACTCCCGGCACTTTCATCGCAGCGCTGCCATCGAAGCTCTTGACCTTGCCGCCATATACCGCCGGCCGGGCAATGACGGCGAACAGCATGCCATCGAAATGCACGTCTGCGCCGTATACCGCGCGGCCGTTGACGATATCGTCGCCATCGATGGCCCTGGTGCCTTCCTTGCCGATGTAGCGAAACTCCGAGGGCTGCTTGAGTCGCAAGCTGTCCCGGGCCGGCACGGCCAAGGCGCCAGCTGCGGCGGCCAGAGCGCCATACTCCAGTTCGCGACCGGAAGGCTTATGGATGACTTTATGCAGCTGCGCATGGCATTCGCCAACCGGCACTTTCCACTGGTCGGCGGCGGCCTGTTCCAGCATGGTCCGGGCGGCGGCGCCACAGCGGCGCATCGGTTCGTACCAGTGACGCATGCTGCGCGAACCATCGGTGTCCTGGTTGCCGAACCGCACTTCATCGCCCGGCGCCTGTTGCACCTTGACCCGCGCCCAATCGGCTTCCAGCTCGTCGGCCACCACCATGGTCAGGCTGGTCCGTACGCCCTGGCCCATTTCCGAACGGTTGCAGACAACCGTCACCGTGCCATCAGTGGCGATGCTCACATAAACCTTGGGATCGTCGATCCAGCCATTGGGCATGCCATCGGCACCAAACTTTTTCTGCGCCTCTTCGGCAAACGCGTCTTGCCAGCCCCAACTCGCGGCAACCACCAGCGCACTGGTGGCGCCCACGCCCTTGAGGAAGCCCCGCCGACTGAGGTTGCTCAGGGCGAAATCATTCGGTAACCGGCTCATGCCTTGGCCTCCTTCAGGTGAGTGGATGCCTGGCGAATGGCGGTCTTGATACGGTTGTAGGTGCCGCAGCGGCAGATGTTGCCAACCATCGCCTCTTCGATCTGTTCATCGCTGGGGTCGGGATTGGTCTTGAGCAGCGCAGTGGCGGACATGATCTGCCCACCCTGGCAGTAACCGCATTGAGCCACGGCCGTATCGAGCCAGGCTTGCTGCACGACTTTGCCGACCGGGTCGGCGTGAAGGTTGTCGATGGTGGTGACATTCTGGCCGACGACCGAGCCAACCGGCGTGATGCAACTGCGCGCCGGAGCACCTTCAATATGAATCGTGCAGGCGCCGCAAAGGCCCATGCCACAGCCAAACTTGGTGCCGTTGTAACCGGCCACGTCGCGAATTGCCCAGAGCAAGGGCATATCCTCGGTGACATCGAGTGGATGGTCTTGACCGTTGAGTTTCAGGGTAATCATGGGCACGCCCGCATAGTTATAAAGGTCATGGGGTCGAGCAATCTGCCACCGGGAGGTCGGCGGTTGGCATAACGCAGATCTACTCAGGCTAATAGGGCTCTCTTATGCCGGACGGAGACGTCTGCACCGGGCCTTTGATGGAACAAATGCAATGTATCGTTAGCTCGCTAAGTTAACCCAGCATTAACAAAAAAGCCCTGCACTTTTCATCAGTGCAGGGCTTTGAAGTCCACCTTGAAAGCGTAGCCTCAATAGCGGTTCGGCTCCATTTCCAGGTCGACATGGAAACGTTCTGAAATGTCTTTCTGGATCCGCTGCGCCAGGTGCAGCAATTGCAGCCCCGTCGCACTGCCGTAATTGACCAGCACCAGTGCCTGCATTTTATGCACGCCTGCATCGGCATCGCGGAAGCCTTTCCACCCTGCCCGCTCGATCAACCAGCCGGCAGCCAGCTTCATCTGCCCGTCGGGTTGCGCGTAGGCCACCAGGTCCGGGTATTCACCCTTGAGCTGTGCGACCAGTGCCGCTGGGACCAAGGGGTTTTTGAAAAAGCTGCCGGCATTGCCGAGCACCGCCGGGTCCGGAAGCTTCTCGTTGCGAATGCTGCAAATGGCCTGACTGACGTCCGTGGCCGTCGGATGATCGATGCCCTGCTCGGTCAGGCGCTGACGTACAGGACCGTACTCCAGATGCAGGTGGGCGGTGCGATCGAGGGTGAAACGCACGCGCAGGATCAACCAGCGCCCAGGCTCCTGTTTGAACACGCTGTCGCGGTAAGCGAAGTTGCACTCTTGCAGACTGAAGTCGCGCAGTTCGCCGGTCTGGCGATCCAGGGCGGTCAGGCCGGCGAACACATCCTTGATTTCCACGCCATAGGCGCCGATGTTCTGCATGGGGGCCGCGCCAACGGTGCCAGGAATCAGGCTGAGGTTTTCCAGGCCTGACAAGCCCTGCACCAAGGTGTGTTGCACGAATGGATGCCAGGGCTCGCCCGCCTCGGCCTCGATCACGACTTTGCTGCCATCGTCGCTGATCACGCGTATTCCGCGGGTGGCCATGCGCAGTACCATCGACTCAATGTCAGCGGTCAGCAGCAAGTTGCTGCCACCGCCGATCACCAGCAAGGGCACCTGGTGTTCCCGCGCATAGGCCAGGGCCTCACGCACATCGGCGTCGCTATGGGCCTCGGCAAAAAGACGGGCCTGGACATCCACTCCAAAGCTGTTGAACGGCTTGAGCGAAACCTGGGATCGCAGTTGCAAACTCATAACCGTTCCTTCAGTTCGATCACCAGCAGGTCACTGGCGCGCTCGATCAAGTCCAGCACGTGCTCGAAGCCATGTTCACTGTCGTTGTACGGGTCCGGGACTTCCTCGACCTGCGACGGGTAGCGGCGCAGGAACAGGTCCAGCTCCGCCTTGCACTTGGGCGGTTGCAGATCCATGAGGTTGCGCAGGTTACTGTTGTCCATCGCCAGGATCAGGTCGTACGTGGCGAAATCGGCACGGGTGACCTGTTGGGCGCGTTGGGCGGACAAATCGTAACCACGGCGTTTTGCCGCCGCCTGGCTGCGCTTGTCCGGCGCGCTGCCCACGTGCCAGTCGCCGGTGCCGGCAGAGGCCACTTCGACTTGATCGGCCAGCCCCGCTTCACGCAGTTTATGCCGCAGAACGCCTTCGGCCGTGGGTGAACGACAGATATTGCCCAGACAGACAAACAGAACCCGCATCAGGCCTCCAGCAGGCGACGAACGCGCTCAAGGTCTTCAACGGTATCGACGCCGGCAGGCGGCGCGATCAGTGCATCGGCGACGTGGATCCGTACCCCGTGCCACAAGGCACGCAGTTGTTCCAGGCACTCGGTGTTTTCCAGCCAGCAAGGGCCCCAGCTGACGAAGTCATGCAGGAAACCGGCGCGGTAGGCATAGATGCCGATGTGGCGGCGATACGGCACGCCTTCGGGCATTTGCTCGAGGCTCTTGGCGAACGTGTCCCGTGCCCACGGCAACGTGGCGCGACTGAAGGTCAGCGCCAGGCCATTGAGGTCACTGACGACCTTGACCACGTTGGAGTTGAACAGGCTCTCCACGTCTTCGATCGGCTCGGCCAACGTGGCCATGCGCGCTTCGGTGTGGGCAGCCAGGTTGACGGCCACCTGGTCAATGACACTCGGCGGTATCAACGGCTCGTCACCCTGGACGTTAACCACGATCGCGTCTGGCGCCAGGCCCAGCTTTGCCGCGACTTCAGCCAGGCGATCGGTTCCGGAGTTGTGGTCTTCACGAGTCATCACCACTTCGGCACCAAAACCTTCACAGGCCTGGGCGATGCGCGCATCGTCCGTGGCAACCACCACGCGCTCTGCGCTACTTTTGCACGCCTGTTCCCAAACGTGCTGGATCATCGGCTTGCCAGCGATCGACAGCAGCGGCTTGCCCGGCAAGCGGGTGGAGGCGTAGCGCGCAGGAATAACAACGGTAAAGGCTGAAGTCATTTATCCAGACGCTCGTCGGTGGTCAGGGTACGGGCTTCGGATTCGAGCATCACCGGGATGCCGTCGCGAATCGGGTACGCAAGGCCAGCGCCCTTGCTGATCAGCTCGGTCTTGTCAGCGCTGAGCTTGAGCGGACCTTTGCAGACCGGGCAAGCGAGGATATCGAGCAATTTGGTGTCCATGATCATTCCCTGGATAGAAACGGAGTTAAGGCAAAAGACGCGCCGGCAACAGGCGCATCAACTGGGTATCGAACCAGGCCGTGAAGGCTGGCGACGGCACGGCGTCGACCGCCAGGTACCACCAGTCGGGGGCGGCGAAGGCACGGCACTTCACCGCATCCTTTTCGGTCATCACCAATGGCAATGACGGGTTGAAATTCAAGGCCTGCGCACTGTATTCGGCGTGGTCGGCGAATGCATGCGGGACTGGCTGCCAGTGTAGCGTTTCGAGGGTCCTGAAGAAACGCTGCGGGTTACCGATCCCGGCCACCGCATGCAACGCCTGGCCCGCGGGAAAGTGATCGAGCGGGCGCCGTTCGCCGCTTTGCAGGTTGACCAGCGCCGTCGGTTGCAACTGGAAGGCAAAGCCGTCGCCGCTGTCAGCCGTTGCGCCGTTGTAGAGCACCGCATCGACACTTTGCAGACGCTCGACCGGTTCACGCAGCGGCCCGGCCGGCAAGCAGCGGCGGTTGCCCAATCCGCGGGCCGCGTCGATCAGTACCAGCTCCAGATCCCGCGCCAGGCGGTAATGCTGCATGCCATCATCGGACAGGATCAGGTCCAGCGACTCACTGTCAAGTAGGGCTTTGACCGCGCGACTGCGATCCGGATCGATCATCAACGGCACGCCGGTGCGCTGCACGATCAACAGCGGCTCATCGCCAGCGATGTCGGCGCTTTGATCCGCCTCGACCCGCCACGGCAATTGCGCTGGCTTGGCACCGTAACCCCGGCTGACCACGCCGACCCTTAGGCCACTGCGTTGACAGTGCTGGATCATCCACAGGATCAGCGGTGTCTTGCCGGTGCCGCCCACGGTGATGTTACCCACCACGATCAGCGGTACCGGTGGTTGATAGATCTCGCCCTCGCCCGCCAGAAAGCGCTTGCGCTTGTTGTTGACCACGCGGCGGTACAACCACTCCAGCGGCTGTAATAGCTTCAGGGCCGGATGCCCCCGGTACCAGGCAGCGAGCAAGCGTTCGGACATGCTTTTCAAGGCGCGGGCGGCGCCGCCTCGACTGTGGTCATGCGCAGATGGCTGAAGCCGAGCTTGCCGGCAGCGTCCATGGCGGTGATGACCGACTGATGCTGGGATTTTCCGTCGGCGCTGATGGACAGCGGTCGACTGGTATCGCCATTGGACTGTTTCTGCAGGGCATCCATCAGCGTTGCCAGGTCACTCTTGGGCAATACCTGGTTGTTCACCGAGAATATGCCATCGGCACTGATCGCGATGTCCAGTTGCCGGGTCTGGTCATCGGTAGGCGCTCCGCTGACCGCTTCGGGCAGATCGACGCGCAACTGGGTTTCACGGGTGAACGTCGTGGTCACGACGAAAAACAGCAGCAGGATAAACACCACGTCGATCAGTGACGCGAGGTTGATGTCCACATTCTCCCGTTGCTTGCGGCGGAATTTCACGCTTTGCCCCCCGCCAGGTCCACGTCACGGTCACCCTGCACGACTTCGACCAGCTTGATCGCTTCCTGCTCCATGCCGACCACCAGTTCATCGATCCGGCGTTGCAGGAAACGGTGGAAGAATACCGACGGGATACCGACCATCAAGCCGGCGGCCGTGGTGATCAGCGCTTTGGAGATACCCCCGGCCAGTACCGCCGCATTGGTGGTCATGCCCGTGCCCATGAACGCACTGAAAATATCGATCATGCCCAGCACCGTACCCAGCAGCCCCAGCAATGGCGCCATGGCAGCGATGGTACCGAGGGCATTGATGTAGCGTTCCAGCTCATGGATGACCCGCGCGGCGGCCTCTTCGATGCACTCCTTCATGATCTCGCGACCATGCCGGGAGTTCGCCAGGCCAGCGGCCAGGATCTCGCCCAACGGCGAATTGGCGCGCAGTTCCTTGAGCTTCTCCTTGTTAAGTTGCTTGTCCTTGATCCAGACCCAGACCTGCCCGAGCAAATGCTCCGGGGTCACGCGACTGGCCCGCAGGGTCCACAGACGTTCGGCAACGATAGCCATTGCCGCGATGGAACTCAGGATGATCGGCAGCATCATCCAGCCGCCGGATTTGACCAATTCCCACACAGTGACAGTCCCCTCGAAAAAGTGCGCCACTCTAACATAGGGGGTGGGCTCACCGAAGACTGTGATGTCGCATCCGGTCGGCCTTTGATCACCCAAGGTTATTTGCCCGAGGGTGGGGGATCGCGCCAGAAGCGCCGTTCTTGACGCATCGAGCGCGGTGGTTCGAAACGCCCCAGTTGCAGATGAACGGCGCCTTGCTGCGCACTGTCGTAGATGTCCATCGCGCGATGTCGATAGCGCTCAATCACCACCGGATGAGGATGACCGAAGGAGTTGCCCTGTCCACGGGAAATCAGTGCTGCCTTGGGCTGTAGAACGTTGAGCAGCGCCATCGACGACGAACTGCGACTACCGTGGTGCGGTGACTGCAACCAATCGGTAGGCACGGCCAATGGGCTGGCGAGCAACGCGCGCTCGGCGTGGGTGTCGATGTCACCGCTGAGCAGCAATCGCTCGCCATTGGCTTCGATCTGCAACACACAGGAGTTCTGGTTGCTGTCCCTGGCCTGCGGCCAGTGCCACAGTTGAAAGTTGACCCCGTCCCACGTCCACTGCCGACCGCTCTCACAGCCCTCGGCCTGCAACTCGCCAGGCAGGTCGGCAGGTTCGCCACTGAGCACCCGTTTCACCGGCAATCCATTGGCCACTGCCCGGGCGCCACCGGCATGATCGGCATGGGCATGGCTGATCAACATCAGGTCGAGCGCCTTCACACCCAGCTTGCGCAGTGCGGGCAGGACCACCCGCTCACCCTGGTCAAGACCACGCAAACGCGGACCGGCGTCATATAACAGTGTGTGATGGCGCGTGCGCACCATGATCGCCAGCCCTTGACCCACATCCAGTTGCCAGACCTCGGCAATGCCTTCGGGCAGCACCGGCCGCGGAGGAAAAACCAGTAGTAACAGCAAAGGCCAGCCTAACGGTCGCATCGGTACGCCACGCGGCAGCAGCAACAAAAAGGCGCCCAGCGTGCCGATGGCCCAGACCCATAGCGGAATGGCCGCGGGCACCCAGGCGGGAACCTTGCCGGCGACCAATGCCAACCCGGTGAACAGCCAATCTATCAAGCCGCCCGCCAGCCACAGCAGCCACTCGCCGACGTAGGGCACCGGCAGCAAAAGTGTACCGAGCAACGCAGGGGGCAGCACCACCAGGCTGATCCAGGGTACCGCCAGCAGATTGACCAGCGGCCCGCTAAGGCTGATCGGCAATCCCAGGACCAGCAAAAACGGTCCAAGGCCAATAGCGATCAGCCACTGGGCACGGGTCCAGGTTTGCCACCATGGCCAAGGCCCCAGGCGCCCACCGAACGTGAAGATAAGCACCGCCACCGCCGCGAAGGACAGCCAGAACCCCGGTTGCAGACTCGCCAACGGGTCCATCAGCAAGACGCCATTGAGCGCCAGCAACAGTGGCCACCAGGCACCCAGGTGGCGAAAACGCAGGCGCCATAGCAGCACCAGGCCGATCATCAGGCAGGCTCGGCGGACCGGCACTTCGAAGCCAGCCAGCAGCCCATAGCCAAGGGCGGCCACGAAAGCCAGGCTGCAGGCCCAAGGCAACCATGGTAGACGGGCTGGCCACAAGCCGTAACGGGCAAGCCCGGCGATCAACAGATAAACCAGTCCCGCCAACAAGCCGACGTGCTGCCCGGAAATCACCAACAGGTGCACGGTGCCAGTGTCTTGCAACACCTGCCAGTCTTCGCGGCTGAGCCCCGCGCCGTCTCCCAGCACCAGCGCAACCAGCACGCCAGTTCGACCTTGCGCATCCACGGCCTGCAGCCTCTGGCGGATACCGTCGCGCCAGGCCCACCGGGCTGGTGCAAGCCGCTCCCCGGCCTTGACCGTCCCGGTCGCACCGATGCGTTGCGCCAACAGCCAGGCCTCATAGTCGAAGGCATGCGGATTGAGCAACCCCACGGGTCGCTTCAGCTTGACCGCGAGCCGCCAGCGTTCGCCGCTGTTTACCGGCGGACCGTCATACCAGGCCAGACGCAACTGTCGCGGCAGGTCGGTACGGCGTGACCGACTGTCAGTCAGTTCGAAACGCACCACCCCCTCACCATTCTGTGGCAGCCCGCTGACACGCCCTTCGACCCAACGCGTTTCCCCGTCGAGGGCCGGCGACAGCCGATCATCCAGGGCCCATTGGGCATGGGCACAGGCCCAACTCAAGCCGAACAGGAAAAACGCAGCCGGATACGTCCTGAACGGCAGCAACATCAAGCCTGCCACCGGCATCAACAACCACAACCAGACCGGCGGTAACACCGGTAAAAAACGCAAGGCCAGCAAGCCCAACGCCAGCGCCATCATCCCTGTGCGCATAAGCCCGTCCTTGAGAGTCCAGTCCCTAGGCATAGTCGGCCCGACGCACGTCCGTCGTTAACAATTGTCACAAAGTCTGAATGGGTGCCTCATGGAATCCAGACATACTTGCCACCTTGATCGACCGAGAAGCCTTATGCCCCGGCGCTTATTCAAACGCTACATGCCAGACCCGACCAGCATCAGGGAACACAAGTCCTTACGCTTTCTCGGCACCCTGCTGCATGACCCGAACCTCTGGCACCTCAATCGCCATTCCGTCGCCCGGGCCATGGCAGTCGGCTTGTTCGCGGCATTCCTGCCGATTCCGATGCAGATGCTGGTCGCTGCGGTTCTCGCGATCATCGTGCGCGGCAACATGCCGATTGCGGTCAGCCTGGTCTGGTTGACCAACCCGATCACCATGCCGGCGGTGTTCTTCTGTACTTATCAGACCGGTGCCTGGTTGATGGATGTTCCCGCACGGCATCTGCCGGACGAGCTGACCTGGGAATGGATCAGCGGTGAACTATCGACCCTGTGGCAGCCATTTTTGTTGGGGTCGGTAGTGGTAGGCGTTGTGCTTGGGGCGTTGGCTTATTGCCTGGTGATGATGTATTGGCGCTGGTGGGTGGCGCGGCAGTGGCGGCGGCGTAAGCAAAGTCGGATGTGAGAGGCCGGTTGATCGTGTGCATATCCGTTGCTGCGGTAACGACTGCTTATGGTTTCGCCCTTACGGCGAGTCACTTTCGAAAAGCGCGAAAGTAACCAAAGCGCTCTTGCCCCACCACTCGGTGCCTCGCCTAGGCTCGGCATGCCAGAACGAAGGCATTACTCCGTGGGTCGCCGCGATGGGCCATCCATGGCCCAGCGCGGCTAAACCGGCGTCCTGCCGGTTTACCCACTGCGCA
>NZ_JBXAHO010000024.1:0-105186 GCF_058795195.1 Pseudomonas sp. GW823-FHT06B06 | reverse complement strand
TGCGTCAACAGTCAGAATCGAGCCTTGTCCCTCCTCCTCCCTTCAAGTCCTACCATACAAGCGAGCCTGCTCGCGAATGGATTTCGGCAGCACCTCAGACTTGGATCAGAACCACTCATCCTGCATGCCCAGGCAAACATCATCCCGCGCCTCAAGAATCGTCAACTCATGGTGGCAAGCCGGGATTTCCCAGGTCAGGAAGTACCGCGCCGCCTGGAGCTTGCCTTTATAGAAGTTCACATCGACCGCATTGCCTTTGGCCAGCCCTTCCTCGGCGCGAATCGCCTGTTCCAGCCAGCGCCAGCCAATTACCGTGTGACCAAAAACTTTCAGGTACAACGCCGAGTTAGCCAAGCTGCTGTTGACCTTGCCCTGGGCCAGGTCGGTCAGCAAGCCAATGGTCACGGCCTGCAGGCGCGCCACCAGTTTCTCCAGTGGTTCACGCAGCGCGGTCAGCGAGTCATGGGCGTGCGCGCGCTCGGCGGTGTTGGCGATCAGGCGGACCAGTTGTTTGAGGCCCGCACCGCCGTTCTGTGCCAGTTTGCGCCCCAGCAGGTCCAGCGACTGAATGCCGTGGGTGCCTTCGTGAATCGGGTTCAGACGGTTGTCGCGGTAGTATTGTTCCACCGGGTATTCGCGGGTGTAGCCGTGGCCGCCAAGGATCTGGATCGCCAGTTCGTTGGCCTTCAGGCAAAACTCCGACGGCCAGGATTTGACGATGGGGGTCAGCAAGTCCAGCAGTTCATGGGCCTGTTTGCGTTCGGCCTCGGTCTCCAGTGTCGTGGTGTCATCAAACAGCCGCGCCGCGTACAGCCCCAGGTCGAACGATCCTTCGACGTAGGCTTTTTGCGTCAGCAGCATGCGCTTGACGTCGGCGTGCTGGATGATCGCCACCGGAGCGGTGTTCGGGTCCTTGCTGTCCGGCACGCGACCCTGAGGGCGCTCGCGGGCGTATTCCAGCGAATACAGGTAGCCGGCGTAGCCAAGCATCACCGCACCCATGCCGACGCCGATTCGCGCCTCGTTCATCATCTGGAACATGTAGCTCAAGCCCTGATGCGGCTTGCCTACCAGATAGCCTACGCACTCGCCATTATCGCCGAAGTTCAGCGCGGTTGAGGTGGTGCCGCGCCAGCCCATCTTGTGGAAAAGCCCCGCCAGCAGCACGTCGTTGCGTTTGCCGAGGCTGTCGTCATCGTTGACCAGGAATTTCGGCACGATGAACAGCGAAATGCCCTTCACACCAGCAGGGGCATCCGGCAGCTTGGCCAGGACCATGTGCACGATGTTTTCCGACAGCGGATGATCGCCGCCGGAGATGAAGATCTTGTTGCCCTTGAGTCGATAGGTGCCGTCGGACGCAGGCTCGGCTCGTGTACGAATATCCGACAGCGACGAACCTGCGTGGGGTTCGGTCAGGGCCATGGTGCCGAAGAAGCGGCCGTCGATCATTGGTTGCAGGAAGCGGCGTTTCTGCTCCTCGGTGCCGAAACTTTCGATCAGGTTGGCCGCGCCCATGGTCAGGAACGGGTAGGAGGTCGACGCCGCGTTGGCGGACTGGAAATGCGCGAAGCAGGCTTGCGACAACAGGGTAGGAAGTTGCATGCCACCAGCGTCGAAACTGCGCGCTGCATTGAGGAAGCCGGCTTCGAGGAACGCCTCGACTGCCGGTTTCACTTCCGGAATCAGGATTGCCTGACCGTCCTCATAGCGCGGCTCGTTCTCGTCACCCTTGCGATTGTGCGGGGCGAAGAACTTCTCGGCGATGTTGCGGGCGGTGCCCAAGGCGGCATCGAAGGTTTCGCGATTATGTTCGGCGAAACGCTCACGCTGGGTCAGGCCCTCGGCATCGAGGACTTCATACAGCTCGAAAGCCAGATTGCGGGAACTGAGCAACGTCTCGGACATGGCGGCCTACCTTTTGTTGGAGTAGGGCGAGTCTAGGCGGGGGAATAGAGGCTGAACAGGATGATTGATCTGCGTGATGGTGACTTAGCAGACGCCATAAGTAACTGTGGGAGCGGGCTTGCCCGCGATGGCGTCAGACCAGTCAACATCATCAGTGACTGATACATCGCTATCGCAGGCAAGCCCGCTCCCACAGGGTATTGCGTGCCGGGCGGCTATTGCGGCAGCCCGGTTTACCGGTTTTAGCCGATGGTCATCAGGCTGGCATTACCACCCGCAGCAGCGGTGTTAACGCTCAACGCACGCTCGATCACCAGGCGCTCCAACGCAATGTTGGTTTCACCCTGCGACAGACCCTGGACGCCGACAATGGCACCGGCACGCTTTGCCACTTGCTGGCAAACCGCGCGCAACTGGTCGGAATGGCCGTGATGCAGAACCGCATCAATCACCACGTCGTCCTTGTTCCAGTCGGAAACCAGCTTGATGCGTGCCTGGATGTCTTTCGGCAGACGGGCGAGCAAGGCCTTGGTCAGTTCAGCTTCCGGCCATACCGCCGAACCGCCGACAGCCAATACCGCAGCCAGTTGCGTCAGCAGGTCGCCTTCGACTTCCGCCAGGCACAGCACGTGCTCGCGCGGCAGGATCGCATAGCTGTTACGTTCGCCGGTCGGGCCGGCCAGGACGCGGGTGATACCGCTTTGCGATTGTGCGGCGAACTGCGCGCACAGGGTGCTCAGGTCGGCGAACTTGTTGCTGTCGGCCCAGGCTTTCAAGGCGGTCAGCGGTTTGCTCATGGCATCGCGAAGGCGAACGTCCGGTGCTACGGCAGCGTCGCCGCGAGCGAAGGATTGTTCGATCGCATCGGCAGGGCGGGTCGACAGCAGGCGGTACAGGTACAGCGGACCACCGGCTTTCGGGCCAGTACCCGACAGGCCTTCGCCGCCGAATGGCTGCACGCCGACCACGGCACCCACGATGTTGCGGTTGACGTAGACGTTACCGGCATTGACGTTGTCGATCACCTTGGCGATGGTCTCGTCGATACGGGTGTGCACGCCCAGCGTCAGGCCGTAGCCGGAAGCGTTGATTTGGGCAATCAGTTGATCGATGTCCTTGCGCTTGTAGCGCACCACGTGCAGCACCGGGCCGAAGATCTCCCGTTGCAGTTCGTCGAAGCTTTCCAGTTCGATCAGCGTCGGCATCACGAAGGTGCCGCGTTTAACTTCTTCGGCGTCGGCGATGGCCACCTGGTACACGCTGCGACCTTTGTCGCGCATGGCCTGGATGTGCTTCTCGATGCCAGCCTTGGCTTCGGCGTCGATCACCGGGCCGATGTCCACGGACAGGCGCTCAGGGTTGCCGAGGCGGCTTTCAGCCATGGCACCCTTGAGCATTTCGATCACGCGGTCGGCAGAATCTTCCTGCAGGCACAGCACGCGCAGGGCCGAGCAACGCTGGCCGGCGCTATCGAAGGCCGACGAAACCACGTCGATCACCACCTGTTCGGTCAGTGCCGAAGAGTCGACGATCATCGCGTTCTGGCCACCGGTTTCGGCGATCAGCGGAATCGGACGACCCTGGCTGTCCAGGCGACCGGCAATGTTGCGTTGCAGCAGGCGCGCAACTTCGGTGGAGCCGGTGAACATCACGCCTTTGACGCGATCGTCGCCCACCAGTCCGGCGCCGACGGTTTCGCCACGGCCCGGCAACAGTTGCAGGACACCTTGTGGAATCCCGGCCTCGAGCAGCAGGCGCACGGCTTGAGCGGCGACCAGCGGCGTCTGTTCCGCAGGCTTGGCCAATACCGGGTTACCGGCAGCCAGCGCCGCAGCCACTTGGCCACTGAAGATTGCCAGCGGGAAGTTCCACGGGCTGATGCACACCACCGGACCCAGCGGGCGGTGGGCATCATTGGTGAAATCGTTGCGAGCCTGCACCGCGTAATAACGCAGGAAGTCCACGGCCTCGCGCACTTCGGCGATGGCATTGGCGAAAGTCTTGCCGGCTTCGCGAGCCAGCAGGCCCATCAGCGGCTGGATCTCGGCTTCCATCAGGTCTGCGGCGCGCTCGAGGATCGCGGCGCGTTCGGCCGGCGGGGTAGCCTGCCAGATCGGCGCGGCGTTCAGTGCGCACTGGATCGCATTGTCGACGTCTTCGACAGTCGCTTCCTGTACGTGGCCAACCACGTCACGCAGATCGGACGGGTTCAAGACGGGTGCAGGGGTTTCGCTGCTGGAAGCGCAACCGAGCATCGGCGCGGCCTTCCAGTTGTTGTGCGCAGTAGCCAGCAGAGCGCAGGACAAGGACGCCAGGCGATGTTCGTTGGCCATGTCGATGCCGCTGGAGTTGGCGCGCTCGGAGCCGTACAAATCGCGCGGCAGCGGAATGCGAGGATGCGGCAGGCCGAAGCCACCTTCCACGGTCGCCATCTGCTCGATGCTTGCTACCGGGTCGGCCACCAATTCCTGGATGGAAATCGACTGGTCGGCAATACGGTTGACGAACGAGGTGTTGGCGCCGTTTTCCAGCAGGCGACGTACCAGGTAAGCCAGGAGGGTTTCGTGGGTGCCGACCGGTGCGTACACACGGCACGGACGGTTCAGCTTGCCTTCGGAAACCTTTCCTACAACTTGTTCGTACAGCGGTTCGCCCATGCCATGCAGGCACTGGAACTCGTACTGGCCCGGGTAATAGTTCTGACCGGCAATGTGATAAATGGCCGACAGGGTGTGGGCGTTGTGCGTGGCGAACTGCGGGTAGATGACTTCCGGCACCGACAGCAGTTTGCGTGCGCAAGCGATGTAGGACACGTCGGTGTACACCTTGCGGGTGTAGACCGGATAGCCTTCCAGGCCTTCAACCTGGGCGCGCTTGATCTCGCTGTCCCAGTACGCGCCTTTCACCAGGCGGATCATCAGGCGATGACGGCTGCGGCGAGCCAGGTCGATCACGTAGTCGATCACGTACGGGCAACGCTTCTGATAAGCCTGGATCACGAAACCGATGCCGTTCCAGCCCGTCAGTTGCGGCTCGAAGCACAGGCGCTCGAGCAGATCCAGCGACAGCTCGAGGCGGTCGGCTTCTTCGGCGTCGATGTTCAGGCCGATGTCGTATTGCTTGGCCAGCAGGGTCAGCGACAGCAGGCGCGGGTACAGCTCATCCATCACGCGCTCGTACTGGGCACGGCTGTAGCGCGGGTGCAAGGCCGACAGCTTGATCGAAATGCCCGGACCTTCATAAATCCCGCGACCGTGGGACGCTTTGCCGATCGAGTGGATGGCTTGTTCGTACGAGGCCAGGTACTTCTGCGCGTCGTGCTCAGTCAGTGCGGCTTCACCGAGCATGTCGTAGGAATAGCGGAAGCCCTTGGCTTCGAACTTGCTGGCGTTGGCCAGGGCTTCGGCAATGGTCTCGCCGGTGACGAACTGCTCGCCCATCAGGCGCATGGCCATGTCGACGCCCTTGCGGATCATCGGCTCGCCGCTCTTGCCGATGATGCGGCTGAGGGACGAAGTCAGGCCCGCTTCGTTATGCGTGGACACCAGCTTGCCGGTCAGCAGCAGGCCCCAGGTCGCGGCGTTGACGAACAGCGACGGGCTGTTGCCCAGGTGTGGCTGCCAGTTGCCGGTACTGATCTTGTCGCGGATCAGGGCGTCACGGGT
Organism: Pseudomonas sp. GW823-FHT06B06; assembly: GCF_058795195.1. Taxonomy (NCBI): domain Bacteria; kingdom Pseudomonadati; phylum Pseudomonadota; class Gammaproteobacteria; order Pseudomonadales; family Pseudomonadaceae; genus Pseudomonas; species Pseudomonas sp. GW823-FHT06B06. The sequence continues at coordinate 99,613 of NZ_JBXAHO010000024.1, read as the reverse complement.
GCCTTTGTCCGGAATGCGCAACAGCGCCTCGGCCAGGCACATCAGCGCCACGCCTTCCTGGGACGACAAGGAGAACTCTTGCAGCAGGCCCTGAACGATACCGGCACGGCCGCCGGCGCTCTTCTGGTTGCGCAGTTTTTCCGCAATAGAGGCAGCGAGCTTGTTGGTGGCTTCGGCCATCGGCGCCGGCAGGCGAGCCTGCTCGATCAGCATCGGCACCACTTCCGGTTCCGGGCGACGGTACGCGGCGGTGATCGACGCACGCAAGACCGATTGCGGCAGGATGCTCTCGGCGAACTCGAGGAAGCACTGGTGCGCGTGGTCGACATGGACGTCGCCCGCTTCGTCAGTGTCTCGGGCGATACCGTTGAGCTCGGACAGGGTTGCACCACCCTCGAGTTTTTCCAGGTAATTGAAAATTGCCTGCTTGATCAGCCAGTGCGGCGTGCGATCAATCGAGGTCGCGGCAGCCTTGAGGCGTTCGCGGGTCGGGTCATCGAGTTTGACCCCAAGGGTGGTGGTAGCCATGTTTTTATCCTCATGTTTGCCACGACTGCGTGGCATCAGCTGGCGCAAAGATTAGCCGTGTGATGAATGAGGTGCAACCGGGTGCAACCCTTTTTTTACGGGAATAAACGGCAGTTCGTCAGGAAAAAAATTCCACTGCGCCATTACCGCGTTGCCTTGGTGCTTTTTGGATGGATAGACGATCATTCTTGCTCCGAAAAGGAGCAAAAACCTTGGTTTGATATAAATTTCCGACTAGGTGCAACTTATTCCCCAGAAATGGGTTGCACCTTATTTGCTTTGTTGCATAGCATTCGCGCCCAAGGTGCAACCAGTCGCAAGACCGGTGTGCCGGCCGATGGCTTTCCTGGGGAAACATCGGTCATAAATGCGCGGGATCCCGGATCGTCTGTCAATCGTCACCGTTTGCCAGCGCTTCACCAGCCGCCGCTACATAAAAACAAAGCCAGGGCATCACTCAATGAGCGTAAGCAATCCAACCCTGATCACGTTCGTGATCTACATCGCAGCAATGGTGCTGATCGGCTTCATGGCCTATCGCTCCACCAACAACCTTTCCGACTACATCCTGGGCGGCCGTAGCCTGGGCAGTGTCGTGACCGCGTTGTCCGCCGGTGCATCCGACATGAGCGGCTGGTTGTTGATGGGCCTGCCGGGCGCCATCTACATGTCCGGTCTGTCCGAGAGCTGGATCGCCATCGGCCTGATCATCGGGGCTTACCTGAACTGGCTGTTCGTCGCCGGCCGTCTGCGCGTGCAGACCGAGCACAATGGCGATGCGCTGACTCTGCCGGACTACTTCTCCAGCCGTTTCGAAGACAAAAGCGGCTTGCTGCGGATCATTTCCGCCGTCGTGATCCTGGTGTTCTTCACCATCTATTGCGCTTCCGGCATCGTGGCTGGCGCCCGTCTGTTCGAAAGCACCTTCGGCATGTCCTACGAGACGGCGCTGTGGGCCGGTGCTGCGGCGACGATTGCCTACACCTTCGTCGGTGGTTTCCTGGCGGTCAGCTGGACTGACACCGTGCAAGCCACGCTGATGATCTTCGCCCTGTTGCTGACGCCGATCATCGTGCTGCTGGCCACCGGCGGCGTCGACACCACGTTCCTGGCCATTGAAGCGCAAGATCCAAGCAACTTCGACATGCTGAAAAATACCACCTTCATCGGCATCATCTCGCTGATGGGCTGGGGCCTGGGCTACTTCGGCCAGCCGCACATCCTGGCGCGTTTCATGGCGGCCGATTCGGTGAAGTCGATTGCCAATGCCCGTCGCATCTCCATGACCTGGATGATCCTGTGCCTGGGTGGCACCGTGGCTGTCGGTTTCTTCGGTATCGCCTACTTCTCGGCCAATCCGGCCGTGGCCATGCCGGTCAGTGAAAACCACGAGCGTGTGTTCATCGAACTGGCCAAAATCCTCTTCAACCCATGGGTTGCCGGCGTTCTGCTGTCGGCCATCCTGGCTGCCGTCATGAGCACCCTGAGCTGCCAGTTGCTGGTGTGCTCGAGCGCTCTGACCGAAGACTTCTACAAGACCTTCCTGCGCAAATCCGCTTCCCAGGTTGAACTGGTCTGGGTCGGCCGCGCCATGGTGCTGCTGGTTGCCCTGATCGCCATCGCCATGGCGGCCAACCCGGAAAACCGTGTGCTGGGCCTGGTGAGCTACGCCTGGGCAGGTTTCGGTGCCGCATTCGGTCCGGTCGTGCTGATCTCCGTGATCTGGAAAGACATGACCCGCAACGGCGCACTGGCTGGCATCCTGGTCGGCGCGATCACCGTGATCGTCTGGAAGCACTTCGAACTGCTGGGCCTGTACGAAATCATCCCTGGTTTCATCTTCGCCAGCCTGGCGATCTACATCGTCAGCAAGCTGGGCACGCCGACTGCTGGCATGCTGCAGCGCTTTGCTGCTGCCGAGGCAGATTTCCGTTTGAACAAGTGATGGGGATGAGCTGAGGCTCTAACCTTTCGCAAAAACGGCCCGTCTCCTACAGGAGGCGGGCCGTTTTTTTTGGGGGGTGGGCAGAAGGCTAATGGCAGGTCCATTTCTACCTTGCCTTGCTCTGCGCCATTGCGTTGCGCGATGGATGCGATGTGCTGGATGTGGTTGGGCACTGGTTGCGGGGTCGGCCTTCAGCAGGGGTAGGTAATGCCACAAGGTCAAGATCAAAAGATCGCAGCCTCCGGCGGCTCCTACAGGGCTGGGTTTGCCACTCAGCCGCGAGCTCCTGACTTGCCGCCCAGTAAAAGGTAAACTTGCCGGCCTTCGCAGGAGCAACCATGAATTATCGCCACGCCTTCCATGCCGGCAATCACGCCGATGTGTTCAAACACCTGACCTTGACCCGCCTCATCGCCCTGATGTCGCGCAAGGAGCAGCCGTTTGCCTATCTCGATACGCACGCCGGCATTGGCCTGTACGACCTCCAGGGCGATCAGGCCAGCCGAACCGGTGAGTATCTGGAAGGCATTGCGCGGTTGTGGGATCAGCCGGATCTGCCGATCCTGACCGCCGATTACATGCAGGTGTTGCATGAGATGAACCCGGACGGCCAGTTGCGCTTTTATCCGGGCTCACCGGAGTTGGCGCGGCGCCTGACGCGCCCGCAGGACCGCGTGTTGCTCAACGAGAAGCATCCGGAAGATGGCGTGCTGCTCAAGGACAACATGGCCGGTGATCGTCGGGTCAAGGTGCATCTTGGCGAAGGCTGGCATGTGCCGCGGGCGTTGCTGCCGGTGCCGGAGAAGCGTGCGGTTATGTTGATCGATCCGCCCTTCGAAAAACTGGATGAGATGCAGCGCTGCGCCGCGGCCTTGAAAGAGGCGGTCGGGCGGATGCGCCAGACTGTAGCGGCGATCTGGTACCCGGTGAAGGATCAGCGCGCGCTGCGCCGGTTCTATCAGGACCTGGCCGGTACCGGTGCGCCGAAGTTGTTGCGGGTCGAGCTGCTGGTGCATCCGCTGGATACGCCGAACAGCCTCAACGGCTCCGGTCTGGCCATTGCCAATCCGCCGTGGGGGCTGGAGGAAGAGTTGCGTGAGTTGCTGCCGTGGTTGTCCGAGAAGCTTGGGCAGACCCAGGGCGGGTGGCGGATGGATTGGTTGATCGCCGAATGAGGCGATGATCGTTCCCACGCAGAGCGTGGGAACGATCGGTCAGTGGTCAGATCGGGCAGGTCACGCCGGTGCCGCCAATGCCGCAATAGCCTTCAGGGTTTTTCGCCAGGTACTGTTGGTGGTACGCCTCGGCGAAATAGAACGTCGGCGCTTCGTCGATTTCGGTGGTGATGATGCCCTTGCCGGCCTTGGTCAGTTCGACCTGGAACACCTGTGCGCTTTTTTTCGCGGCTTCCAGTTGGGTCGGGTTGGTGGCGTAGATCACCGAGCGATACTGGGTGCCGAGGTCGTTGCCCTGGCGCATGCCCTGGGTCGGGTTGTGCAGTTCCCAGAACATCTTTAGCAGCGCTTCGTAGCTGACTTTTGCCGGCTCGTAGACCACCAGCACGACTTCGCTATGGCCCGTCAAGCCGGAGCAGACTTCTTCGTAAGTCGGGTTCGGGGTGAAGCCGCCAGCGTAACCCACGGCCGTACTGACCACGCCTTCACGCTGCCAGAACTTGCGTTCCGCGCCCCAGAAGCAGCCAAGGCCGAAGATCGCGAAATCCACATCCATCGCGAATGGACCCAGTAGCGGGGCGTCGTGGACGAAGTGTTTTTCCGGCACGGTCATGGGGGTTTCGCGGCCAGGCAGAGCTTGTTCTTTTGTTGGGAGCACGTTTTTGTTCACCAGAATTTCCGAGCGCAGAACCATCGTCAGTCCTCTCAGTCGTTGGAATAATCAGAAATGCAGTTTGCCCGAGTGTTGACGCGATGTCAGGCAATCGGGCCGCGCGGATAGCGTTTGAGCTTGTCGATCAGGTCGAGGCCCGGGATCGGTTGGTCGAACAGGTAGCCCTGGCCGACGTCGCAACGGTGGCGACGCAGGAAAGCCAACTGCTCGGCGGTCTCGATGCCTTCGGCCACGACCTTGAGTTTAAGGTTGTGGGCCATGGCGATCACCGCGGAGGTGATTTCCATGTCGTCCTGGTTATCCGGGATTTCGTGAATGAAGCTTCGATCGATCTTGATGATATCGATGGGGAATTTTTTCAAGTAACTGAGCGACGAGTAACCGGTGCCGAAGTCGTCCATGGCCAGGGTCAGGCCCAGGCGCTTGAGCTGGTCGAGTTGCAGGCGAGTGTCTTCGGTGGCTTCCAGAAGCAAACCTTCGGTCAGTTCCAGCTCCAGCAAGCTCGCCGGCAGCGCTTCCTCCTTGAGGATGTTGGCGATGGACGCTACCAGGTCCGGGTCGGAGAACTGCTTGGGTGACAGGTTGATCGCTACCTGCAGGTTGCCCAGGCCGGCGGCGCTCAGCGCTTTGCTCATGCGGCAGGCCTGGCGGGCGATCCATTTGCCGATCGGAATGATCAGGCCGGTTTCTTCGGCAACACTGATGAACTGGTCCGGGCGGATCATGCCCTTTTCCGGGTGGTTCCAGCGCAACAGCGCCTCCATCCCCAGCAGGCGACCGCTGCGCAGGCAGAGCTTGGGTTGGTAGAACACGTCCAGTTCGTTCTGGGTCAGGGCGCGGCGCAGGTTGTTCTCGACGAACAACTTGTAGCTGGCTTCGGCGTTCAGGGCCTCGGTGAAAACCTGCACCTGATGTTTGCCGTTGGCCTTGGCCTTGTGCAGGGCCAGGCCGGCGTTACGCATCAGGGTCTGCGGGTCTCGCCCATGCAGGGGCGCGCAAGCCAGGCCAACCGAGCCGGTCACGCTGATCAGCTGGTTGTCGACGAACATCGGTTTGTCGAGGGTCGTGAGCAACTGGTTGGCGACCTGCTGCCCGAGTTCAAGGCCAGTGTTGTCAAGCAAGACCGCGAACTCGTTGCTGGCAAACCGCGCCAGGCTGCCGCCCGGGTTGAGGCTGTTGCGCAGGCGCCGGGCCAGGCTGATCAGCAGCTTGTCGCCGGTCTGGTGGCCGAGGCTGTCGTTGATCCGCTTGAAGTTGTCGATGTCCACCAGTAGCAGGCTGATAGGCGCGTCGCTGTCGCGGGCGAAGCGTTCATCGAGGTTGCGGATGAAAGCCGGGCGGTTGCCGAGGTTGGTCAGGTTATCGGTGTAGGCCAGGCGCTCGATGCGTTGCTGGGCGAGCTTGGTCTGTGTGATGTCTTCGTAGATACCGATGTAATGGGTCAACTCGCGGTTGTCGCCATAGACCTTGGATATCGACAACTGACCCCAATAGGGTTCGAGGTTTTTGCGCCGACTCTTGAATTCCCCCTGCCAACTGTTGCTCATGGCCAGCGCCGAGGGCGCGTCGAACAGCAGTTCACTGAGGTTCTCCAGTGCCGGCAGTTGCGCCAGGCGCTGGCCGTGGACTTCTTCGGTGGTGTACTGGGTGATCGCCGTGAAGCTTGGGTTGACGTACTCGACGATGCCATCGCAATTGACCAGCAAAAAGGCGTTGGCGCTTTGCTCGACCGCACGCTGGAACAGATGCAGGGCGCTGGTGGCGGTGCGTCGATTGTGATTACTGATGACCTGGGCGAACTGATCCGCCAGCTCGCCAGCGAAGGCGATTTCGTCCTGCTGCCAGGCGCGGGTCGCGCCGGTTTGCTCCAGGCACAACACGCCGACCACCTGGCCGTCGACTCGAATGCTGGCATCGAGCATCGCGTTGACATCACGCGAGCGCAGGCTTTCGGCGATTTCCCGGGTGCGCGGGTCGCGCATGGCGTTGTGGGCGTCGATGGCGCGACCGGTATGCAGGGCGTCGAGGTAATCGGGGAAACCGCTGGCGTCGATCGGCGCCGGCAGCAGGTATTCCTGGGTTGAGCGGTGGTAGGCCGAGATGGGGGCCAGCATCGATCCTTCCAGGTGCCAAAGACTGGCACAGTCGATCTGGTAAATCTCACAGGCGCTACGGGTGATCAGTTCGGCGGCTTCCTGCAGGGAATTGTTGCTGCTGTAGCGCTGGCGGGTCAGCAGCAGGATAAGGTCCTGCTGGGCACGGACCCGATCCAGATGCTGCAATTGTTCCCGCTGGGCGCGCTGATTGAGTTCGAGGGCGATTTGCAGGCGCGAGTTCTGGGTTTCGAGATCCAGCGCTGGCAGCAGTGGGTCATCCTCGAACAGGCCGTCGATGACCAGCAGGTAGCCGCGCAGCAGATGTCGATTGTGTTGTTTGTAGGCTTCACCCAGCTCCAGCAGGTTCAACGCGCCCGAGGCGGTGTGCAGGGTGTAGCGGATCAGATAGTGGGTGCTCTCGCTCAACTGCGCCTGAATCGCGTCATGCAGCTGATAGCGTGCTTGCGGCTCCATCAGGCTGGCGTAGGGCGAACCGACCAGGGCGCACAATTCCACGGCCGGCAGGCCGAACTGGCGTTCGCAATTGGGATCGAGAAACAGCAGTGCCCAGCTTGGTTCGTTCAGCCGTTCGAAACGCAGCATGCCGAGCCGCGAGGGCACAGGCAACTGCGTCACTACCTCGGCCACCATACGGCTGGCGGCATCGGGTTGGCTTTTCATGGAGGGGACTCGCTTCGAATTTGCTGATCGCGCCGGGCTCTCGCCCTCTTTACTGTTGCCTGCGGCAAGGTTGCATCATTGCGACACTGACTGACAAGAGAGATGAAGGCCAAGTGCTATAAGAATATGTCGGCAGAGGAGAAGATTTCTCCAGCACGCGACTAAAAGATTGGATTGAGCCGAAAAGATCGCATCCTGTAGGCGCTGCCGCAGGCTGCGATCTTTGCTTTTTAATGCAGCGAAATAGCGATCGATTGCAAAAGGCCGCCATCCCGGTCGTGATATCGCACGTGAAGCTGTTCCGTATCGACGATCACATGCGCGAAGTTATCCTGGCTGATGACCTTGCCCTTCAATTCGTGCCGATAATTGCCTTGAGCGGTTCGCGCGAGCGGCTGATCCAGCAGGAAGGTAGACGCTTGCGCATAGGGCAGCAGTTTGCTGTTGCACAGGGGCGAGGAGACGATGGTATGAACTTCAAAGGCCGGGTCCTCGCTGTGGGTCAGGCGGCTGATCAGTGAACCATGGACGTCGCCTGAAACGATAAAGACATTCTTGATCGCGTGTGTGCGAATCGTTTCCAGCAGCCGCAGCCGCTGTTCGGGAAAGCCTTTCCAGGCGTCATCACCCTGGCGTTTGCTGTCGGGGTAGAACATGACGCTGGTGACCACGAATTTGACCCGGGCCGAACTGTTAACCAGCCAGGTGCACAAGGCCTGCTCCTGCTCGATATCGAGGATGCGTCGGTCGCTGGCTGCAAGATTGCGCCGTGTTCGGCTGTCGGTGACAAACCACTCGATATCGCCATCGGCGAACAAGTACCAGTATTTGTCCAGCTTCCTGTCGATTTGGCCATCGGCGCAGAGTGGGTGTGACGGGCCATGGCTGGCCTGGTAGATCTCATAGGCGTTTATCGCATTGGCATATAGGAAGTCATCGGACTTGTTTCTGTTGGCCGGCCAATTGTCTTCGATCTCATGATCATCCAGGATCATGTAAGTCGGCAGGGTCGACATTAACTTTGCAATGTTTGGCTGGGAAAAAGCCACGCGATACTTGAGAAGAATATCCTTGAGCTCGCGGTCCGGAGCAATGAGGTTCAAGTCATCGACATAGATCTGGTCGCCGGTCATCAGCATGGCGCTGATAGGCGGTTCGGCCTGCTCGGCCAGTCTTGAGATTGTCGCGAACATCCTGTCACCCAGATGAGGTTCGGCGGCAATGCCTGCGGTGAGGCGTAGATAGCGACATGAGCCCACAACATAGGCCCTGGATTTTCCGGCCTGGTTCGAGCGGGTACGCAGGCGATGAATCCGCACTGGCCATTGCAAGCTCAGTTCCTGCATTGCCTTGGCAGAGCACACAGGCTGCATCGCGCTGAACCATCCAGCCTGATATTCATACACGGTGTCGGCAGCCAGGTCGCTGAGAGCCAGGACGGCGGACATGTCCCGGGCTTTCTCGAGTTCAGCGAAAATTCCGTTTGACCAATGCTCGTCATCGAGTTGCCGATAGCGAATGCCGGCGAATGCATGGGCGTCTTTACTTGATTCTCCACGCAAGAATATACGTGCATGGTTCGTGGTGGTGTGGCCAATGATTGGCCCGACAGTTGGTTTGAACATATTCGAATCCATTCGGTTTTTAATCAATTGGCTTTAAATGGCCTTGCAGGCAAGGCTAGTTATTTGGCCTTGAAAAATACCGGGCGGAAATGGATTCGACTTGTGGGGGATATCAGCCACAAATGTAGGAAAGTATCTGTTGAGGTTAGAACGCCGGACAAAAAAAGCCCCGCCAAATTGGCGGGGTTGAGGTACGAGCGTGGCGCTCGGAAAACGTGAAACGCGACAGGCCCTCCCGTGAAGGAGGGCCCGCCGGTGTTACAGCAGGATGGTGCGGATGTCCGCCAGCAGGTCGCTCAGACGCTTGGTGAAGCGTGCAGCAGCGGCGCCGTTGATCACACGGTGATCGTAGGACAACGACAGCGGCAGCATCAGTTTCGGCTGGAAGGCTTTGCCGTCCCAGACTGGCTGGATGGTTGCCTTGGAAACACCGAGGATCGCCACTTCCGGCGCGTTGACGATCGGCGTGAAGCCGGTGCCGCCAATGTGGCCGAGGCTGGAAATGGTGAAGCAGGCGCCTTGCATGTCGTCAGCGGTGAGCTTCTTGTCGCGGGCCTTGGCGGCCAGCGCAGCGGCTTCGGCTGCCAGTTGCAACAGGCTCTTCTGGTCAACGTTCTTGATGACCGGTACGAGCAGGCCTTCAGGGGTGTCGACGGCGAAGCCGATGTTCACATATTTCTTGCGGATGATTGCTTTGCCGCTTGGTGCCAGCGAACTGTTGAAGTCCGGCAGCTCCTTGAGCAGATGCGCGCAGGACTTGAGCAGCAGCGGCAGGATGGTCAGCTTGACGCCGGCCTTCTCTGCAACGGCTTTCTGAGCGATACGGAACGCTTCCAGCTCGGTGATATCAGCCGAATCGAACTGAGTCACGTGCGGGATGTTCAGCCAGCTGCGGTGCAGGCTCGACGCACCGATCTGCATCAGGCGGGTCATCGGCACTTCTTCGATTTCACCGAAGCGGCTGAAGTCCACGACCGGAATCGGCGGGATACCCGCGCCGCCGGTTGCGCCAGCAGCAGCGGCGGCCGGTGCTTCCTTGGCCTTCTGCATCATGGCCTTGACGTATACCTGCACGTCTTCTTTCAGGATGCGACCGTGCGGACCGCTGGCGCCGACAGCGCTCAGCTCGACACCGAATTCACGGGCCAGTTGGCGTACGGCCGGGCCTGCGTGAACCTTGGCGCCAGGCTTGGCTGGAGCAGCAACCGGAGCGGCCGCAGCAGGTGCGGCGGCAGCAGGAGCAGGAGCAGGAGCAGCGGCTGGCGCAGGCGCGCTCGCAGCAGCGGCAGCAGGTGCCGGGGCAGCAGCAGGCGCTGCGCCTTTGACTTTCAGCTTGAGGATCAGGTCGCCGGTACCGACTTCGTCGTCCAGCTTGATGGAAACGCTTTCCACCACACCAGCGGCAGGCGATGGGATTTCCATGCTCGCCTTGTCGGATTCCAGGGTGATCAGCGACTGATCGGCTTCAACCGAGTCACCGGCCTTGACCAGCACTTCGATGATCTTGGCCTTGCCCGCCGAACCGATGTCCGGAACGTGGATGTCCTGAACGCTGTCTGCAACGGGAGCAGCAGGAGCAGCTGCCGGAGCAGGCGCAGCGGCAGGTGCAGGAGCGGCAGCCTGGGCAGGCGCGGCGGCAGGTGCAGCAGCACCGGCCACTTCCAGGTCCAGGATCAGGTCGCCAGTGCCAACTTCGTCATTAAGCTTGACGCTGATGGCCTTGACCACGCCAGCGGCAGGCGACGGGATTTCCATGCTCGCCTTGTCGGATTCCAGGGTGATCAGCGACTGATCAGCCTCGACGGTGTCGCCGACCTTGACCTGGATCTCGATAATCTGGGCCTTGCCCGACGAGCCGATGTCCGGCACGTGCACTTGCTGTACCGAAGCGGCAGCCGGTGCAGCAGCTGGAGCGGCCGGCGCTGGAGCTGCCGCAGGAGCAGGTGCAGCTGCAGCTTTTGCAGCAGGCGCAGGGGCAGCCGCTGGAGCCGCAGCAGCGGCGCCTTCGACTTCCAGCTCCAGCAGTTCGTCGCCCTCTTTCAGGCGATCGCCCAGCTTCACTTTCAGGCTCTTGATGATGCCGGCCTTCGGCGCAGGCACTTCCATGCTCGCCTTGTCCGACTCAAGTGTCAGGATGCTCTGGTCAGCTTCGATGCGGTCGCCGACCTTCACAAACAGTTCAATTACTTCACCTTCACCGCTGCCGATGTCAGGTACGCGAATGAGTTCGCTCACAGAATCTCTCCTCAGCAGTCCAGTGGGTTGAGTTTTTCCGGGTTGATACCGAACTTGGCAATGGCTTCAGCCACAACCTTAGGTTCGATGTCACCACGGTCAGCCAGTGCTTCCAGGGCTGCCAACACCACGAAATGACGGTCGACTTCGAAGAAATGACGCAGTTTCTTGCGGCTGTCGCTGCGGCCAAAACCATCGGTACCCAGGACTTTGAATTCCTTGGACGGTACCCACTGACGGATCTGCTCGGCGAACAGTTTCATGTAGTCGGTAGAGGCGATGACCGGACCTTTGCGGCCATTCAGGCACTCTTCCACGTAGCTCAGCTTAGGCTTCTGGCCAGGGTGCAGACGGTTGGTGCGCTCAACGGCCAGGCCGTCGCGACGCAGTTCGTTGAAGCTGGTAACGCTCCACACGTCGGCGCCGACGTTGAACTCTTCACGCAGGATCTTCGCCGCTTCACGCACTTCACGCAGGATGGTGCCGGAGCCCATCAGCTGAACGTGGTGTGCCGCTTCGCGGTTGTCTTCCTCGAGCAGGTACATGCCCCGCTTGATGCCTTCTTCGGCACCGGCCGGCATGGCTGGCTGCTGGTACGACTCGTTCATCACGGTGATGTAGTAGAAGACGTCCTGTTGCTCTTCGGTCATCTTCTTCATGCCGTCCTGGATGATCACCGCCAGCTCATAGCCGTAGGTTGGATCGTAGGTACGGCAGTTCGGGATGGTGGCAGCCAGCAGGTGGCTGTGACCGTCTTCGTGTTGCAGGCCTTCACCGTTCAAGGTGGTACGGCCGGCGGTACCGCCGATCAGGAAGCCACGGGTACGGCTGTCGCCAGCGGCCCACGCGAGGTCGCCGATACGCTGGAAGCCGAACATCGAGTAGAAGATGTAGAACGGCAGCATTGGCTGGTTGTGGCTGGAGTACGAAGTACCGGCAGCGATGAAGGAGCTCATGGCGCCCGCTTCGTTGATGCCTTCCTCGAGGATCTGGCCCTTCTTGTCTTCCTTGTAGAACATCACCTGGTCTTTATCGACTGGCTCGTAGAGCTGGCCGACGGACGAGTAGATGCCCAACTGACGGAACATGCCTTCCATACCGAAGGTACGGGCTTCGTCCGGAATGATCGGCACGATGCGTGGGCCGATTTCCTTGTCCTTGACCAGCTGCGCGAGGATGCGCACGAAGGCCATGGTGGTGGAGATTTCACGGTCGCCCGAGCCGTCCAGGATAGCCTTGAGGGTATCGAGTGGTGGAGTCGGCACGCTGAAGCTTTGCGCGCGACGCTGCGGCACGAAGCCACCCAGTGCGGTACGACGCTCGCTCAGGTAGCGGGCTTCGGCGCTGTTTGGCTCAGGCTTGAAGAACGGCAGGTTCTCCAGTTCTTCGTCCTTGACCGGGATGTCGAAGCGATCGCGGAACAACTTCAGGCTGTCGACATCGACTTTCTTGGTGTTGTGCGCGGTGTTCTTCGCTTCGCCGGCACCGGTGCCATAACCCTTGATGGTCTTGGCCAGGATGACGGTAGGTTGTTCTTTGTGGTTGACCGCTTCGTGGTACGCCGCGTAGACCTTGTACGGGTCGTGGCCGCCACGGTTGAGTTTCCAGATCTCGTCGTCGGACAAGTCTGCAACCATCGCCTTGAGTTCTGGCGAGTTGAAGAAGTGTTCACGTACGAACGCGCCGTCTTTGGCCTTGTAGTTCTGGTACTCGCCGTCGATGACTTCGTCCATGCGACGTTGCAGGATGCCGTCGACGTCCTTGGCCAGCAGTGGGTCCCAGAAACGGCCCCAGATGACTTTGGTCACGTTCCACTGGGCACCGCGGAACACGCCTTCGAGTTCCTGGATGATCTTGCCGTTGCCGCGAACCGGGCCGTCGAGGCGCTGCAGGTTGCAGTTGATGACGAAGATCAGGTTGTCCAGCTTCTCGCGGCCAGCCAGGGAGATCGCGCCCAGGGATTCCGGCTCGTCGCACTCGCCGTCGCCCAGGAAGCACCAGACTTTTTGCTTGCCGGCAGGAATGAAGCCACGGGCTTCCAGGTACTTCATGAAACGCGCCTGGTAGATCGCCTGGATCGGACCCAGACCCATGGATACGGTCGGGAACTGCCAGAAGTCAGGCATCAGCCAAGGGTGCGGATAGGACGACAGGCCCTGGCCGTCGACTTCCTGGCGGAAGTTGTTCATTTGATCTTCGGTGATACGGCCTTCCATGAACGCGCGGGCGTAGACGCCTGGCGAAGTGTGGCCCTGGAAGTAGATCAGGTCGCCGCCGTGTTCGTCGGTCGGGGCCTGGAAGAAATAGTTGAAGCCGATGTCATACAGGGTCGCGCTGGAAGCGAAGCTGGAGATGTGACCGCCGAGGTCAGAATCTTTCAGGTTCGTACGCATTACCATGGCCATCGCGTTCCAGCGTACCAGCGAGCGAATGCGGCGTTCCATGAACAGGTCGCCAGGCATGCGTGCTTCGTGGGTTACCGGGATGGTGTTGCGGTAAGGCGTGGTGATGGCGTAAGGCAACTGCGAACCGCTGCGGGTCGCGAGTTCACCCATACGGGTCATCAGATAGTGAGCACGGTCTTCGCCTTCTTTGTCGAGAACCGATTCCAGGGCGTCCAGCCATTCCTGGGTTTCGACGGGATCGAGGTCTTGCATGGCTTGCTCCAGGGCGGAAAGGCTACCAGAATCGGTTGCCTGAGTTAGCGACTGGCCTTGTGGGCAGACGTTATGAATTCTTGGATTGCCGATAGGTTGTTCCGGCGGTGTGTAGTTTTACTACAAATCATCCGGCATTTCAGCCTTGCTAATGTATATACGAGTAGTAAAACTACAGATGAGCGGCTTGTGGCCCCCGGCTGCGTTGTGAGAATAATCGTTAAGGTTGGTCTTTTGCCAACCGAAAAAGGTGAAACCTTGATGTTGGCTGCCAATAAAAAAGAATTTTCAGCTATTTCTAACTTTTGTTCGACACTCCTTCAGGTAGTGGGTATGCGAGATTCACTACATGCAGCCTGTTACACGCCGATCAAGGATAGACCATGAGCCTGCCCCCGCTTGTCGACCTGCCCGCTATTCTCTTGCCGTTTGTCACCCGCGCCGAGCAGTCGTTGCGCGATGCTGTCGAGGCATTGGATGACGACCATGGCCTGTCCACATGGACGCCCGAGCGCTGGGCGCAATTTTCCCGGGTAACCGCCGCCAGCGACTTTGTCACCGAGCAATCGGTGCGCGATCCGCTGATGCTGCTGGAACTGGTGCGCTCCGGTGAACTGGACCGTGGCTATGCCCCCGGCGAGTTATGCGCGCAGATCGCTGCAGCCGTAAATGCCGCCGAGACCGATGAACAACTCGGCCGGGCATTGCGCCGCCAACGGGCGCGCCACCAGGTGCGGATCGTCTGGCGTGACCTGACCCGCCAGGCCGATCTGGTCCAGACGTGCCGCGACCTTTCGGACATGGCCGATGCCAGCATCGACCAGGCCTATCAATGGTTGTACGCACGGCATTGCCAGCAGTTCGGCGTGCCCACCGGCCGGCGCAGCGGCGAGCCGCAGCAGATGGTCGTCCTCGGCATGGGCAAGCTGGGCGCGGTCGAACTCAATCTGTCGTCGGACATCGACCTGATCTTTGCCTATCCCGAAGGCGGCGAAACGGTCGGGGTCAAGCGCCCGCTGGACAACCAGGAATTCTTCATCCGTCTTGGCCAGCGCTTGATCAAGGCGCTGGACCCGATGACCGTCGACGGTTTTGTGTTCCGTGTCGACATGCGCTTGCGGCCCTACGGTTCGTCGGGTGCCCTGGTGTTGAGCTTCAACGCGCTGGAGCAGTACTACCAGGACCAGGGCCGCGACTGGGAACGCTACGCGATGATCAAGTCGCGGGTAGTGGCCGGGGATCAAGTGGCCGGTGCGCAACTGCAAGAGATGCTGCGACCGTTCGTGTATCGACGCTACCTGGACTTCTCGGCGATCGAAGCATTGCGCACCATGAAGCAGTTGATCCAGCAGGAAGTGCGGCGCAAGGGCATGGCCGACAACATCAAGCTCGGCTCCGGCGGCATCCGTGAGGTGGAGTTCATTGCCCAGGCCTTTCAGTTGATTCACGGCGGTCGCGACCTGAGTCTGCAACAACGTCCACTATTAAAAGTACTGAGTACGCTGGAAGGTCAGGGTTATCTCCCGCCAGCGGTGATCAGTGAGCTGCGTGAAGGTTACGAGTTCCTGCGTTACACCGAACATGCGATTCAGGCGATTGCCGATCGCCAGACCCAGATGCTGCCGGACAGTGCTCAGGATCAGGCGCGCATTGCCTTCATGTTGGGCTTTGCCGATTGGCCGGCGTTTCATGAGCGCCTGATGTACTGGCGCGGCCGCGTGGCCTGGCACTTCGCTCAGGTGATCGCCGACCCTGACGAGGAGCAGGGCGCCGAAAACGAAGTGGTGGTCGGTGGAGAGTGGTTGCCGCTGTGGGAAGAGGCTCAGGATGAAGAAGCTGCCTGCCGACAGTTGCAGGAAGGCGGTTTCGCCGATGCCACCCAGGCTCTGAAAGCCTTGGCCAGTTTACGCGGCAGCCCGCAATTGCGCGCCATGCAGCGACTGGGGCGTGAGCGCCTCGACGCCTTTATTCCGCGCTTGCTGGCCCAGGCTGTCGAGCATGCCAATCCGGATCTGGTGCTGGAACGGGTGTTGCCACTGGTGGAAGCTGTAGCCCGCCGTTCTGCTTATCTCGTTTTGCTGACCGAAAATCCCGGTGCCCTGCGCCGCTTGCTGACCTTGTGTGCAGCGAGCCCATGGATCGCCGAACAGATCACCCGCTTTCCGCTGTTGCTCGACGAGTTGCTCAACGAAGGCCGGTTGTTCAAGCCGCCGTTGGCGCCGGAGCTGGCCGCTGAGTTGCGCGAACGCCTGACCCGGATTCCCGAGGACGACCTCGAGCAGCAGATGGAGGCCTTGCGCCATTTCAAGCTGGCGCACCGCTTGCGGGTCGCCGCTTCGGAAATCGCCGGCAGCCTGCCGTTGATGAAAGTCAGCGATTACCTGACCTGGCTCGCCGAAGCGATACTGGAACAAGTACTGGCCCTGGCCTGGCGGCAAACGGTCGCCAAGTACGGCACGCCGCTACGCACCGATGGCACCTTGTGCGATCCCGGCTTCATCATTGTCGGTTATGGGAAAGTCGGTGGCCTGGAATTGGGGCATGGTTCGGACCTGGACCTGGTGTTCATCCATGATGGCGATCCACAGGCAGAAACCGACGGGCCGAAGTCGATCGATGGCGCGCAGTTTTTCACCCGGCTCGGGCAGCGGATCATTCACTTGCTGACAGCGCAGACCAACTCCGGTCAGCTCTATGAAGTCGACATGCGCCTGCGCCCGTCCGGTGCATCAGGGCTGCTGGTGAGTTCGCTGGGGGCCTTTGCGCGCTACCAGGAAAATGAAGCCTGGACCTGGGAGCATCAGGCGTTGGTCAGGGCGCGGGTATTGGTGGGTAGCGACGACGTCGGCCGGGCATTCGAGCAGGTTCGCGCAGCGATCCTGGGCAAGGCACGCGACTTGCCGACCCTGCGCCAGGAGGTCAGCGAGATGCGCGCCAAGATGCGCGATAACCTGGGCAGCAAGAGTACCGCGGCCGGCACCGGGGCAAATGCCTTCGAAGCCACAGTGCCCTTCGACCTCAAGCAGGACGCCGGAGGTATCGTCGATATTGAATTTATGGTGCAATACGCGGCCCTGGCGTGGTCCGAAACGTACCCGCCATTGCTGCGCTGGACAGACAATATCCGTATTCTGGAAGAATTGGAGAAGGCCGGGCTGATGCCTGTCGAGGACGCCAGTCTGTTGCGTGAAGCTTATAAAGCTTACCGCTCCGCCGCCCACCGGCAGGCCTTGCAGAAGAATGCCGGGGTGATTCCGGGTGACCAGTTCGCGGACGAACGGCGACAGGTCATGCGGATCTGGCGTGAACTGGGGCTAAGCTGAAACGGGATATTTGATACGCCAATATCCCCTGTAGGAGCGAGCATGCTCGCGATGAATTTGAGAGCGCCGCGGAGTGCCAGACTTGCTGCGTTATCGTTAACGACCATCGCGATCAGGCTCGCTTCTACAGTAGATTTGCGTTGTTCTGTAGAATTTTCGAGGCGGGGAGGCGTAGGCCTCCCCGGTTCGTTTATGGAAACCACATGAAAATTCTGATCGTTGGGCCCAGTTGGGTCGGTGACATGGTGATGGCGCAGACACTGTTTCAGTGTCTCAAGCAACGCCACCCGCAATGCGAAATCGACGTGCTGGCCCCCGAGTGGAGCCGGCCGATTCTTGAGCGCATGCCCGAAGTTCGCCAGGCCTTGAGCTTCCCGCTCGGCCACGGCGCACTGGAGCTGGCGACGCGTCGGCGCATCGGCAAATCCCTGGCCGGCCAGTACGACCAGGCGATCCTGTTGCCCAATTCCCTGAAGTCGGCACTGGTGCCGTTCTTCGCCGGCATCCCCAAGCGTACCGGCTGGCGTGGTGAGTTCCGCTACGGCCTGCTCAACGACGTACGCACGCTGGATAAAGAGCGTTACCCGTTGATGATCGAGCGCTTCATGGCCCTGGCCTACGAGCCAGGCCTTGAGCTGCCCAAGCCTTACCCGCGCCCGAGCCTGCGGATCGACCCGGTGACTCGCGAGGCGGCATTGGCCAAGTTTGGCCTGACCCTCGACCGCCCGGTGTTGGCGCTGTGCCCCGGTGCCGAGTTCGGCGAGTCCAAGCGTTGGCCGTCCGAGCATTACGCCAAGGTGGCCGAAGCGAAGATTCGCGAGGGCTGGCAAGTCTGGCTGTTCGGTTCGAAAAACGATCACGCCGTGGGTGAAGACATCCGTTCGCGGTTGATTCCCGGCTTGCGTGAAGAGTCGGTGAACCTCAGTGGCGGCACCTCGTTGGCCGAGGCCATCGATTTGCTGTCCTGCGCCGATTCGGTGGTGTCCAACGACTCTGGCCTGATGCACGTTGCCGCCGCGCTGAACCGCCCGCTGGTGGCAGTCTATGGCTCGACGTCACCGGGCTTCACGCCACCCTTGGCCGAACATGTCGAGATCGTGCGCCTGGGCATCGAATGCAGCCCATGCTTCGACCGCACCTGCCGTTTCGGCCATTACAACTGCCTGCGCCAACTGATGCCGCAGGCGGTGAACGAAGCCTTGCAGCGTTTGCAGGGCACTGTGGTCGAGGTCAAATAGTTTGCGGGTATTGCTGATCAAGACTTCATCGCTGGGCGACGTGATTCATGCGCTGCCGGCGCTGACCGACGCCTCGCGGGCC
Source organism: Pseudomonas sp. GW823-FHT06B06 (assembly GCF_058795195.1). Classification (NCBI taxonomy): domain Bacteria; kingdom Pseudomonadati; phylum Pseudomonadota; class Gammaproteobacteria; order Pseudomonadales; family Pseudomonadaceae; genus Pseudomonas; species Pseudomonas sp. GW823-FHT06B06. The sequence continues at coordinate 81,355 of NZ_JBXAHO010000024.1, read as the reverse complement.
ATCCCCGGCATCACCTTCGACTGGGTGGTGGAAGAAGGCTTCGCCGAAATTCCGACCTGGCACCCGGCGGTGGGCAAGGTGATTCCGGTGGCGATCCGTCGCTGGCGCAAGAACCTCTGGCAGACCATCAAGAGTGGCGAGTGGAAGCGCTTCAAGCAGAGCCTTCGCGCCACGAAATACGATCTGGTCATCGATGCCCAGGGCCTGCTCAAAAGCGCTCTGCTGACCCGGTATGTGAAAGCCCCGGTGGCCGGCCTCGATAAAGGTTCGGCGCGCGAACCCGTCGCCGCGCGTTTCTATAACCGGCGGCTGGCGGTTGCCCGCGGTCAGCATGCGGTAGAGCGGGTGCGTCAGTTGTTCGCCATCGCCCTGGGTTATGACTTGCCCAAGGGGCTGGGTGACTACGGCCTGAGTGTCGAGCGCCTGGTGGAATTGCCGCGCAAGAACCCCTATGTGGTGTTCCTGCATGGCACCACCTGGGACACCAAGCACTGGCCCGAAGCCTACTGGCGCGAGCTGACTGAACGGGTCGGTTACCTCGGCGTGGGCGTGAAACTTCCCTGGGGCAACGGCGCGGAAAAGGCCCGTGCCGAGCGCATCGCTGCCGGCTTCAAGCACGCCGAGGTTTTGCCCAAGCTGAATCTGGCCGGGGTCGGCAAGGTGCTGGCCGGCGCGCAAGCCTGCGTGGCGGTGGACACCGGCCTCGGTCATCTGGCCGCAGCCCTTGATGTGCCAACGCTGTCGCTGTTCGGCCCGACCAATCCGGGCCTGACCGGGGCCTACGGCAAGTCGCAGATTCACATGGCCAGCGATTTCCCCTGCGCACCGTGTTTGCAAAAGAAATGCACTTATCAACCGACGGCCGAAGATGCCAATCGGTTTGACCTGAAACGCGAGTGGCCATTGTGCTTCACGCGTCTGAATCCCGAGCGTGTCGCGAGCCGACTGAGCACGTTGTTACTGGCTGAGGAGCTGCGCTGATGCAATTGGCATTTGTCCTGTACAAGTACTTTCCCTTTGGTGGCCTGCAGCGAGATTTCATGCGCATCGCCCTGGAGTGCCAGAAGCGCGGACACCAGATTCGCGTCTACACGCTGATCTGGGAAGGCGAGGTGCCACCGGGTTTCGAGGTACTCGTGGCGCCGGTCAAGGCATTCTTCAACCATCGGCGCAACGAAAAGCTCAGCGAGTGGATGGAAGCGGACTTGGCCAAGCGTCCGGTGGATCGCTTGATCGGCTTCAATAAGATGCCGGGTTTGGACGTCTACTACGCCGCTGACGGCTGTTTCGAAGACAAGGCGCAAAACCTGCGCAATTCGCTGTATCGGCGCTGGGGCCGCTACCGCCATTTCGCCGAGTACGAGCGCGCGGTGTTCGCCAAGGACGCCAAGACTGAAGTGTTGATGATTTCCGAGGTCCAGCAACCGCTGTTCATCAAGCATTACGGCACGCCACTGGAGCGCTTCCACCTGCTACCGCCGGGCATTGCCCAGGATCGTCGCCGGCCGGCGGATGCGGACGAAATTCGCGCCGGGTTCCGCGCTGAATTCAATCTGAAGGACGATGACTTGCTGCTGGTGCAGATCGGCTCCGGGTTCAAGACCAAGGGCGTGGATCGCAGTCTCAAGGCCCTGGCCGGGTTGCCCGCTGATCTGAAGAAGCGCACCCGGCTGTTTGTAATTGGCCAGGACGACCCCAAGATATTCCAGATGCAGAGCGCCACGCTGGGGCTCGGCGACAACGTGACGTTCCTCAAGGGTCGCAGCGATATACCGCGTTTCCTGTTGGGCGCCGATCTGTTGATTCACCCGGCCTACAACGAAAACACCGGCACCGTGCTGCTCGAAGCGCTGGTGGCTGGGTTGCCGGTGCTGGTCAGTGCGGTATGCGGGTACGCCCATTACATCGCCGAGGCCGACGCCGGTCTGGTGCTGGACGAGCCGTTCGATCAAGCCCAGCTGACCCAGTACCTGACCGGTATGCTGAACGACGCTCAAGCAAGGGCGGCCTGGAGCCGCAACGGTTTGGCCTTCGCCGAGACGGCCGACCTCTACAGCATGCCGCAACACGCGGCCGATGTGATTCTGGCGGAGCACGCTTAAATGAAGTTGATGCTGGCTGAACCGTTCAAGAGCCTCTGGGCCGGACGCGATCCGTTCGCCGAAGTCGAGGGCTTGCAGGGCGAGGTATACCGGGAGCTTGAGGCTCGCCGCACGCTGCGTACCGAAGTGAACGGCAACGGGTTTTTCGTGAAAATCCACCGTGGCATCGGCTGGGGCGAGATCTTCAAGAACCTGCTCACTGCCAAGTTGCCGGTGCTGGGGGCTGGCCAGGAGTGGAAGGCCATCCAACGCCTGCAGGAAGTCGGCGTGCCGACCATGACCGCCGTCGCTTATGGCGAGAAGGGCAGCAACCCGGCGGACCAGCATTCGTTCATCGTCACCGAAGAGCTGGCGCCGACTGTCAGTCTCGAAGATTACAGCATCAACTGGATCAAGCAGCCGCCCGAGCCAAAACTCAAGCGTGCGCTGATTGCCGAAGTGGCGCGCATGACCGGCATGATGCACCGTGCCGGGGTAAACCACCGTGACTGTTACATCTGCCACTTCCTGTTGCACACCGACAAGCCGGTGACCGCAGACGATTTCAAACTCTCGGTGATCGACCTGCACCGCGCCCAGACCCGTCCGACGATCACCGCGCGCTGGCGTAACAAGGATCTGGCGGCGCTGTATTTTTCCGCGCTGGATATCGGCCTGACCCGACGCGACAAGCTGCGTTTTCTCAAGGGCTATTTCCAGCAGCCGCTGCGCCAGGTCTTGAGCGAAGAAGCCGGGCTGCTGAGCTGGCTCGAAGGCAAGGCCAACAAGCTTTACGAGCGTAAACAGCGATACGGGGACGCGCTCTGATGGCGGGCTGGAGGCTTGAGCCTGCTTACAACGATCTGGCAGAAGACTTCGGCAGCCTTGATGCCGTGTTTGCGCTGCAAGGTGAGCGCCTGACCCGCGATCCGTTGTCGGAGGTCATTCGCGTCCAGCGCAATGGCGTCAACTATTACGTCAAACGCTACGTGGGGGCGGGCAAGGGCTTGCGGCGCTACCTGGGTAAGCCACGGGTGAAAATGGAGTGGCAGAACCTCAAGCGTTTCGCCAAGTGGGGCATCCCCACCGCCGAAGTAGTGGCCTGGGGCCTGGAGCGGCGTGGTGCGGCCTACGATCGTGGGGCGATGATCACTCGCGAACTGCCACATACAGAAGACCTGTCGGCGCTGGCCGAGCGGCACGATGCGAAACTGGCGGACCGCGCCTGGGTCGACAGCATCAGCCGACAACTGGCCAGCTACACCCGCACAATGCACGAACATCACTTTACCCATAACGATTTGAAGTGGCGCAACCTGCTGGTCGACGATCAGGCCCGCCTGTTCCTGATCGACTGCCCCAACGGTGATTTCTGGAGCGGTTTCTGGCTCAAATACCGAATCACCAAGGACTTGGCCTGCCTGGACAAGGTCGCCAAGTATCAACTGTCGGCTACCCAGCGCCTGCGCTTTTACCTGCAATACCGCCAGTGCAGCCGGCTCAATGCCGCCGATAAAAAGCGCATCCGGCATGTGGTGAGATTTTTCGAGGGACGCGAATGACTGATTTCCTGGCCGCTGAAGACCGTGCGCTGCTTGAGCGCCACGGCCTCGGTACTTTCGATGCGCTCTGGGCCCGGCAGCTCGATGCCGTGGACGAACCCAACACCTTGCGTGGAGGCTGGAGCAGCGTGTTTCGACTGGATCTGGAGGGTCAGGGTTTCTACCTCAAGCGTCAGAGCAACTACCAGATGCATACCTTGCACGCGCCCTTTGGCGAGCCGAGTTTTGCCAGGGAGTTTCGTAACATCAGCCGCTACGAAAAGCTCGGCATTCCAGCGCTGAAAGCGGCGTTTTTCGGTGAGCGCAAGGTCGACGGCGAAGTCCGGGCGATTCTCCTCACTCGCGCCCTGGACGGCTGGGATGACCTGGATTCGCTGCTGCAGCGCTGGTCGGACCTCGGCGAGGCGCAACATGTGGCGATACTTCAAGCCTGCGGAAAACTGGCGCGGCACCTGCACGGCAAGCGTCAGGTGCATGGCTGTTTTTACCCCAAGCATATTTTCCTGTGCGCCACCGGTGACGGCTACCAGGCGCAACTGATCGATCTGGAAAAGACTCGGCCACTGCTGTTCGGCCAGCGGGATCGGGTCAAGGACCTGGAGCCGCTGTTACGTCGGGCGCCGGAATGGAGCGAGGCGCAGCTGCGTATTCTGCTGGCCGCCTATCTGGATCAATCTCAGGACAGCACGCTGATCGATAGCTGGCTGGCGCGCCTGACCGCGCGACGTAGCCATAAGGAGAAGCGCTGATGCATTTGTCCGAGCTGAAAAACGCTGGCCGTCAGCCGAGCCTGCCCATCAGTCTTTCACTGGCCGATGCTGCCGGGCCGGCGCAGTTGCAGTTGCTGACCCTGTTGCGGGTATTGCCTGGACAGCGTTATGTCGGTGCCGGTGTCTGGCGCGGTCGGCCAGTGCTGGCCAAGTTGCTGGTTGGCAACAAGGCAGCACGGAATTTCCAGCGCGAGTTGGACGGCGTGCGATTGCTCTCCGCCCAAGGCCTGACCACGCCACTCCTGTTGGCTGATGGCCTGAAGGATGGCGAGGGTGGCTGGCTGCTGTTTGAGTTCCTTGAGGGTGCCCAGAGCCTGGGCGATGCCTGGCAGCAGGTGGAAGGCCTGCCGGTGCTGGCCGACGAGCAGTCAGCCGTGCTGGCGCAAGCCTTGGGTGCGATCGGCCAGATGCATCGCAAAGGTTTGTGGCAGGAAGACCTGCATCTGGACAACCTGTTGCGCCAGGGCAATCGACTGTATTTGATCGATGGCGCCGGGATCTGCAGCGAAACGGCGGGCCAGCCACTCTCGCGCCAGAAGGTCCTGGAAAACCTCGGGGTGTTTTTCGCCCAGTTGCCCAAGTCGCTGGAGCCGTTCACCGAAGAATTGCTGGTGTACTACCTGCTGAGCAACGGCGAGCATGCCCTACCCATGGAGGCGCTGCAAAAACAGGTCGACAAGGTTCGCAGCTGGCGCCTGAAGGACTTCCTGATCAAGACCGGTCGCGAATGCACGCTGTTCAGCGTCCAGCGCGGTGCGTTCGGCTTGCGGGCGATCCGTCGCGAGGAAGAGGCAGCAATGCTGCCGGTATTGGCCCAGGCTGATGCCTTGCTGGATCAGGGGCATCTGTACAAGACCGGCGGCGCGGCGAGCGTCGGCAAGGTTGAGGTGGACGGACGTACGCTGGTGATCAAGCGCTACAACATCAAGGGTTTCGCCCACTGGCTCAAGCGCTTCTGGCGCCCGAGCCGTGCCTGGCACTCCTGGCGCGAGGGCAATCGCCTGGCATTCCTCGGCATCGCCACGCCCAAGCCGCTGGCGGTGCAGGAAAAGCGTTTTCTCGGGTTGCGCGGTCGTGCCTATCTGATCACCGAGCATCTGCCGGGGCCAGACATCATCGAGCGATTCGCGCCGTACATTGATAGCGGCGATGCTCCTGAGACCGAGTTGCTGGCGCTGGATCACCTGTTCGCCGAACTGATTCGCGAGCGCATCAGCCACGGCGACTTCAAGGGCCACAATCTGTTCTGGCAGCAGGATCGTTGGGCGCTGATCGATCTGGATTCGATGTGCCAGCATGGCTCGCTCGCCAGCTTCGCGCCGGCGTATGCTCGGGATCGGGCGCGGTTCATGCGTAATTGGCCCGAGAATAGCGCGCTCTATCAGGTCATCGATCAGCGTCTACCCAAGGACGTCTCTGGCGCTGCCTGAACCCCTTCGAGAGATTAGCGGACAAGTTCCTGCGAACGGTCCTACATGATTTTGAGAAGCCATGAACTGTGGCCTGAATGACCGCGATGCTAGTTTGCCTGACGCTTACGGAGGGCAAGCTTTGACGATCAAGACGCTAGTTGTATCAGGTTTCATTTCACTGGCTTTGACAGGGTGCGGGACGGTCGCAACGGTGTTTCAGGACGATGCCGACGCGGCCCACGGGCTTCGACGGCAAAAAACCTATTGTCAGTCCATTCCTCGGGTGTACAGCGGCCTGGCCTACGATTTTTGTGTGCTGAATGCGCCGCCCGATCCAACGGGTATCTACGTCCCGCTCGTTTTGGTGGACTTGGTATTGACTGGCGTGCTGGATACCGTTGTCTTGCCGTATACGATTTACCGGCAGGGCACGGATGGCAATATCAGCATTTACTGGCGGCCAGCACCCGAATAACCAACGGCACGGTCAACCCCGCTATCGCTTGCAGCTTGCCGCTAGAGGCTTGAAGCTGCTTTTAAGCTATAATCCCGCCCTTTAGCTGTCTCTCGCCCGTTGCGAGGGCACATTAATTTTTGAGGCGCATTGCGCCTGCACGCAGACTAAAGAGGCTAGACCCCTGTGGCATTGACGATTCTTGGCCTGTCCGGCGCCCTTAGCCATGATCCTTCCGCAGCCCTGTACATCGACGGCAAGCTGGTCGCGGCGGCGGAAGAAGAGCGCTTCGTACGCGATAAACATGCAAAGAACCGCATGCCCTACGAGTCGGCGAAGTTCTGCCTGGAACAGGCCGGCATCAAGCCTTCCGACGTTGACGTGGTAGCGATTCCGTTCGCACCGATCAGCCTGTTCGGCAAGGCGCGGTGGCAGTACGCCAAGCGATACTGGTACGCCCCGGACCGCGCACTTGACGCGATCCTGATGGGTAACCGTCGCTACAAGCGCTATCGCAACAAGATCGTCTGGTGCCTGGAGCAACTGGGTTTTGATCCGAAGAAGATCAAGATCGAGCCGGTTGAACACCACCTGGCCCACGCCTCCAGCGCCTATCACTGTTCCGGTTTCAAAGAGAAAACCGCGATCCTGGGCATCGACGGCAAGGGCGAGTACGCCACGACCTTCTTCGGATATGGCGAAAACGGCAAGATCCACAAGATCAAGGAATTTTTCGATCCGGACTCTCTCGGCGGCCTGTATGGCGCGATCACCGAGTTCCTCGGTTTCGACATGCTTGACGGTGAGTTCAAGGTCATGGGCATGGCGCCGTACGGCGACGCCAGCAAATATGATTTCTCGCGCCTGGCTTCGTTCGAAAACGGTGAGCTGGTCATCAACACCGACTACGCCAACGTTATCGGGCTGCGTCGTTACAAAGAGAAGGGCAAGGGTTACTACTTCTCGCCGAAGCTGATCGAGTGGCTGGGTCCAAAGCGCGAAGGCGACATCGCCGACGAGCCTTACATTCACTATGCCGCCAGCATTCAAGCGCTGTTTGAAAAAATTGCCTTGCAGATGATCGACCATTACCTGGGCGACGTGCTCAAGGAAACCGGCAAGCTGGCCTACGCCGGTGGTTGTGCGCTGAACGTCAAGCTCAACCAGAAAATCATCGCTCGCGACGACGTCAAGGAGCTGTTCGTGCAGCCGGCGTCCGGCGACGCCGGTACTGCGGTGGGCGCGGCAGCGTATGTGTCCCATGCCCGTGGCGTACCGGTCGAGAAGATGGAACACGTTTACCTCGGTCCGTCGTACAGCAACGAAGACGTGATCGCGGCCTGTGCTCGTCACGAGAACAAGCCAACGTGGCGCAAGCTCGACAACATGCCCGAGCAGATCGCCAAGATCATGGTCGACGGCAACCCGGTGGCCTGGTTCCAGGGCCGCATGGAGTTCGGTCCGCGTGCACTGGGCGGTCGTTCGATCATCGGTTGCCCGAGCGTGGCCGGCGTGGCCGACCGCATCAACCACCAGATCAAGTTCCGCGAGCGCTGGAGGCCTTTCTGCCCGTCGATGCTCGACACCGTCGCACCGCAGATGATCAAGATCGATCACCCGGCGCCGTTCATGACCTTCACTTTCGAAGTGGCTGAAGAATGGAAAACCCGCGTGCCGGAAGTCGTTCACGAAGACGGCACGTCCCGGGCCCAGGTGCTCAAGCGTGAATACAACCCACGCTACTACGACATGATGAAGGCACTGGAAAACCTGACGGGTAACGGCGTGTCGCTGAACACCTCGCTCAACCGTCGTGGCGAACCGATGATCTGCTCGCCGACGGACGCCTTGAACATGTTCTTCGGTTCGGATCTACAGTATCTGATCATGGAAGACATCCTGGTGGTCAAAGAGGGCGCGGACACCTATGACACGCTCGGCTGAACGCCATGTGCTGCAGTTTTGTCACGGCTATGACGGGCCGTTCCTGGACTGCGCCCGGCAGTACGCCAGCCTGTTCGCGGGCACCGGCTATCGCGTGACCACGGTGTTTCTGACCGGGGTCGCCGATGCCGAGGTGGCCGCGGGTTGCGCCTCGGATGAAGTGTTGTTCATGGAGTACAGCTCCAAGGCCATTCGTGGCCTGAAACTGGGCGCCATTGGCGATCTGCGCAAGATCGCCGCTTCGCGCAATTTCAGTTTCTGCATTGCCCATCGCTTCAAGCCGATCTACATCGCCTTGCTCGGCACCTCGTTGCCGGTGATTGGCGTGCACCATGCGTTTGACGATTACAAGCGCGGCACACGCAAGCTCTTCGCGCATATTTTCCGCAAGCGCCTGAGCCTGCTCGGGGTGTCCGATGCCGTGCGTGACGACATGCGCCAATGCCTGCCGAAGTGGCCGGCGGCAAGGATCCAGACGCTCTATAACCGGATCGATGTACCGGCTTTGCAGGCTAGCCAGGTGTCGGCTCGCGAGGCGCGCGAGACCCTCGGCCTGTCTGCGGATGCATGGATCGTCGGCAACGTCGGTCGTCTGCACCCGGACAAAGATCAAGCCACGTTGCTGGAAGGATTTGCCAAGGCGCTCCCCGGGTTGCCGGCCAACAGCCAACTGGTCATTTTGGGTAGCGGTCGTCTGGAACAGGATTTGAAGGCCCAGGCTCTCGAGTTGGGGATTGGCAACCGGGTGCTGTTCCTTGGTCAGGTCCCTGAGGCCCGGCGGTATTTCAGCGCTTTCGATGTGTTTGCCCTCAGTTCCGATCATGAACCATTCGGCATGGTGCTGCTCGAAGCCATGGCGGCGGGCGTGCCATTGCTCGCAACGGCCTGTGGCGGAGCCAAGGAAGTGGTCGAAGGCGTTGGTATTCTGTTTCCCTTGGGCGATGCCGAGCACTTGGCTCAAGGCCTGCAACATCTGGCCGCAATGGACGAGCAGCAACGTCGCCAGTGCGCCGAGTTGATGCTTGAGCGCCTGCGTGAACGCTTCTCCGACCGCGCGGTGCGCGATGCTTTCTGGCACTTGCCGCACGTTACCGAACTGGCACAGAGGGGCTGATGCTCAACCGATTTCAAGGCTGGCGCGAACGCGGCTGGTCGCTATCCGATGCCTCGACTTATGCCGAGGCCTGGCAGCGTTATGGCGGCAGCGTCGCCACTCACCCGCTGGTGGTCGAGCGCCTGGCGCGGCTCGCCGACATCCCGGTGCGATACCTGGCGTGGGAGCAAGGCGGCGAAATCAAGGCGGCGATTCCGACCTGGGGGCGCGACCTTGCCTTGTCCAAGGACGTGCTCAAGCGTCACGGCAAGAAGGGCTTGTTCGACCTCGGCAATGCCGAAATCATTCTGCCGGCTGCCGCCGATGCCCAGGCACCTTTGCGCCATCGTGGCCGCTACTTGTCGGCGCTCAACGAAAACCGTTTCACCGGTATCAGGCTGCAGGCCGAACAACTGGCCATGGCGCGCACGCCCGAAGAGTTGTCGAAGAAATTTCGCTACAACCAGCGTCGCGAACTCAGGTTGCTGGAGGAAGCGGGTGGCGTCGTGCGAGCGGTTTCCGAGTTTTCCAGCCAGGAGCTGGGCGCGATCTATTGTGATTTGTTCCTGCGCCGCTGGGGTTTCCCGGCTACCGGTGCCGAACGCATGGCCGAGGTCATCGAGTTGTTGCGCGAGTTTCTGATCGGTTCGGTGATCTTCCTCAATGATGCCGCCATCGCCATTCAACTGGTTTATCGCGTTGAGACGCCGCAATGGATCAGCGTTGAATACATCAATGGCGGTGTCGATCCCGAAACCCGCGAGTTCAGCCCCGGTAGCGTACTGAGTTTTCTCAACACCCAAAGCGCCTGGGAGCACGCCAGGGCACTGGACAAGCCCCTGCGCTTTTCCTTTGGCCGTGCCGACCGGGAATACAAGGATCGCTGGTGCAACCCTGTGCCGGTCTACACCGTATGAGTCAAGCCATGACCCGCAAACAGCAATTGCTCAAGCGCCATCGGCGCAATAAACGCATCGGTCTGCTGGTGGCGCTGGTGCTGTTGATCCTGTCCGGCATCCTGGTGGTGTGGTGGTTGCCACTGGTGCTTGCGCTGGTGGGCTGGGTGGCCCACGAAGCCTGGTTTGCCGATCACCTGTTCTATAGCGCCAAAGACGACTATCAGTACACCTTTACGCCCTACACCCCGCAGCCCAAGGTTCACCTGAACGGGGAGCACCTGCGCCTGGATGAGGGCGTCATGCTGGTCGACGACGCGACGCTGGTGCTGGCCCTCAAGGTAAAAAGCACGTGGCTGGGACGTTTCTTCGATCCAGTGGTCGAGTTGACGGGGGGCGACAGCCCTGACCGGCAGACCTTCGAACGGGGAGTGGACGGCCTGCGTTACCTCAACCTCAGCGGCCAGGCCCAGGTGCTGTCGCGCGGTGAGTTGCGCCTGCGTGGGAGATTCTGCCGGCTACAGGGTGAGCCTGTGTTGTGGGCTTTTGAACATCCGGACTTTCGCCGTCAACGGGTGATGGTCATCGCCCCGCATGCCGATGATGCCGAGCTCGCGGCTTACGGTTTGTACAGTCAGGCAGATGAAGCCTGGATCGTGACGCTCACCGCCGGTGAAATCGAAGCCGAACATTATCAACGCATGGGCATGAACAAGGTCGAGGCGGCGCGCCTGAAAGGCCGTTTGCGTGCCTGGGACAGTATTGCCGTGCCGCGCTGGGCGGGAGTGCCGTCAGACCATTGCGTGCAGTTGGGCTATTTCTGCTTGCAACTGGAAGCCATGCAGGCATCGCCCGCCAAGCCGATAGGCTCGCGGGAAGCGGATTTGCGCGACACCCGGGTATTTCGCCAATTGAACCCGTTTGGCCTGCCGGGCGATGTCGATGGCGCGCCAACCTGGAACAACCTGCTGGCAGATCTGCAAGCCCTGCTGCTGCGTGCCCGGCCTGAGGTAATCGTATTGCCGCACCCGACCCTTGATCCCCATCCCGATCATTTTTGTGCGCAGGCAGCAGTGCTCGAAGCGCTAAAGGGGCTTGATTGGCAACCGACGCTGTTGGGCTATGCCAATCACCTTCATGACAACGATCGCTGGCCGATGGGTGACACCGGCACCGCTATTGCCCTTCCTCCCGTGTTCGATCTTGGTCAGCAGATGCATCCCTACTGCCTGCAGCTTTCCCTGGCTCAGCAGCGTGACAAGGCAATGGCATTGGCGATGATGCACGACCTGCAACCGCCGCCGCCATTCAAGCGTCGCTTGCGGCGTGGGTTGCAGCGGTTTCTGGCGGGCCGGGCCGGTTCGCGTTACGGCGAAAATGAATTTTTTCGCAAGGCTGTGCGACGCCAGGAACTGTTTTGGCGTTTATAAGGTGTCATGGGCCTGAAGGTCGGCCGTCTGAGGGCAGGTCCGGTTTCAGGTGTTGCTCCATTTGCCTGTTGTGGCAAGGAAGACGATGAAAGTTCTATTTCTGGTGCAGAAAGATCAGCGGGCCATCCTGGACCGTCTGTACGACGGGGTGGCGGCTCATTGCGAGTGCGACTTGCGGTGGTTGAGCAGCAAGGAACAGCGCAACCTGCGCAGTTATTTCCGGCGTGAAGTCGACGTGTCCCGGTACGACCGGATCGTGTTTTTCCTGCGGTTCAAGCAGGAGATCCGCCAGGTCGGATTTATCCGCACGATTCCCAACCTGGTCATCCTCGAGCACGATGCCTACCAGAACTACATTCCTTGCAAGTACACCGGTAAGTTCAGTGCGCACTACCGTCGATTGCCGTGGGCGCGAGTCATCAGTTCCGGTTTCGTTGTCACCGAGCGCCTGCGTTCGGAGGGCTTCGATGCAGTGTTCGTTCCCAAGGGCTACGACCAGACGCAGCTTGAAGATCAAGGGCGCGAGCGGGATATCGAGCTGGCGTTCGTTGGCAGTACCAACAGCGTTGCCTATAGCGGCCGCAAGGCACTGCTCGATGAGCTGGCGAGTGTCGAACCCCTGGTTGTCACTCGTACCAAGTCCGGCGAGGAGTACCGCGATACGCTTAACCGCATTCGATTTTTCGTCAGTGCGGACGTCGGCATGGGCGAATTCATGATCAAGAACTTCGAAGCCATGGCCTGTGGCTGTGTCTTGCTAGCCTATGATCAGGGTGCCGCGGAATGCCAAGCGCTGGGCTTGCAGGATATGCACAACGTGGTGTTGTATCGGGACATTGCACAGCTTCAGGAAAAGCTGGCCATTCTGCGCAGCGACCCGCAACTGGCGCAGCGTATCGCGCGCAACGGTCAGGAGCTGGCGGTCAGTCAGTTCAGCTTTGCACGCATCGGCCAGCGTATCGTTGAGGAGCTTGAGCCTGCACTGCGTGCCCGTGCGCCGCTGAGTCTGTTGGAAAGAATTCGACTCAATTTGGGTGTTTGACAAGTGTAGGCCGGCCATTGATATTGCTGACCACTTTTATCCTATTGAGAAAACCGTGCATTTTTCCCACGAGAGTGACATCACGCTAGTGGTCACAAGCTGTGGTCGCCTGGATCTGCTGAAGACTACACTCGAGAGCTTCGATCGATTCAATACGGCCCCTATCCGTGAAGTGTTCATCACTGAGGATGCGGGTGACGAAGGCGTTCACGCGGTCATTCCAGCTAACTGGAAGGAACACTGCACGGTGTTCGTCAATCGACCCAAGCTGGGTCAACTGGCGTCAATCGACCTGGCGTACGAACACGTCAGCACGAACTACATCTTCCATTGCGAGGATGACTGGGAATTCTATCGCCCAGGGTTTGTGGAAGACTCCATGACCATTCTCCAATTGCGCCCGGAAATCCTGCAAGTGTGGCTGCGTAGCTATACTCATGATCTGCGGGTTCACAGTCCCTACATTCATCTGGGGCCGCGTGAGGTCGTAGGTGGAGTGGCTTGCCATCCATTGATTTCCGACAAGCCGCAGTGGCAGGGGTTCTCGCTGAACCCGGGCCTGCGGAGGGTAAAGGAATATCGATTGTGCGCGCCATTCTCCGGGCACGGTGGAGAGAAAGCGCTGTCACAACGATACGCGCAGCTGAATCTGACTGCCCTGACGCTTGAAGCGGACGCAGTCATGCACACCGGGTTTGGCCTGCACGTGCAAACGCCTATCGAGCGACAGCGCAAGGCGCGTCGTAGTCGGCGCGAACAGGTCAAATTCGTTTTGTTTTTGTTGTTGGGAGTCTGCATTGGCTGGACCATCAAGTAGCGACACCGCAGCTTATCCCCTTTACCTTTTGTATTGGCTGCTTGCCCTATGAGTATTCTCAATGTGATGTGGGCCGGTGGTGCTCCATTTGCCTCGATCCACAAGGTGCATCAGCAGATACTGTCTCATGCCTTACCCTCGGCCCCGGTGAAAACCTGGTTGCTTCAGGGAGGTGCGCGCGAATGTGGAGTGAACGTTGGTGAGATCCGTGAATGGGGGCTGACTTCTGCCCAATTGAAAGGGCGGCATTTCTGGCGATTGACCAAACCCTGGATGCGCGCCCGGTTTCACCGCGCCCTCAAGGACAGCGACGCGCGTTTGCTATTGCTTGACGGGTTGGGAGTGGCGCGCACGCTGTTGCCGATACTCAAGGGGTTGCCGCATATCCGTGTAGTGGTCATTTTTCATGGGGCGACGCGGCTGCATGCAGGTGATCGAGCGCTCTTCCAACAGCTCCCATCCTCCCAGCTGGCATTGGCTGCCGTGTCGAACACCCTCGCAACTTCCCTGAATCGTGACTTGCAGGTACCGGTCGTGACATTGCGCAGTGCCTTTGAGCCTGCCGCTTTCCATAGCGCTTTACTTCCTCGGGAAGAGGCGTTGAGCCGCTTGGGACTGTCTGCGAGCGGAGGACCAATATTGGGAGCGGTGGGGCGCCTGGTTTCGGAGAAGGGCTTCATTTGCCTGCTCGATGCCTTTGCAGGGGCATTGCACAAGCGCGCCGACCTGAGATTGGTCATTGTCGGGGAGGGCAGCGCCCGGGCCTCGCTGCAAGCGCGAATCGATGAGCTGGGACTGCGTGAGCAAGTCTTGCTGCCGGGCCATCTGGATGACGCGGCGCGTCTTTATCGTGCCTTCGACTGGGTGGCGATCCCTTCGCGGGAAGAAGGCCTGGGGTTGATCATGCAGGAGGCGGTCATGGCGGGCGTTCCGGTACTGTGCAGTGAGTTACCGGTGTTTCGCGAACAGTTGGCCGATAGCGGCTGGTATGCCCCGGTTGATGACGTGAGTGCGTGGCGCGAAGCGATCTTGCGAGCGTTCAGTGTCTCTGCCGAAGCGGTCGCTGCTGAACAATTCCAAGCGTTAGCGCCGGATCAAGCCTGGCTGAGCTTCAGCCAGACCGCCCGTGCGCTACTCTCATGATGGCAACACTGCCTGCTCCAATGCCTGCATCGGAAAGGTGTCGTTCAGGTTCTCGCGCGCAATATAGCGTGCGAAATGCTGCAGGTTGCGCTTGATCAAGTGGCGAGGCAATGGGGCTCGCAGGAACCGCATGTCAGCCACGTCAATCAGGCCCATACGATTGTCGGGCGTGATCACGATGTTGCCCAGATGCAGTGAGCGGAAGTAAATCCCCGATTGATGGAGGCTGCGTATCAGTGCGGCCAATTCTGGCAAGGCTTGCGGCCAGTTGAATCCGTCCTTGCTGGCGACCTGGCGCAGGGTCTGGCCTGGCAATGGCTGGTACAGCACGGCTGTCATGCCCGGCGCCTGCAGTCGGTAATACTGCAGGACCTGCAAGGTCGGCACACCGAGCTTTTGCAGTTCGAGCGCGTTGTCGATAAAGCGTTTCGAGTATGGACGAAACAAGGCAGATGAAAAAATACGCTTGCGGCGAAACAGTTTGAGGATATTCCCATCTTGCAACAGGTAGACTTTTGGCCCGTAACTGTCGGCCTCGAGTACTTTGGCACCGTCAATCAATTGATCTAGGGCTGCTTGAGGGAGCCGGGAACATTGCATCGTAGAAAGCCTTGTTGGAAGAACGGGGCACAGTGGCGGGCAATGATGCCGAAAAAATTCAGCTTTAACCATGTCGGGTTGGGTAGGCGAACGCTTACAGGAGCAATTTGATGCAAGAAACTCGTTGGGCGCAAGCATGGATGGCAGTAGGTCTTTTGTGGTTTTTGTTGGCCATCGCCATTGCGCCTACCAACAAGCTCTATCAACAAGGCTTGGTGGCGTTTCTCTGGTTGCCTGCAATCATCTTCTGCTGGCCCGCGCGGGCCCGGCTTCGGGAATTATTCCATGACCAGCGCTGGATCTACCTGCCGTTGCTCGGGCTGGTGATCTGGTCACTGCTCAGCCTTTCCTGGTCGAATACCCCTGACCTGGAACGCGCAGCCAAGCGTGTGCTGTACGTCGTGGTATTCCTGTTGTTTTTCCCGGTATTCGCCAGTGCCCGCCCCGAGCGCGTGATCCGCATCATGCAGTGGGGAGGCATAGGATTGGCTGTCACTGCATTGGTGGCGATCGTCAAATTTTATGGGATGCAAGGCAACGCCTGGAGTTCACGTGTGGAAGGGTTGGGCGAATTGGCCCATCCGATTCTGGGCGGCTACGTCATCGGGTTGGCTGCGGTGTGGCTGGTGCTCTGGGCGCCACGTACTGGCGCGATGCAGGTGGTTTGTGCCGTTGCGTTGGGTTTCCTGGGGTTATTCGTTCTGCTCAGCCAGAGCCGCGGTGCTGCCTTGGCAATGTTTCTCACGATACTTGCCATGCCGATCTGGTGCGGTGACCGGCGCAGTCGCATCATTGCGGCGGTCGCACTGATCGTCGCCATGCTTGCGTTCTGGCTTTTCGAATCCCTGGTACTGGCGCGCGGCGCTTCCTATCGCCCGCAGATCCTGTTGGCCAGTCTGCAAATGATCGCCGAGCACCCATGGCGGGGCCTGGGCCTTGGCAGTCACTACACGGTGTTTGCCGATGGGCAGTATTTTGACCACGCGCACAACCTGTTCACCCATGTGGCCATCGAATTGGGCCTGCCGGGATTATTGTTGTGGGCTGCGACCTGGATCGCTGTACTGCGCGAAGCGTGGAAGGTTCGGGAAACGCTCTATGCCAAGGGAATCATCGGCATATGGCTGTTCTCTACCCTGGCGATGCAGTTTGACGCCGCCAGCCTGAATGGTACTCCAAGGGCTGAATGGTTTATCAGCTGGTTGCCCATTGGCCTGGCCAGTGTTTTGGTATGGGCGCGGGTCAATCCTGACGCTTGTGATAAAATTTCGCGTTCTTCCTAACCAGTGAGCTCTACGATGAGTGACGCACCGCCCAAAGCGGGACAGGACTCCAGCCTGAAAATCTATTTTCGGCTGTTGGGTTATGTAAAACCTTATCTCGGTCTTTTCTTGCTGAGTATCGTGGGCTTCGTGATCTTTGCCTCCACACAGCCGATGCTGGCGGGGATTCTCAAGTATTTCGTCGATGGCCTGAGCAATCCTGAAGCGGTGCTCTTTCCCGACGTCCCCTACCTGAAGGACTTGCAGCTGCTGATGGCCGTGCCATTGCTGATCATCCTGATCGCGGCGTGGCAAGGCCTGGGCTCCTTCCTCGGTAACTATTACCTGGCGAAGGTGTCATTGGGGCTGGTGCATGACCTGCGCGTCGAGTTGTTCAATAAATTGCTGGTCCTGCCGAATCGCTACTTCGATACCCACAATTCCGGGCATCTGATCTCGCGAATCACGTTCAACGTGACCATGGTGACCGGTGCCGCCACCGATGCCATCAAGGTAGTTATCCGCGAAGGCCTTACCGTGGTCTTCCTGTTTGCCTACCTGCTGTGGATGAACTGGAAACTGACCCTCGTGATGCTGGCGATCCTGCCGCTGATTGCATTCATGGTGGGTAATACCAGCAAGAAATTCCGCAAGCAGAGCAAGAAGATCCAGGTGGCGATGGGCGACGTGACCCATGTGGCTTCCGAGACCATCCAGGGTTATCGCGTAGTGCGCAGTTTCGGTGGCGAGAGCTACGAAGAGCGGCGTTTTGCCGAAGCCAGCCAGGGCAACACCGACAAGCAACTGCGTATGACCAAGACCGGTGCGGTCTATACGCCGATGTTGCAGCTGGTGATCTACACCGCCATGGCCGCTCTGATGTTCCTGGTGCTGCTCCTGCGTGGTGATGCAACCGCCGGTGACCTGGTGGCCTACATCACTGCGGCGGGTCTGCTGCCCAAGCCGATCCGGCAGCTGTCGGAAGTCAGCTCGACCATTCAGAAAGGTGTCGCTGGCGCCGAAAGCATTTTCGAGCAACTGGACGTTGAGCCGGAAGTCGACAACGGAACCGTTGAGCGTGATCGCGTCAACGGCTATCTGGAAGTACGCAACCTGAGCTTCACCTATCCAGGCACAGAGCGTGAGGTGCTGAAGAACATCAGCTTTACCGCCGCGCCGGGACAGATGATCGCCCTGGTGGGTCGCTCTGGCAGCGGCAAATCGACTCTCGCCAGCCTGATACCGCGCTTCTACCATCATGAAGTCGGTGAGATCCTGCTCGACGATGTCGAAATCGAAGACTATCGCCTGCGCAATCTGCGTCGGCACGTAGCGCAGGTCACACAGCATGTGACCCTGTTCAATGACACCATCGCTAACAATATCGCCTACGGCGATTTGGCTGGCGCACCTCGCGAAGACATTGAAAAGGCTGCCGCGGACGCCTATGCAATGGACTTCATCGCGCAGATGCCGCAAGGCCTGGATACCCAGGTCGGGGAAAACGGCGTACTGCTGTCCGGCGGTCAGCGCCAGCGCCTGGCGATTGCCCGGGCCTTGTTGAAAAATGCTCCGTTGCTGATTCTCGATGAAGCAACCTCGGCACTTGATACCGAGTCCGAGCGCCACATTCAGGCAGCGCTGGATCAAGTCATGAAGGGTCGTACCACGCTGGTCATCGCTCACCGGTTGTCGACTATCGAAAAGGCCGACCTGATCCTGGTGATGGACCACGGCGAAATCGTCGAGCGTGGGACCCACTCTCAATTGCTGGCGCAAAATGGCTACTATTCGCGGCTGCATGCGATGGGGCTCGATACGCCGGCCGAAGACATCGCCTGATACCGACATCAGGGTGAGCCTGACTCACCCTGTGTTAATATCGCGCCCCTGTTCATTTTGTATGTGGGTTGCTCCATGAAGTTGTCCATGCCGCGATTCGATCAAGCCCCTGTCTTGGTGGTCGGCGATGTCATGCTCGACCGTTACTGGCATGGTGGTACCTCACGGATTTCCCCTGAGGCGCCAGTACCGGTGGTCAAGGTCGATCACATCGAGGACCGCCCGGGCGGTGCCGCCAACGTTGCGTTGAACATTGCCGCCCTCGGCGCGCCGGCTTCGCTGGTCGGAGTGACCGGCGACGATGAAGCCGCCGACAGCCTGGTCAATAGTCTCAAGGGTGCCGGTGTGCGCGCGTTGTTCCAGCGCATTGCCCACCAGCCGACCATCGTCAAGCTGCGGGTCATGAGTCGTCACCAGCAACTGCTGCGCATCGACTTCGAAGAACCCTTCGCCACCGACGCTTTGGCGTTGTCCGTGCAGGTCGATGAACTGCTCGAAGGCATCAAGGTGCTGGTACTGTCCGACTACGGCAAGGGCGCGCTGAAAAACCATCAGGCGTTGATCCAGGCCGCCCGTGCCCGAGGCATTCCGGTGCTGGCGGATCCCAAGGGCAAGGACTTTTCCATTTATCGCGGTGCGAGCCTGATCACGCCGAACCTCAGCGAGTTCGAAACCATCGTCGGAGGTTGCGTCGATGAGCATGATTTGGTGAACAAAGGCGCGAAGCTGATGCACGACCTGGACCTGGGCGCCTTGCTGGTGACCCGTGGCGAACACGGCATGACCTTGCTGCGCCCGGATCATCCAGCATTGCACCTGCCGGCACGTGCCCGTGAAGTGTTCGACGTGACCGGTGCTGGCGATACGGTAATTTCCACTTTGGCAGCGGCGATTGCTGCTGGCGAGGAACTGCCACACGCAGTGGGCCTGGCCAACCTGGCGGCAGGCATCGTGGTCGGCAAGCTCGGTACGGCGGCCATCAGCGCGCCGGAATTGCGGCGTGCCATCCAGCGCGATCAGGGTTCCGAGCGCGGTGTGCTGGGCCTGGAGCAGCTATTGCTGGCAGTCGATGATGCGCGTGCGCATAACGAGAAGATCGTTTTCACCAACGGTTGCTTCGATATCCTGCATGCCGGGCACGTGACGTACCTGGAGCAAGCACGGGCGCAGGGCGATCGCCTGATCGTTGCGGTCAACGACGATGCGTCGGTCAGCCGCCTGAAAGGGCCTGGCCGTCCGATCAACAGTGTCGACCGACGCATGGCGGTGCTGGCAGGCCTGGGTGCCGTCGATTGGGTGATCAGCTTCGCTGAGGGCACGCCGGAGAACTTGCTGCGCGAGGTGAAGCCGGATGTGCTGGTCAAGGGTGGGGACTACGGGATTGACCAGGTGGTCGGTGCGGACATCGTGACCGCTTACGGCGGGACGGTGAAAGTGCTGGGGTTGGTGGAAAACAGTTCCACGACTGCCATTGTCGAGAAGATCCGCAAGTCCGAATGACACAGCCCTTCTCCTGATCATTCCCACGCTCTGCGTGGGAATGCCACTATGGACGCTCTGCGTCGGCTGTTGGGGCGCTCTGCGTCCCGGGCTTGCACGTGGGAACGATCAGGGGCGCGCAGCCTTACGCGGTACTATCTTCTTCAGCAGTTGCTTGGCCTTGCCACGCAACCGCGCCAATCCCGAATCCTTCGTTGGCGGCGTCAAGCCCTGCTGCCGTACCCAGTCTTTCCAGCGAATCCGCTCATCTTTCACCAGCCAACCTTCCTGCCTGGCAAAGCTTTCGGCCAGGTACAGTCCACGGGTGCTTGCTGGGTGCAGTTGATCCTTTTTCAAGGTGTAGAGCTCGGCCAAGGGATGGCCATCCTTCAACGGCATCAGGTACAGATCCGGGCGCTTGCGATCCAGGCGGGCCACCAGTTGATCGCCTTCCAGTCGTTCGTCAACGTGAAACAGGCTCAGGGACTTGGCTTCCTTCGGAACCTCCAGGCGCAAGTCGTAAATCAATTGCAGCGATGCGGTCGGCAAGTGGACGTAAGCCCGCGGCCGTTCGATCAGTGGCAGGTTGGCGCAGCGCACCGGACGCGCCGAGCCGGACAGCGGCGACAGGCGAAATGGCAGGGCTTCGCGGTAGTGCAGTGCGCTCGAATAGGGGGCGGGTAACCAAGTGTCGTTGAAGCGCCCACCGAGCCAGCCTTCCGGGGTTTCCAGCAGGCACTCTTCGGCGATTTCCTGAATGGCGGTGTGCAGCGGCAAATTCAGCTCATGGGCGGGCACGTAGCCGGAAATCAGCTTGAGCACCACGTCGCCGCGATCCTGCCGCCGTTGACGCACCAGCACCCAGTAATCGCGATTCTGCCAATGCAGTGTCAGGCGTACAGAGACCCCAAGGTTGGCCAATTCAAGGGAAAACCGTTCCTTATCGGCGACGCTCACCGGGCGTCGACGCTGCAGGATCTGGGCGAAATTCAACGGTCTCCCGACGCTCTGATAACTCAGGCCTTCGGGAGTCGCTTCGACGAATAACGGCAGGGTCTTGAAGTTGCTCGGGTTCTTTCTAATGAGCGTACGCGGCATGTCGGCTCCTGCTTTAGGCCGCGTGAGGCGGCATCAGTTGCTACGTAGGACCTGGGCAACGGTCGCCACGTTATGGGCGAGGTGCAGCGGATTGATCGTTCCAACGATAGCGCTGGCCACACCGGGATGTTCGAACAACAATTGGAAACTGGCGCGCACCGGGTCCACCCCTGGACTCAGGCACACATGACCGCTGGCGAGGGCTTTTTTGACCAGAATGGCTTTGCCATGAGCAGCAGCATAGTCAATGACCGCTTTTTCGCTTTGCTCGTTCAGATTGTAGGTGACCATTGCGCAATCACCTTGCTCCAGCGCCTTCAAGCCGCCTTCGACTGTCTTGCCGGAAAAGCCAAAGCCACGGATCTTGCCTTCGGCCTTGAGCGCGGCGAGCGTGGCATAAACTTCGCTTTCAGCGAGGATCGCCAGGTCGTTGCCGTCGGAGTGCACCAGCACCAGGTCGATGAAGTCAGTCTCAAGGCGTTGCAGGCTGCGTTCGACAGAAAAACGGGTGTGCGCGGCGCTGAAGTCGTGACGGGACAGGCCGTCGGTAAACTCTTCGCCGACCTTGCTGACGATCACCCAATCCTGACGCTGACCACGCAACAACGGGCCAAGGCGCTCTTCGCTGCGGCCATAGGCCGGCGCGGTGTCGATCAGGTTGATTCCCAGGTCGCGCGTGAGCTTGAGCAACATCCGCGCTTCATTGTCGTCGGGGATCTGGAAGCCATTGGGGTACTTCACGCCTTGGTCGCGGCCGAGTTTTACCGTGCCCAGGCCCAGGGGCGATACCAGCAGGCCGGTGCTGCCCAGGGGACGATGCACGTCGTGCAGAGTCGGTTGGCTCATGGCAGCAATTGCTCCCAGGCCGGGATGGCCATCGGCGGTCTTGGCAGTGGCGGCAAAGCGGTGACAGGACCCGGTTGAATGCCATCGCGGTCAAGGCTGGCGATGACGCGGTCGGCGAAGTCCGGCGCCAGGGCCAGCTTGGTTGGCCAGCCCACCAGAAGGCGACCTTCCTCGGCCACGAAGGCGTTGTCGGGACGTGTCAGCCCCGATTGCAGTGGTTCCGCACGGTCTACACGCAACGTTGCCCATCGCGCCGTGCTGAGGTCGATCCATGGCAATAACTGGCCAAGTTCTTTCTGCGCGGTGGCGATTTGTTCGACCGGCTCACGATTCACGCCTTCGGTTTCGGCGATATCGCCGCCCAGGTACCAGACCCACTGGCCATCGGCCGCCGGGTGCGTGGTCACGGTAATGCGTGGTTTGGTTCCACCGCCCAGGCAATGGGCGTAAAGCGGTTTGAGGCTTGGGCCTTTGGCGATGATCATGTGCAGCGGGCGACGTTGCATGGCGGGCTGGGTCAGCCCCAACGCTTCGAGCAACGCCGCCGTTCCGCCTCCGGCGCTCAAGACGATGCGTTGGGCGCGGATTTCGCGCTCGTCCACCTTCAGGCCAACCAGCACGCCACCCTCCAGCAGCGGCTCGATCTTCTGGCCGGCGAGCAGGCCATCGCCCGCGAGGTCGGCCAGGCGCTGGATCAGGCTTGGTACGTCGATCACCAGTTCCGCCAGGCGATAGACCTTGCCCTTGAAGCGTTTGTCCTGGAGGGCCGGCGGCAGTTGATCGCCCTTGACCTGATCGACGCGACCGCGCACGGCTTTGCTGGCGAAGAAGCTGGTGAGGTTGCCGGCGATCGTACCCGGGGACCAGAGGTAGTGCGCCTCGGACAGCAGGCGCACACCCGAAAGATCCAGTTCGCCATTCCCGGCCAGGGCTTCACGCCAGCGACGCGGCATGTCGGCGATGGCTTCCGAGGCACCGGTCAGGGCGCCATGCAGAGCGTACTTGGCGCCACCATGGATGATGCCCTGGGACTTCACACTTTGCCCGCCGCCGAGGCTGGCGCTTTCCACCAGTACGGTCGAGAAGCCCTGGCGACGCAGGCGCGCATTCAGCCAGAGGCCGGCAACACCAGCGCCGACAATGAGAACGTCGGTGGAAATAACGGATGGCATGCAGCGACCTCAGTGTTCAAGACGAGGGCGCAGTATACGGGATACAGCAGACCCTGTAGGAGCCGGCTTGCTGGCGATCCTTGCAACACGGTGTCCTGATTCACCGCTATCGTCGGAACGCCGCCCGCAGCAAGCCGGCTCCTACAAGGTGTTAATGCCCTGCAGTCTTGGAGAACAGCTGAATCACCACAACCCCCAGCACAATCATCGCCATCCCCAGCATTGCCGGCACATCCAGCTTCTGCCCGTAGATGAACAACGCCGCGACGCTGACCATCACGATGCCCATGCCGGCCCATACCGCGTAAGCGACGCCCACCGGCACGCTGCGCACCACCAGGGTCAGCATCCAGAAGGCGATACCGTAGCCGACGATGACCAGCAGCAGCGGCAACGGCGTACTGAAGCCCTTGACCGCTTTCATCGAAACAGTGGCAATCACTTCGGCGCAGATGGCAATGGCCAGGTAGTAGTAAGCGGTCATGGTTCAATCCTCGTATGAAGTGTTGCTTGCTGAGTTCGGCATTCTAGAGATTCTCCAGATGCGGTAAAGTCATTACCTATCTGTTCAGAAGATGGGTTTGCCCTATGCAATGGAATCTTGAACAACTGCGGCTTTTCGTCGGTGTGGCGGAGCAGCGTTCGTTTTCTGCCGTGGCACGGGACCAGCGCAAAGCCCAGTCGGCGGTTAGCAGCGCGATTGCACTGCTGGAGGAAGACCTGGGCGTGAACCTGTTCGATCGCAGCAGCGGTCGCCAGCCGAAACTCACCGAGGCCGGCAACGCTTTGCTGGAAGAAGCGCGTGAAGTGCTGCGCCAATGCGAGCGCCTCAATGGCCGAGCGCTGGCGATGATGCGCGGCCAGGAAGCTCGCTTGCGCCTGGCACAGGACGAGGCCATGCCGTACCAGCCGGTTATCGAAAGCTTTGAAGCCCTGGCGGAAAAATTTCCCAGCCTTGAAGTGCAACTGACCAGCGCCGCCCAAGGCGATGTGGCGCGCAAACTGGTGGAGCGGCGGGCCGACCTGGGGTTGTTGTTTTATCACGATCAAATTCCTGAAGCCCTGGAACGGCGGGTGCTGGGCAGCGTTGAGATGGTCACGGTGTGTGGCGTCGGGCATCCGTTGGCGGCGAAGGCCGAAGTGAATTGCCAGGAACTGGCGCAGCATCGCCAGCTGCTGATGTCCACGCAGTCCAGCATTTACCCCGGCAGCGAACCGGCCAGCCCGCAGGTCTGGCGGGCCGACAGTTTTTACGTGATGGCCGAATGGCTGGTACGCGGCCTCGGCTGGGCCTGGCTGCCGCGGCACGTGGTGCAGTACTCGGCATACCAGGGCTTGATCGTCGAATTGGCCAGCGAATGGACCCCGCCGGCCTTGGTGGTTGAGTTGGTGTGGCGCCGCGATGAGCCACTCGGGCCGGCCGCTCGATGGTTGGCGGAGCGTTTTGCCGTGCATTTGCAGGCTATCGGTGAAAAAACCGATAAACTCCGCCGCCATGAATAGAACTCTCTACACCGCGCTGTTTTACCTGGGGCTGCCATTGGTGGCGATTCGTCTGTGGCTGCGCTCGCGCAAGGCACCAGCCTATGCCAAGCGCATCGGCGAGCGTTTCTCCTACGGGATGCCGACGATGAAGCCCGGTGGGATCTGGGTACATGCGGTGTCTGTGGGCGAAAGCATTGCCGCCGCGCCGATGATTCGGGCCTTGCTGCAGCGTTACCCACAACTGCCGATCACCGTGACCTGCATGACGCCGACCGGCTCGGAGCGCATCCAGGCGTTGTTCGCCAACGAACCGCGCATCCAGCACTGCTATTTGCCGTACGACTTGCCGTGCGCCGCCAAGCGTTTTCTTGATCGGGTCCGGCCGAAGCTGGCAGTGATCATGGAAACCGAGCTCTGGCCCAACCATATCCATCAATGCGCCAGGCGGGGGATTCCCGTGGCCCTGGCCAATGCTCGACTGTCTGAACGTTCGGCCAGGGGCTATGGCCGCTTCGGTAAGCTGACCGGGCCGATGTTGGGCGAGATGAGCCTGTTCGCGGTGCAGACCGAGGCCGAGGCCCAGCGTTTTCGTGAGTTGGGTGCGCGGGCGGAAACCGTTGAGGTCACCGGCTCGATCAAGTTCGACCTGACCATCGATCCGCAACTGTTGCAACGTGCAGCCGAGTTGCGCGGGCAATGGCAGGCCTTGGAACGCCCGGTGTGGATCGCCGCCAGTACCCATGATGGCGAAGACGAGGTGGTACTGGCGGCCCATCGCCAGTTGCTGGCGAGCCATCCCGACGCCTTGCTGATTCTGGTGCCGCGCCATCCCGAGCGTTTCAATGCGGTATTCGAACTGTGCCGCCAGCAGGGTTTTGCCACGGTGCGGCGTTCCAGCGCAGAAGCGGTCACCGCCGCCACATCGGTGCTATTGGGTGACACCATGGGCGAACTGTTGTTTCTCTACGCCCTGGCCGACAGCGCATTCGTTGGCGGCAGCCTGGTGCCTAATGGCGGGCATAACCTGCTTGAGCCGGCGGCTTTGGCCAAACCGGTGCTCAGTGGCCCGCACCTGTTCAACTTCCTTGAAATTGCCGCGCAGTTACGCAGTGCCGGCGCATTGCAGGAGGTTGAGGATGCACAAGGGCTGGCGGTGGCGGTGCAGCGGCTGTTCGAATTTCCGCGGGATGCGCAGCGGATGGCCGAGGCGGGGTTGAAGGTGATGCGCACCAATCAGGGGGCGTTGCAGCGGTTGCTGGATGGATTAGGCCGTTTAATTGACCGCTAACCTGTAGGAGCCGGCTTGCTGGCGATGGCGTTCTTGAAATCGCCCTCGCCAGCAAGCCTGCTCCTACAGTTTCTCAGGGGCGGGCCTTGAGTTGTTCCGCCGCAGCCTTCGCCAGGTCCGGCGGCAGGAAGTCCTTGTCCGGGTTGTAGTTGGGGTTGAGCCAACGTGCCAGATCCTGCAGATCCCCCGGGTTCAATGTACCGGCCTGCTGCTTCAAGCGCAGGTTGTCGAGGATGTAGTCGTAGCGGGTGTTGTTGTAGTCGCGTACCGAGGTGTAGAGCGAACGCTGCGCATCCAGCACGTCGACGATGTTGCGCGTACCTACCTGATAGCCGATTTCCGTCGCTTCCACAGCACTCTGGTTGGAGATGATCGACTGCTTGCGCGCCTGCACCTGCTCGACGTCAGTATTCACCGCACGGTGAAGGTCGCGGGTGTTTTCGACGATTTGCCGGCGCAGGGATTCGCGTTGCTGTTCGGTCTGGTCCAGTTGCGCATAGGACTGGCGCACCTGGGAGTTGATCAGGCCGCCGCTGTAGATCGGGATGTTCAATTGCAGGCCCACGGTGGTTTGCTCGACGTTACCGCCATAGGCCTGGGGAAAGCCGTTCGGGTTGCTGAAACCCAACGCATCGTTGTCGCCTTTTTCGTACTGCGCCACGGCGTCGAGGGTCGGCGCATGTCCAGCCTTGCGCTGTTTGAGTGTTTGCTCGGCAGCGCTGACGGCGTAGTTGCTGGCCAGTAGGTTGAGGTTTTGCTTGGCCGCCGTTTCGACCCAGGCTTTGGCGTCGTTCGGTGCTGGCGGGAGGATCGGCAAGTTGTGGCTGATGCCCTGGATCGAGTTGTACTGGCGGTTGGTCAGTGTCACCAGGGCTTCAAAGGCATCATCCACCTGGCGCTGGGCAACGATGCGATTGGCGCGTGCGGTGTCGTAGCTGGCTTGTGAGTTGAGCACATCGGTCTTGTCCGAGAGCCCGACATCGAAGCGTTCGTTGGACTGATCGAGTTGACGCTTGAACGCGGCTTCCTCGGCCTTGGTCGAGGCAAGGTTGTCCTGGCTGCGCAACACGTTGAAGTAACTGTCGGCGGTCTGCAGGATCAGGTTCTGCTGGGTCGCGGAGAGTTGCAGCGCAGCCTGTTCATTGACGTCCTTGGCGGCCTGGAACTGGAACCAGCGATCGGCGCGGAAAAGCGGTTGCGCCAGGGTTGCCTGGTACGAATGCGCATTGCGGTTGGTCGTGGCCGAAGGCTGGTCGATGGCCGTGCGTACGTTGGAGACATTGGCGCCGCCCGACAGGTTGGGCAGCAAGCCTGCGCGGGCCTGGGGCACGACTTCCTTCTGGGCGCCATATTGGGCGATGGCGGCGGCGAGGTCGGCGTTGTTGTTGACCGCTTCCTGATAGACGCTGACCAGATCGGTCTTGGTCGATAAGGGCGCTTCTGCTGCCCAGGCCATTCCATTGGACGCACAAGACACGGCAAGGGCCAGTGAGAGTTTGCGCAGCATGAGGCGATCCCTAAAAGATTATGCTGATAATTTGAGCGCCAAGGCTACGGCGCGGCACCTGCAGCGTCAATGCGCAGCGTGGCCGTAGCGAGTGTAGTTGCGCGCTCGTCCCGCAACAATCCTGTAATTGCGCCATTCATCACGGTGTTTGCAGCGGTGTTGGCGTTCTTGGGCAGTTATGTCTAGACTGGCCGGGTTCTTGTCGGGGTGCCTTGCTATGAGGCTGAGATCGAATAATTTCGGATCCCGTTGAACCTGATCAGGTTAGCGCCTGCGTAGGGAACAAGATTTCTCGTCACCCGGCGAGTCCTCTTGTGCTTCGTCCGGGATGTTGTTCGACAATCGAACACCCCTCGAGCACTGAGCACAGCACAGCTGGTTTTCCCAGCGCACGTGCGTCCATTCGTTTACAGGTTCGCTCCGACAAAATTCCACTGCCTGGATGCTGTCTGGAGAGCCCGTGATGACTACAAAAGCAAAAATCGCCACCAACCTGAGTGACTCGGCCAAGGTCGATCAACAATCGGTTCAGCCGTTTACCCGTTCGCAAAAAATCTATGTCCAGGGTACTCGCCCGGACATCCTCGTGCCGATGCGCGAAATCAGCCTGGACGTGACGCCGACCGACTTCGGAGGCGAGGTCAACGCGCCGGTGGTGGTGTACGACACCTCGGGCCCTTACACCGATCCCAATGTCATCATCGATGTGCGCAAAGGCTTGGCCGATGTGCGCTCGCCATGGATCGAATCCCGCGGTGACACCGAGCGCCTGAGTGGCCTGAGTTCCAATTTCGGCCAGGAGCGCCTTGCCGATCCGGAACTGACCAAGCTGCGCTTCGCCCACGTCAACAACCCGCGTCGCGCCAAGCCGGGCGCCAACGTCAGCCAGATGCATTACGCGCGCAAAGGCATCATCACCGCCGAGATGGAATACGTCGCCATCCGCGAAAACATGAAGCTGGAAGTGGCCCGCGCCGCCGGCCTGCTGGACCAGCAACACGCCGGACACAGCTTCGGCGCCAGCGTGCCGAAAATCATCACACCAGAGTTTGTCCGTGACGAGATTGCCCGCGGTCGCGCGATCATTCCGGCCAACATCAACCACACCGAGCTGGAACCGATGATCATCGGCCGTAACTTCCTGGTGAAGATCAACGGCAACATCGGCAACAGTGCCCTGGGTTCGTCCATCGAAGAAGAAGTGGCGAAACTGACCTGGGGCATTCGCTGGGGTTCGGACACGGTCATGGACCTGTCCACCGGCAAGCACATTCACGAAACTCGCGAGTGGATCATCCGCAACTCGCCGGTACCAATCGGCACCGTGCCGATCTACCAGGCCCTGGAAAAAGTCGGTGGTGTGGCCGAAGACCTGACCTGGGAGCTGTTCCGCGACACGCTGATCGAGCAAGCCGAGCAGGGTGTCGACTACTTCACCATCCACGCCGGCGTATTGTTGCGCTACGTGCCGATGACCGCCAAGCGCGTGACCGGCATCGTTTCCCGTGGCGGTTCGATCATGGCCAAGTGGTGCCTGGCGCACCACAAGGAGAACTTCCTCTACACCCATTTCGAAGACATCTGCGAAATCATGAAGGCCTACGACGTCAGCTTCTCGCTGGGCGATGGCCTGCGTCCGGGCTCGATTGCCGATGCCAACGACGAAGCGCAGTTCGGCGAACTGGAAACCCTCGGCGAGCTGACCAAGATCGCCTGGAAGCACGACGTGCAGTGCATGATCGAAGGCCCGGGCCACGTGCCGATGCAGTTGATCAAGGAGAACATGGACAAGCAGCTCGAGTGCTGCGACGAAGCGCCGTTCTACACCCTCGGCCCGCTGACCACCGACATTGCGCCGGGCTACGACCACATCACCTCCGGCATCGGTGCGGCGATGATCGGCTGGTTCGGTTGCGCCATGCTCTGCTACGTGACGCCGAAGGAGCATTTGGGGCTGCCGAACAAGGATGACGTGAAGACCGGGATCATCACCTACAAGATCGCCGCGCACGCCGCCGATCTGGCCAAAGGACATCCCGGCGCGCAGATCCGCGACAATGCCTTGAGCAAGGCGCGTTTCGAATTCCGTTGGGAAGACCAGTTCAACCTGGGCCTGGATCCGGACACCGCTCGTTCGTATCACGATGAGACGTTGCCGAAGGATTCGGCCAAGGTCGCGCACTTCTGCTCCATGTGCGGGCCGAAATTCTGCTCGATGAAGATCACCCAGGAAGTCCGCGAGTATGCGGCCAACCAACGGATCGAAGCGGTGGACGTGGACGTCGCCCAAGGCATGGCCGAACAGGCCGAGCGCTTCAAGCAGGAAGGCAGTCAGCTTTACCAGAAAGTTTGATCTGACAACCTCGTGCTGATCGTTCCCACGCTCTGCGTGGGAATGCAGCCCGTGACGCTCCGCGCCACTGGACGCAGAGCGTCCCTTGAGGCATTCCCACGCAGAGCGTGGGAACGATCACACATCACAACAAATGTCCCTCTGAGATAACACCCTTGAGCATTCAACCGAGTACTTATTCACCTGGCATCGCGGTGCCAGCCGACAAGCGTGTGTTCGGCGGTCGCGATCTTTTTTCCCTGTGGTTCTCTCTCGGCATCGGCCTGATGGTCTTGCAGACCGGTGCGTTGCTCGCGCCAGGCCTGGGTCTGTCCGGCTCTTTGCTGGCTATTTTCCTCGGCACGCTGGTCGGCGTCCTGTTGCTGGCCGCCGTCGGCGTGATCGGCAGCGATACCGGCCTGTCGTCGATGGCCGCGCTCAAGCTTAGCCTGGGCAATCGGGGCGCGAGCCTGCCAGCCGTACTGAACCTGCTGCAGCTGATTGGTTGGGGCTCGTTCGAGATCATCGTCATGCGCGATGCCGCCAGCCTGTTGGGCGCAAAGGCCTTCAGCGATGGCAGTGCGCTGTCCAATCCAGTGCTGTGGACGCTGTTTTTCGGCGCGCTTGCGACCCTGTTGGCCGTCAGCGGCCCCTTGACCTTCGTGCGCCAGATCCTGCGCAAATGGGGCATCTGGCTGCTGCTGGCAGCGTGCATCTGGCTGACCTGGAACCTGTTCGCCAAGGCCGACCTGGCCGCCTTGTGGGCCCAGGCCGGCGACGGTTCGATGCCGTTTGCCGTAGGTTTTGACATTGCCATCGCGATGCCGCTGTCGTGGCTGCCGCTGATCGCCGACTACTCGCGTTTCGGCAAGCGGGCGAAAAACGTTTTCGGTGGTACCGCAATCGGCTTCTTTATCGGTAACTTCTGGCTGATGAGCCTGGGCGTGGCCTACACCCTGGCGTTCGCGCCGAGCGGTGAAGTCAATGCCTTGCTGTTGGCATTGGCGGGCGCGGGCCTGGGTATTCCACTGTTGCTGATTCTGCTGGACGAATCGGAAAACGCCTTCGCCGACATTCACTCGGCAGCCGTTTCCAGCGGGATTCTATTGCGCCTGAAAGTCGAGCACCTGGCCTTGGCCATTGGCGTGATCTGCACCCTGATCGCCTTGCTGGCACCACTGGCCCAGTACCAGAACTTCCTGCTGTTGATCGGCTCGGTGTTCGCGCCGCTGTTCGGCGTGGTGCTGGTGGATCACTTCATCCTGCGCAAGCGCAGTGGCCAGGTTGCCTCAGCTGCATTGCGCTGGCCGGCGCTGCTCGCCTGGTTGGGCGGGGTCAGCACCTATCACCTGCTGGCTAATCTGTATCCGGATATTGGCGCAACCCTGCCGGCGTTGATCCTCGCAGGGCTGCTGCAGTTGGTGCTGGGTCGGGCCTTCAGTTACGGCCAGGAAACAGCTCGGGCTTGATGATGCCGTTCAGGCGAGGGTAGGGGATCTTCAATTCGACATGGCCCAGCGCGTAAGGCGCGATGCTGCTGGTTTCGTACTTGAGGATCACCCCGCCATAGGTCAGCGCCACGTTCTGGGTTTTCTGGAACGGCCAGCTCTTGACGAACTCCGGTTCCTGATCGAGCTTGGTGCTGATCAACCAGCTGTTGTGCGCCACCTGCGCCGCTTTCCAGAACGCCTCTTCCTGCCCTGGCACCAGCATGTCCGAAAGCGTCAGCACTTTCTGCTGTTGGCGCGAGTAGTTGATGAAACCTCGTCCCGGTGTGCCATGGGCGCCGCCGGTGTCCAGGTAACTGGACAATTCGATGATCACCAGTCCGTCATGCTGTTCACGTACCTTGGCCTGCAAATAGCTGCTGTTGCGCGGGCCGGCGGTGCGCAAAAATTGTTCGCGATAGGCCGCCAGTGTCGGCGCCACCGGGGCGTCGGGCGAGGTGCGGGTCATTTGCAGCAGGCGTTTTTCGATGATGCCGTCAAGCGCAGGCTCGGCGGGAAAGTGCAGGGTGTCGATGTTCACCAGCGGGCAGTCCTGGTCCGAACAGCCTGGCTTGAGCTGCTCGGTGGCGTCGCGGGTGGTTTCCAGCGGCGCGCGATAATTGGGCTGGAACAGGCTCTGGCAAGCGCCAAGGGTCAGGGCGAGAGCGGCCACGGAGGCAATTTTAAAAAGTGACATGGGTGTCCTTGATAAAACAGGGAAAGGCAAAAAGTTACCCGCTTCGACTATCAACGGAGCAGTCAGTTCGCCACTAAGCTAATTAGAGTGGGTTTCGTACTCACCGTCTATCTCGATGAAGGTAAAGGGGCTGCATCAAACCTCACGGGCGCGTTAGGATGGCGCGAAGTCGAGGTTCCGGGAATGAACCTCGTATCGGTTTGAAGTAAGAGGATAGTCATGACTGATTTTGCCAAAGCCATTCCGACCGCCGTGGATATCGTTCGGCGTGAAAAGTGCTTCGAGGGTTTCTACAAGCTCGATCGCGTGCACTTGCGCCACGAATTGTTCGCCGGCGGCATGAGTCGCGAGATCAGCCGTGAACTGTTCGTGCGCCACGATGCGGTGTGCATGCTGCCCTATGACCCGAAGCGCGACGAAGTGGTACTGATCGAGCAGTTTCGCGTCGGCGCCATGGGCAAGACTGACAATCCATGGCTGATCGAACTGGTCGCTGGTCTGATCGACAAGGATGAGCAACCGGAAGAAGTTGCTCACCGCGAAGCGCAGGAGGAAGCTGGGCTTGTGATTGGGGCACTGTGGCCGATGACCCGATATTTTCCATCGCCGGGCGGCAGCAACGAATTCGTGCATTTGTACCTCGGACGTTGCGATAGTAGTGGGGTAGGCGGCCTGCATGGGCTGGAGGAAGAGGCTGAAGATATCCGCGTCACGGTGTGGGCGTTTGAAGATGCCCTGCAAGCCGTACGCGACGGACGTATTGCCAACGCGCCCAGCATCATTGCCTTGCAATGGCTGGCACTGAACCGCGTTGAAGTGAGGGGGCTATGGTCGTAAACAAGTTGCGCGATCGCTATCGGGTGGACCTCGTGGGGCTGCAGGCGTCCTGTGAGGCGAACTACGCGCGCCTTATGCGACTGTTGCCGGACATGCGCAGCGAGCCAGCGGCGCGGCGGATTGCCGTGACCCATGGCGACCAGATGCTGGGCGTGCTGGCGCTGGAAGTGCTGCAGGTTTGTCCCTACACCACGACCCTGCAGGTGCGGCAGGAACACAGCCTGCCGTGGCTGCCGGTGCCGCAACTGGAAGTGCAGGTCTATCACGACGCGTGCATGGCCGAAGTGGTCAGCGCCGAACATGCACGGCGCTTTCGCGGCATCTATCCTTACCCGAACGCCTCGATGCACCAGCCCGACGAAAAGGCCCAGCTAAACATGTTTCTGGGCGAGTGGCTGAGCCATTGCCTGGCACTGGGGCATGAGTACGAAGTCGTCCGTTAGTTGTGAACCGCGTCAGGTTCACAGGTTTCCCCTTTCGATCGTCTCCCAGCATAATCACGTCTCTCACCCAATCCGTGTTCACGCCCTGGGAGAACACCTTGCCGAGCGTATCCTCATTGACCAGCGCCGATCCGGCATTCCTGGTGCAACTCTCCGACAGTCATCTGTTTGGCGAGGTGCACGGCACGCTGTTGGGCATGAATACCCGCGACAGTCTGCAAAAAGTCATTGAATTGGTGCGAGTGCAGCAGTCGCAGATCGATCTGCTCCTGGCCACGGGCGATCTGTCCCAGGACGGTACTCTTGCGTCATACCAGCAGTTTCGTGAATTGACCCGGCAGCTCGACGCGCCGGCCCGTTGGATTCCCGGCAACCACGACGAGCCGCAAATCATGGCCGAGGCCGCGGTGCAAAGTGCTTTGCTGGACTCGGTGGTGGATATCGGCAACTGGCGGGTCACACTGCTCGACTCGGCAGTGCCCGGCTCGGTGCCGGGGTATTTGCAGGACGAACAGTTACAACTGCTGGCTCGTTCATTGAGCGAAGCACCGGAGCGGCACCATCTGGTGTGCTTGCACCACCACCCCGTATCGATCGGCTGTGCGTGGATGGAGCCCATCGGGCTGCGTAATCCTGAAGCTTTTTTTGAGGTTCTGGATCGCTTTCCACAGGTGCGCGCCGTGCTGTGGGGGCATGTGCATCAGGAAATCGATCAATTGCGTAACAACGTGCGTCTGATTGCCTCGCCATCGACCTGCATTCAGTTCGAACCGGGCAGTGAGGATTTCAAGGTCGGAGAGCAGGCTCCGGGGTATCGCTGGTTACGGCTGTTGCCGGATGGGCGGCTTGAAACGGGTGTGGAACGTGTGACCGGCTTCGACTTCCAGGTCGATTACGGCTCCGACGGTTACTGACACGCCCACCGTCACTGTAGGAGCGAGCACGCTCGCGAAAAACGCGATGACGACACTGGAAAACAGGTCACCAGCGTTATCGTTGGCGACCATCTCGAGCATGCTCGCTCCTACAGGGGGCATCCAACATCTGCGACACCCTGTAAACTCCGCCTTCCTTACCCGACCCACAGGGAGTCTTCATGTCCGGCTCGATCCTTTATATCCATGGCTTCAACAGCGCGCCGGCGTCGAAAAAGGCCACTCAGTTGAGTGACGTGATGGAGCGCCTGGGCTTGAGCGACCATCTGCGTGTGCCGGCCCTGCATCACCATCCCCGCGAGGCCATTGGCCAGCTGGAGCAGGCGATTGAAGCGCTCGGACGACCGCTGCTGGTCGGAAGCTCACTCGGCGGCTACTATGCGACTCACCTGGCCGAGCGCCATGGCTTGAAAGCCCTGTTGATCAACCCTGCCGTCAGCCCGCATCGGATGTTCGACGGGTTCCTGGGTACACAGAAAAACCTGTATACCGAACAGACTTGGGAAATGACCCACGACCACGTGACGGCCCTCGCCGAGCTGGAAGTGCCGGCACCCCAAGACCCACAGCGCTATCAGGTATGGTTGCAGACCGGTGACGAAACGCTGGACTATCGCCTTGCCCAGCAGTATTACCGGGCTTGTGCCTTACGCATCCAGGCGGGTGGCGACCATGGTTTCCAGGGTTTCGCCGAGCGGCTTCCGGCAATGCTGAGTTTTGCCGGCATTGGCGCAGATTTGTACCAGGCGATTGATTTCACCGCGCTGTGAAACCTTGCCCCTATTTTCAATGAAAGACTGACGACGAGACCCCATGGCCACTCCCAGCGCTAGCTCTTATAACGCCGACGCCATCGAAGTCCTCTCGGGCCTCGACCCGGTGCGTAAACGCCCCGGCATGTACACCGATACCAGTCGGCCGAACCACCTCGCCCAGGAAGTCATCGACAACAGTGTCGACGAAGCCTTGGCCGGGCATGCCAAATCGGTGCAGGTCATCCTCCACGCCGATCACTCGCTGGAAGTCAGCGATGACGGCCGTGGCATGCCAGTGGATATCCATCCCGAAGAAGGCGTTTCGGGCGTCGAACTGATCCTCACCAAGCTTCATGCGGGCGGCAAGTTCTCCAACAAGAACTACCAGTTCTCCGGCGGTCTGCACGGGGTGGGTATTTCGGTGGTCAACGCCTTGTCGACCGAAGTCCGGGTGCGTGTAAAACGTGACGGCAACGAATACCAGATGACCTTCGCCGACGGTTACAAGAAAACCGAGCTGGAAATCGTCGGTACGGTTGGCAAGCGCAACACCGGGACCAGCGTGTTCTTCGCCCCGGACCCGAAATACTTCGATTCTCCGAAATTCTCCATCAGCCGCCTCAAGCACGTGCTCAAGGCCAAGGCCGTCCTGTGCCCGGGGTTGCTGGTCAGTTTTGAAGACAAGGCCAGCGGCGAGAAAGTCGAATGGCATTACGAAGATGGCCTGCGTTCCTACCTGGTCGATGCCGTCAGCGAATTCGAGCGTCTGCCGGACGAGCCGTTCTGCGGCAGCCTGGCCGGTAACAAGGAAGCCGTGGACTGGGCGCTGCTGTGGCTGCCGGAAGGTGGCGACGCAGTGCAGGAAAGCTACGTCAACCTGATCCCGACCGCCCAGGGCGGTACTCACGTCAACGGCCTGCGCCAAGGCTTGCTCGACGCCATGCGCGAGTTCTGCGAGTTCCGCAGCCTGTTGCCACGCGGTGTGAAGCTGGCGCCGGAAGACGTCTGGGAGCGCATCGCTTTTGTGCTGTCGATGAAGATGCAGGAGCCGCAATTCTCCGGGCAGACCAAGGAACGTCTGTCGTCCCGGGAAGCGGCGGCGTTCGTCTCTGGCGTGGTCAAGGACGCCTTCAGCCTGTGGCTCAACGCCCACCCGGAAACCGGTCTGGCGCTGGCAGAACTGGCGATCAGCAACGCCGGTCGTCGCCTGAAGGCCAGCAAAAAGGTCGAGCGCAAGCGCATCACCCAGGGGCCGGCATTGCCGGGCAAGCTCGCCGATTGCGCCGGGCAGGACCCGATGCGTTCCGAGTTGTTCCTGGTGGAAGGTGATTCCGCCGGCGGTTCGGCCAAGCAGGCGCGGGACAAAGAGTTCCAGGCGATCCTGCCGTTGCGCGGCAAGATCCTCAACACCTGGGAAGTCGACGGCAGCGAAGTGCTGGCCAGCCAGGAAGTGCACAACATTGCCGTGGCCATTGGCGTCGATCCGGGCGCCGCGGACATGAGCCAGCTGCGCTACGGCAAGATCTGCATCCTCGCTGACGCCGACTCCGACGGGCTGCACATTGCAACGCTGCTCTGTGCATTGTTCGTCCAGCATTTCCGCCCATTGGTGGACGCTGGTCACGTCTACGTCGCCATGCCGCCGCTGTACCGTATCGACCTGGGCAAAGAGATCTACTACGCCTTGGATGAAGCCGAGCGCGACGGGATTCTCGATCGCCTGGTGGCCGAGAAGAAACGCGGCAAGCCGCAGGTCACTCGATTCAAAGGCCTGGGTGAGATGAACCCACCGCAGTTGCGCGAAACCACCATGGACCCCAATACCCGGCGTCTGGTGCAGCTGACCCTCGGTGAGGATTTCGCCGCGACTTCGGAAATGATGGACATGCTGCTGGCGAAAAAGCGCGCCGGTGACCGCAAGAACTGGCTGGAGTCCAAGGGCAACCTGGCGGAGGTGCTGGGCTGATGCGGCTGGGCTTTGCCCTGGCGTGTGCGTTGCTGCTGACCTCGATGACGGTGTCTGCCAAGCCGACACCGCAGTTGCGCCTGTTGTCCGAACATGCCGTGGACGGCATGCGCGGTGGCAACCTGTCCGGGCTGGCCCAGTGCGGCAACGAGCTGTGGACAGTCTCCGACCGCGACGACGATCAGATCTACCGCCTGGAGACTGGCGAGGGTGCCTGGCACGCGGAAGCGGTGGGCATCGGTGTCCCGCCCGTACCCGACAGCGGCTTGCCCTGGGGTTTGCGTTCGCGGGCCTGGGTGTCGTCGTTCGTGCGTGGCGGTGACTTGGATTTCGAAGGGATCACCTGCGACAGCGCCGGAAATCGCTACGTGGTCAGTGAGTCCCATGCGGCGGTGCTGCAAATTCCGCCAACCGGACCGACCTCCTGGCTGAAGATTTCGCCGATCATGGTTCGCGAGGCCCGGGCCAGTGGGCTGTTGCTGCGTTTCAATGCATTGTTCGAAGGCCTGGCGATCAATCCGCAAGGTGACCAGTTGTGGTTGGCTGCCGAGCGCGAGAGTCGCGGGTTGCTACTGATCAAGCGCAAGCAAACCGTGTGGGACTGCGACGGCGGTTGTGTGCTGTTGAGTGAAGGGGGAAAGGAAATGCAACCTGCACAATTTCCCAGCGCCAGAGCGATGCCCCGGGATTTTGCCGATTTGTCATGGTTCGACGGCAAGTTGTTTACCCTCGAGCGCAACGCGTACGAGATTTGTCGTCGTGATGCGGTGACTGCCAAGGTCGAACGCTGCTGGTCCTTTGCCGATGAGGCATTGCAGGAAAATCGTCGTTATCCCCAGGGCTTTGCACTGACCGAAGCGTTGATCGTGGACGCCGAGGGTGCCTGGATCGGTGTCGATAACAACAACGGTGCCCGCGCCGATGGCGAGGTACGTCCGATCGTCTGGCGCTTCGCTGCACCTGAAGGTGGCTGGAGTGCCAAGCCATGAGCCAGCAAACGCCGGGCAAACGTGCCGGTCGCGTCTTGATGGTCTTGGCCTGGTGCGCCGCGTTGTTCCTGGCGACGCGTTTTTTCGGCCAGTGGGAAGAGCGTCAGCAAAACCCGAATGTGGTAGTGAGCTCGGAGCTCGGCGATGGTTTCGTCGAAGTGAAACTGATCGGCAACGGCCAGGGACATTTCGTTGCCAGCGGCCATATCAATGGTCAGCCGGTGAATTTCATGCTCGATACCGGGGCGACCGATGTGGCGATCCCGGCACAATTGGCGCAGCGGCTGAAACTGGAACAAGGCTTCGGGGTGACCCTGAGCACCGCCAATGGTCGCACCGAGGGTTATCGAACCCGCGTCGACCGGCTGCAACTGGGCGACATTGTGTTGCGTGATGTGCGCGCCATCGTCGTGCCAGGCCTGGATGGCGATCAAGTGCTGCTCGGTATGAGCGCGCTGAACAAACTTGAATTTACCCAGCGCGGTGGCACCATGCTGCTGCGCCAGACAACGAACCGATGAGGCCCGCATGAGCGACTCCCTTGATCTCAGCCTGGACGGTGTAGAACGCCGATCACTGGCTGACTTCACCGAAAATGCCTACCTCAACTACTCCATGTACGTGATCATGGACCGTGCCTTGCCGCATATCGGCGACGGCCTGAAACCGGTACAGCGGCGTATCGTCTACGCCATGAGTGAGCTGGGGCTGGACGCCGATTCCAAGCACAAGAAATCGGCGCGTACCGTCGGTGACGTGCTCGGTAAGTTCCACCCCCATGGCGACTCGGCCTGCTACGAAGCCATGGTCCTGATGGCCCAGCCATTCAGCTACCGCTACACGCTGGTGGATGGCCAGGGTAACTGGGGTGCGCCGGACGATCCCAAGTCCTTCGCCGCCATGCGATACACCGAAGCGCGGCTGTCGCGCTACTCCGAAGTGCTGCTCAGCGAGCTGGGCCAGGGCACGGCGGACTGGGGGCCGAACTTCGACGGCACACTCGACGAGCCTCTGGTGTTGCCGGCGCGTTTGCCGAACATCCTGCTGAACGGCACCACCGGTATCGCCGTGGGCATGGCCACCGATGTGCCGCCGCACAACCTGCGCGAAGTCGCCAGCGCCTGCGTGCGTTTGCTCGATGAGCCCAAGGCCACGGTCGAACAGCTCTGCGAGCACATCCAGGGTCCGGATTATCCGACTGAAGCAGAAATCATCACGCCGCGCGCCGACCTGCTGAAAATCTATGAAACAGGTCGTGGTTCGGTGCGCATGCGCGCCGTTTATCATATCGAAGACGGCGACATCATCGTTACCGCGCTGCCGCATCAGGTCTCAGGTGCAAAGGTGCTGGAACAGATCGCGGCGATGATGCAGGCAAAACCATCGAAAGCCCCGCAAATCGCCGATTTGCGCGACGAGTCGGACCACGAGAATCCGTGCCGCATCGTGATCATTCCGGGCGCCCGGAAAAATTTCGACCACGATGCCTTGATGCAGCACCTGTTCGCCAGCACCGAGCTGGAGTCGAGCTACCGGGTCAACATCAACATCATCGGACTGGACGGCAAGCCGCAGTTGAAAAACCTGCGGGCGCTGCTGGTCGAGTGGTTGGCGTTCCGGGTCCAGACCGTGCGTCGTCGCCTGCAGTTCCGCCTGGACAAGGTCGAGCGTCGCTTGCACCTGTTGGACGGTTTGTTGATCGCCTACCTCAACCTGGATGAAGTGATCCATATCATCCGCACCGAGGAGCAGCCAAAAGCCGCGCTGATCGAACGATACGCCCTGAGTGAAATCCAGGCTGACTACATCCTCGACACCCGCCTGCGTCAGTTGGCGCGACTGGAAGAGATGAAGTTGCGTGCCGAGCAGGATGAACTGCTCAAGGAACAAGCCAAGCTGCAAGCGCTGCTGAGTAGCGAAGCCAAGTTGAAAAAGCTGGTACGCACCGAGCTGATCAAGGACGCCGAGACCTATGGTGACGACCGTCGCTCGCCAATCGTCGAGCGTGCTGAAGCCAAGGCGCTGACCGAGCACGATCTGCTGCCGAACGAAAAAGTTACCGTCGTGCTCTCGGAAAAAGGCTGGGTTCGCTCCGCCAAGGGCCATGACATCGACGCCACCGGTCTTTCCTACAAGGCCGGGGATGGTTTCAAGGCCTTGGCGGCGGGGCGTTCCAACCAGTTTGCGGTGTTTATCGATTCCACCGGTCGCAGCTATTCGGTGGCCGCGCACACCTTGCCGTCGGCCCGTGGCCAGGGCGAACCGCTGACCGGCCGTCTGACGCCGCCGCCAGGGGCGAACTTTGAATGCGTGCTGATGCCCGAAGATGATGCGCTGTACGTCATTGCCTCGGACGCCGGTTACGGTTTCGTCGTAAAAGGTGAAGACCTGCAGGCCAAGAACAAGGCGGGCAAGGCATTGCTGAGCCTTCCAAACAACGCCAAGGTGATTCTGCCGCGTGCGGTGGCCGATCGTGAGCACAACTGGCTGGCCTCGGTGACCACCGAAGGTCGCTTGCTGATCTTCAAGATCAGCGATCTGCCACAATTAGGTAAGGGCAAAGGCAACAAGATCATCGGGATTTCCGGTGAGCGCGTAGCCAGCCGCGAAGAATATGTCACGGACATCGCCGTTGTGCCGGATGGCGCTACGTTGGTGCTTCAGGCAGGTAAACGTACATTGTCACTGAAAGCGGACGACCTGGAGCACTACAAAGGTGAACGTGGCCGCCGTGGTAACAAATTGCCACGTGGCTTCCAGAGGGTAGATGCGCTGCTCGTCGAAAACCTCAATTAAGCGTCCTAGAGCGCCTGATCTGCGATTTAACGCGTAGATCGGCGCTTTGGCGCTGGAGTCGGAACGCATATTCACGGATGATATGGCCTTTCAAGCGCCGGCGTGGCCGAGCGTTCTTCACATTTATTGAGTATTTTCACTGTGATTAGCCTTGTGGCAATCACCTGGATGGGACGATGACTGCTCTGCGCCTTCCTTTTATTTTGATGCTCGCCGGCGTATTTGGCCTGGCGGGTTGCAGCGTTCACCAGCCGGTGTCGCTGTACCAACTGGACAGTGGAAGTCCGGTCCAGCCTGCGCAAAGCGCGGGCATGGCGGTTTTGTTGGGCCCGGTAACCGTGGCGGACTACCTGCAGCGCGAAACCCTGCTGCAGCGTCAGCCCGATGGCAGCCTGCAAGCCTCGACCGATGGCCGCTGGGCTGGCAGCCTGTCTTCCGACATCGATCAACTGCTGCTGCGTCAGGTGGCCGGTCACCTGGACAGCCAGCGCGTAGTGCTGTCGCCTGCGACAACGGGGTTCACACCGGATGTCCAGGTCCTGTTGACCATCACGCGTCTGGATTCGGGTGAAAAGCAGCCGGCTATCCTCGATGCGCAATGGCGTTTGATCGACCGTCGTGGCCAGGTGCGCGATAATCGCATCATCCATCTGCAGGAACAGCACACCGGCAGCACGGCGGCTCAGGTTCAAGCGCAGGGTGCGTTGCTGCAGAAGCTCGCTGAACAGCTGTCGGTCGCGCTCAAGCCGCTGGCCAACCAGCCACCGATTGCCGAAGCGCCACGCAAACCGGCAGCCAAGCCCGCAGCGCCGGCGGCGGAGCAGGAAAAACAGCCGAAGATCCCGATGGCTGCTCCGATCCGTACGGATATGGAAGTGTTTCGCTTCTAGGCTCGGACCGGTACAACACAAAGCCCGCCTCGTGCGGGCTTTGTTGTTTCTGCTGCGTACTGATCGTTCCCACGCTCTGCGTGGGAATGCAGCCCGTGACGCTCTGCGTCACAACGGTGCCAGGGTTGGGATATGAGGTGAGGCTGGAACGCGGAGCGTCCCTTGAGGCATTCCCACGCAGAGCGTGGGAACGATCAGCCCGCAGACGATCACTCATCTGCGAGCTTCTTTACAGCGGGGCTAAGGCTACGCGCGGCGTTCGTGCATCCGCGCCAGCTGTCGCTCGAGCATCGACGGATAAGGCTCCATCAGCCGCTCCACGCAGCAGGCGCCTTCAGGGCTGGCGATCGGGCGGATCCGTGCGCGCTGGCGGATCAGGGCGTCGTCATTGATCTTGCGTTCCACCAGCAGCAGGTTGCGGCTGTGCTGCGACAGGGCCAGGGCATCCTGCGCGGCGTCGGTCAGCAACAGGTCGATCTGGCTCAGGCCAAACAGTTCGTCGCCCAGGGTCAAGCCAAGCTGCAATTGCAAGGTGATGCCGCTGTCGGCGACTTCGATCTGCAGTTGATGGCCCAGCGCCCGCAGCAGCTCGCCGCAGCAGATGGCGTTGGTCAGGTAATCGTCGCCGCTGTCTTCGTTGTGGAACAGCATCAGCGTGCTGCCATCGTTCAGGGTATGCAGTTCGCTCTGGTAGAGCGAAGCAGCCTGGTCGAGGCAGTCGCGGTAGCGTTTGAGCAACTCTTCCAGGCGTGTCCGGGGCAGGCGTCGCAGTTGTTCCTGTGAGCCCAACTGTACGGCCAGAACGGCGCTGTGCTGCGGCACGCTGGAGGCCACGGGCTTGCCCAACGGTTTGGCGGTGCTTGCTGGCGCATCATCGAGCAGATCGGCGAACGCATCGTCGTCATCATCTTCAACGGTACTGACGACACGTCGTGGCGCGGCCTTCATCGCGGCCATCGGGCGGCTTTCATCGAAACTCGGATCGCGCAGGTTACGCACTTCGAAGCCCGGTTCAGCATCGTCGTCCTCGGCATCGTCGAGTTCAGGTTCTGGCACGGGCTCCGGTTCAGCCGGTTCCGGCGCGAATTCGGCATGCAGCTGGCGCGCCAGGTCGCCGATCTCGTCATTACGCTCGGTGGCCGGGGTGTATTCGTCGATGTTGCGCAACCACACCCGCAATTGCAGTAGCGGCGTAGAGAGATATCGCCCCATGCGCAGGCTCAATGCCAGGGACAGGGCCAGCAGGATCGCGCTCAAAATCCCCATGCTCTGCAGGCTGATGGTCATCGGCTGCTGGAACTGATCCATGTCCAGGCTGATGCGCAGCTGACCGGCGGTCACGTCCTGGAAAGTGATCTTGCTCTGATAGATGCCTTCGGCCTCGCCCAGCAGGCCATGCTTGGGACGCTGGCCGGCCTCGGCAAGGATGCGGTTATCCATGCTGTAGATGGCGGCGTGGGCCACCAGCTTGTTCTTGGTCAGGTTGTTGAGCAGGACATTGAGGCTGAGGATGTCGTTGGACACCAACAGCTCGGTGGCGGAAGTGGCCGTCTGCATGGTCAGGCTTTCACCCAGCGCATCCGCCTGCTCGTGCATGGCCTGCTTGAACTGCAAACCCATCACGCAGGCGTAGATCACCAGGGCCAGAGCGACCAGGATCACGTTATGGCTGGCAATGCGCAATGCAATCGGTACACGGCGGTGGCGCAGTGCACGGAAGATCAGCAGAAAGAAGTTATCGGTTTTTACTGGCGTGGGCCGGTTCACTTGAGCTCGGCTCTTTTGTCCGTGAAGTTGACGCGCAGTATAGCGACAGGCCCTAGGCCGTCAAAGCGCTCACGGTGCCCGATGGTCACTGAATGTGGGTAGAATGCGGTTTTTTTCCACTTGCGGGGGTGCGCCTTGCGCGAAATCGTCCTGATAAACATCACGGGAGTCGACCGTCCGGGTTTGACTGCGGCCATTACCGGCGTTCTGGCCCAGGGTGGTGTGAACATTCTCGACATCGGTCAGGCGGTGATCCACGACACCCTGTCGTTCGGCATCCTGGTTGAAATTCCTGATACCGAACAAGGCAAGTCGGTGCTCAAGGACATCCTGTT
Organism: Pseudomonas sp. GW823-FHT06B06; assembly: GCF_058795195.1. Taxonomy (NCBI): domain Bacteria; kingdom Pseudomonadati; phylum Pseudomonadota; class Gammaproteobacteria; order Pseudomonadales; family Pseudomonadaceae; genus Pseudomonas; species Pseudomonas sp. GW823-FHT06B06. The sequence goes on along the minus strand of NZ_JBXAHO010000024.1, from coordinate 37,903 downwards.
CAAGGGCTATGAGCTGGATCAACAGGTGCGTTTCACGCCGGTGTCCGAAGAGGATTACCAGCAGTGGGTCGGCAACCAGGGCAAAAAACGCCATATCGTGACCCTGCTGACGCGCAAGGTCACCGCCGGGCAATTGCAGGCCGTGAGCTCGATCACCGCCAAGTATGGCTTGAACATCGATCACATCGATCGCCTGTCCGGGCGCATGCCTTTGGATACCCCGGACGATAAAGGCAAGGGTTGCATCGAATTCTCCGTGCGCGGCGAAGCAGCTGATCCGCAGGCACTGCGGGCCGAATTCCTCAGTGTCGCCCAGGAATTGAACGTCGACATCGCCTTTCAGGAAGACTCGTTGTTTCGTCGTAACCGCCGTCTGGCGGTGTTCGACATGGACTCGACCCTGATCGAAGCCGAAGTCATCGATGAGCTGGCCAAAGCGGCCGGCGTGGGCGACAAGGTTTCGGAAATTACCGAGCGGGCGATGGCCGGTGAGCTGGACTTCCGCGCCAGTTTCAAAGAGCGCCTGGCGTTGCTCAAAGGACTGGATGTGGGCGTGCTCGACTCGATCGGCGCCTCGCTGCGCCTGACCGAAGGCGCTGAAACCCTGTTCGCCGAGCTCAAGCGCCTGGGTTACAAGACCGCCATTCTGTCGGGCGGCTTCACCTATTTCGCCAAGCAATTGCAGGCCAAGCTGGGCATCGACTACGTGTTTGCCAACGAGCTGGAAGTGGTCGACGGCAAGGTGACTGGCGTGGCGATCGAGCCGATTGTCGATGCACAACGCAAGGCCGATCTGCTGAAGGAACTGGCACATAAGGAAGGCTTGCGCCTGGAGCAGACCATTGCGGTCGGCGACGGTGCCAATGACTTGCCGATGCTGGCGATTGCCGGGTTGGGCGTTGCGTTCCGCGCCAAACCGTTGGTCAAGCAGTCGGCCAAGCAGGCGATTTCCACCCTGGGGCTGGATGGCGTGCTGTACCTGCTGGGCTTCCGCGACCGCGACGGCCAGCTGTAACACCGCAGAACACCTGGAGCGAGCATGCTCGCGATGGACGTCAACGATGACGCGGGCATTCAGAATGCCCGCGTCGTCCTCAGGTTCATCGCGAGCAGGCTCGCTCCTACAGTAAAGGTGTGTATCAGGCCTTCGGCAGGCCCATACCCTGACCCATCCGCACCGGCGAACCCGCTACCAGCTCTTCAGCCCATTTCACCTGATCCGGCCCGAACAGCACGACAGCGGTCGAACCCAGTTTGAAACGACCCAGCTCCGCACCTTTTTCCAGGTGGATCGGCGCGCGTGCGGCTTCGTCGTAGCGGAAGGTTCTCAGCTCGCGTTTCGGTGGCGTAACCAGTCCAGCCCACACGGTTTCGATCGATGCCACGATCATCGCGCCCACCAGCACCACGGCCATCGGCCCGCGCTCGGTGTCGAAAATGCACGCCACGCGCTCGTTGCGGGCAAACAATTCAGGAACGTTTTCAGCGGTGGTCTGGTTGACCGAGAACAGGCGGCCCGGGATGTAGACCATCTCGCGCAGGGTGCCGGCCAGTGGCATGTGCACACGGTGGTAATCCTTGGGCGACAGATAAATAGTCGCGAAATCACCGCCCATGAACGGCGCAGCATTCGCCGCATCGCCACCCAAGAGTTCCAGCACGCTGAAGCTGTGGCCCTTGGCCTGGAAGACACGGCCGTGCTCAATCGGGCCGAGCTGGCTGACGGCGCCGTCCGCCGGGCTGAGGATCGCGCCCGGTGTCTCGTCCAGTGGGCGCGCGCCGTCTTTCAAGGCACGGGTGAAGAAAGCGTTGAAGTGCTCGTAGGCGGTCAGGTCTTCGACCAGTGCCTCGGACATGTTCACCTGGTAGCGCTTGGCGAACCACGCGGTGAACGCATTCTTGAACCAGCGCACGCGGCATTCGGCGATGCAGCCGGCCAGTCGCGAGAGCAGGTTGTGGGGCAGCAGGTATTGGCTGACGATAAACAGACGCTTGTTCATTAACTGTCCTTAAAAACCTTAAATCTCTACGGGCGTGTCGGGATGGTTACCCCATTCGCCCCAGGAGCCGGCGTAGCCCTTGACCCGCGGATAACCGAGAGCCTTGGCCACCAGATAGGTGAAGCCAGATCGATGGTGAGTCTGGCAGTGGGTAATCACTTCTTTGTCAGGGGTAATGCCGAGCTGTTCGAGGATCTGTGGCATGTCGGTACGGATGCGCAGGTTACGCGCCTTGTCCATGCCCGCGGTCCATTCGAAACTCACGGCGCCTGGGATGTGTCCGCCCTTGGCCGCCAGGACTTTCTCGCCGGAATACTCCAGTGGCCCACGTGCATCCCAGATCGCCAGGTCGGCAGCGCCGAGACGGCTTTGCAGGTACTCGCGGGTAGCCGTGGGTTCGTCGTGCAGGGTCAGCGCAACCGGGCCGCCAGCGGGTGGCGGGATCTGGATTGACATGGGCATGCCTTCTGCCAGCCAGGCCGTCAGGCCGCCGTCGACATAGTGATACTTGCTGTGGCCAATGACGTCCAGGAGCCAGATAAAGCGACCGGCCCAGCCGCCACCTTCGTCGTCATAAACGACATAGACGGCATCGGGGTTGTGCCCCAGCTCTCCAAACAACGTTTCGAGTGCTGCCTGCGGTGGCATCAGTCCCGGGGCGGGCGCCTGCCCCAGTTGCGTGCGTTTAGGATCGACAAAGCGCGCGCCGGGAATGTGCCCTTCGGTGTAGCGGGCAGGACTGGTCAAGTCCACCAGGATCAGTTCGCGGGCGTCGAGGCGGGAGAGCAAGTCGCTCGGCTCGATCACCAGCGGCAAGCCAGAGAAGTCAGACATGTGAGGTCTCCAGAGCACAAAAGGGGGGATTGTAGCGCAGCCTTATTGGCCGCGCTGGCTAAAGCTGTGCAGCGCTTTTTCAATGCATTGTGCGGTTTTGCCGAAGGCTTGCAGGGTGATGTCCGAGAATGGCCCGCCACCCTGGTCTGCCACGACGATCATGATTACCCGCCCATTGTTGAGCAGCGAACGCAACAACAAGTGTTCGCCGCTGAACTGGCTGCGCAGGCTGTTGGGCAGTAACGCGGAAAACTGAGCGTTGTTGAGCGGCGTGAGGCGAACCTGGGCCTGTTGCGCGAGCAAGCGTTGCAGCACGGCGCTTTGACTGACGACAAAGTTTAGGCCAGATGCTTCGACAGGCAGCCCAGCCGTCTGGTGCACACGCAGCTGGGTATGAGTACGGTCGGCCATCAGGATCATCACCCTGCGCATGCCGCAGGCAACCAGTGCGTCGCGGGCAGAGGTGGTCAGGTGGATGGCGTTGGTGAAGCGACTCGGCTCGACCAGCAACTCAGCGCATTGTTTGCGCCACTTCGCCAGGTCTTCGGCGGTGGGTGCCGGGGCTGGCTGCAAACTGGCATGCACAGGGCTCGTGCCCCATGGCCAGATCAGCGCGACAGCGGGATGCCAAAGGTCGGGCATGGCGTGATAACGCGCGCTGTTGGCGGCTTGCTGGTGCAGTTGTTGTTGCACCTCGCTCATCGGTATTTGCAAGTAGAGGCTGGTCAGGTACTGCCAGCGCTCACTGTGCGGACTGTCCCAGGCATGGTGCGCCGAGAGCGCCAGCCCGTTGGCTAAAAGTACCGTGTTGGCCGGTTGATTGAGCCAGCGGCGCAGGGTCGGGTCGTCATCCAGGCGGTTCTGCTGGCGTAGCGGATGCTCGCTGTCACGGGCAATGCGCAGAACTTTGACCAGCTCCCGTTGCTCGGTCAGCAACAGTCGATAGCCCTGTTGAACCCAGATCGGCAGGTGCCACAGGTTCACCAGGGCCAGGCCGATCTCCAGCAGGCGAGCGCCAAACAGTTGCTTTTCGACGGTGCGCGCCGATTCGCCTTTATGAATGACCCGCAGCTCCCAGTCTTCGAGCAGGTGCGGATGCGTCAGCGCCAACGGCCACAGTGGTGACAGAAACAGCAGGCTGCCCCAATGGATGTCCTGCCACAGGCGCGCCAGGCGGCTGGCAAAAAAACCGTTGGCCTGTTGGCTGGCGTGCTGGCTGATCAATTGCAACTGGCGCAGGGCTTTGGGAATCTCGCCCTGGGGCATGGCGGGCAGTCGCGCGAGCAGCTCCTCGGTGCGTTTCAAACCGAGGCGATTGATGGCGACCTCAAGATTTTCCGCAGGCTCAGTCATGCTGCCATGGCTGTGTCGGTTGGCCGCGCGAATCACGCTCAAGGCCAGGGCCGGACTGTCCTGCATCAAGTCGGCAATCTTGCGCACAGAGCTGCGACTGTCGCGCAAGGCCCGGCAGACACGGTCGTGACTGGCCTGCGGAACCGGCAGGCGTACACCGTCGAGAAGTTTGACCCAGTCTTCGAGCGTGGTCGGAGTTGGCGTTGGGGCGTTCGTGTTTTTAGCCATGTCTGGAGGCGATCATCGTCAACAATACCTATGCCCGGAGGGGGTCAAATTAGCTTTTCGCCTGAACTGGCTATAGTCTGGCGCAGTTTTGCCGATAAGTAGAAGAAGAGATTTTTTAACTTCCGAATATGACCTTGAACCCGACTCAGTAAGTGCTCTCCTACCTATGGCTAAAATTATCGGCATCATCGTCGTATTCGCGAGCGTGCTCGGCGGATACGTGCTCTCCCATGGCAAGATTGCCGCCCTGATCCAGCCTTTCGAGGTGATGATCATCGGTGGTGCGGCCCTCGGTGCATTCCTGCAGGCCAACCCCGGTTACATGACCATGCACGTGCTCAAGAAATCCCTGAGCATGTTCGGTTCGCGTTTCAGCCATGCCTTCTATCTTGAAGTGTTGGGCCTGATCTACGAGATTCTCAACAAGAGCCGCCGCGAAGGCATGATGGCCATCGAAGCGGACATCGAAGATGCCGCGGCGAGCCCGATCTTCGCCAAGTACCCGACGGTCCTCAAGGATGAGCGCATGACCGCGTTCATCTGTGATTACCTGCGCATCATGTCTTCCGGCAACATGGCGCCCCACGAGCTGGAGGGCCTGTTCGACATGGAGCTCTACAGCCTCAAGGAGGACCTGGAGCACCCGTCCCACGCGGTGAACGGTATTGCCGACGCCATGCCCGGTTTCGGTATCGTCGCGGCGGTCCTGGGTATCGTGGTGACCATGGCCTCGCTGGGTGAGGGCGACCAGAAGTCCATCGGCCTGCACGTTGGTGCGGCACTGGTCGGTACCTTCTTCGGTATTCTCGCGGCCTACGGTTTCTTCGGCCCGCTGGCGCATTCCCTGGCCCACGATGCCAAGGAAGAGCTGAACGTCTACGAAGCTATCAAGGCCTCGCTGGTGGCTTCCGCTTCCGGCATGCCGCCGTCGCTGGCCGTGGAGTTCGGGCGCAAAGTCCTGTACCCGGCGCACCGCCCAAGCTTCGCCGAGCTGGAACAAGCGGTTCGTGGTCGTTAAGCCATGGAGAACAATCAGCCGATAATCATCAAGCGCGTCAAGCGCATCGCCGGCGGGCATCACGGGGGCGCCTGGAAAATCGCCTTCGCCGACTTTGCCACAGCGATGATGGCGTTCTTCCTGGTGTTGTGGCTGTTGTCCACCGCCACCCCGGAACAGAAGATCGCCATCGCCGGTTATTTCAAGGACCCGATCGGCTTTTCCGAAAGTGGCACGCCGTACATCATTGATCTCGGCGGCACGCCGACCATGGCGCCGGACAACACCCTCAACCCCGAAATGAAGACCCAGCCGCAGCCGGACAAGGTGACGGTCGACGTCGAACAGGTCGAAGGCATGGCCGAGATGGTGGAGAAGGAGCGCCTGGAACTGCTGCTGCAAGAGTTGCAGAACAAGGTCGAAGAGAACCCGCAACTGCAGAAATTCAAAGACCAGATCCTGTTCGAGATCACCCCGGACGGTTTGCGTATCCAGATCGTGGACGCCGAGAACCGGCCGATGTTCGACTCAGGCTCAGCCCGCCTGAAACCCTATTTCGAAGACATCCTGCTGGCCATGGCCGATACCATCAAGGCCGTGCCGAACAAGATCAGCATTAGCGGCCATACCGACGCCAAGCCGTACAGCGGCACCGGTGAATTCGGTAACTGGGAGCTTTCGGCCAACCGTGCCAACGCGGCGCGTCGTGCACTGGTGGCGGGCAGCTATCCCGAGTCGCAAGTGGCGCGCGTGGTCGGTTATGCCTCGTCGGCGTTGTTCGATCGTGAGCATCCGTTCAACCCGGTCAACCGTCGAATCGACATTGTTGTGCTGACCAAGAAGGCACAGCGTGCCATCGAAGGTTCGCAAGGCGCCGAGCCTGCTCCCGATGTACCGCAAGGTTCTGCCGCTCCGGCTGCACCGGTCGATCCGAACGCATTGCCGGCGGACAAGGAGCCGCTGCCGGCCCACGAACTGCGTGAGCGCTTGAACCTGTTCGATGACCCGGCGCCGAAGCCGGGTGAGCCGGCCAAGCAGTGACCTGACACTGGCTGTTGGGGCCGGCTTGCTGGCGATGGTCGTTGACGATAACGCGTGCTGCCTGGATGCACTCGGCGCATTTGAGTCTATCGCCAGCAAGCCGGCTCCTACAGGGGTTGGGTGAGAAAATCAGAAACCTCGAATGATTCTGGACTTCAAGTCAGTGTGGAATCGATCGGCGTTAGTCCTGTTGACGCTGCGCACCGACTCACTGCCCGTCACCGATTCCAATGACATCGAACGCTTGACCGTCAACTCGTTGCGATAAGCATCGATAAAGAACTCGATATCCCTTTCGCTGCTCAGCTTCGGCCATTTGTCCAGGTACAGCGGCAGCTCTGTCGGTCCGGTCTTGAACGAGCAGATACGCCGATTGGTGATGGTCGCCTCGCCGATTTCGAAGGGCACCCACCAGGACAGCGCGGTTTTCTCCGAGACCACCGCCAGCAGGTGCGTGCATTCGCTGATGTTGCGAGTGATCACCCCGGTGATGTCGTCGGTGGTCTGGGATTCGGCATCCAGTACGTCGAGGTAGGTCTTGATGTTGGCCTGGATCAGGCGCGTGTTGATGCTGATCGCGTAGGTGCGGTCCATGTGGCGGTAGCTGATAAACACTGGCATCAGAAATGTCCCTTGATCGCGAGTTCGCGGTAATAGGCGCCGAGAGCGGTGAGGCGGCAGCCGGTGGAGTGGATGGCCGCGTAGTACATGTGTTCGGCGTCCACCGGTTCGACCAGGCTGTGGCGGTTGCACTTTTGCAACTGGGCGAAGACCTCGCCTTGTTCGGCATTGAACTCGGGTTCGGTGGGCTCAAAGCTGGGGGCGAGGGGGTACGTCGACTCCGCTTCGGCAAACCACTCGGGGAGTTTGCGCAGGATTTCCTTGGGAATCAGCGGTGATACTTCGCGCAGGGAGATGAACTGCGAGACGTTGGTCTTGAACACCGGGCGCTGCTCCCAGGCATCGAGCGCGTTGTCGACAAACGCATACAGGCTGCCGGGGGTGATCTTGCCCAGGATGTTCGCCGCTCCGCCGTGCAAGGCCTGGAGTAACAACCCGGTAAACACACCGTGTTGTGCGCCCTCCATCGCCGGCTCTTCCTTTTTGCAGGCGGTCAGGATGGTCATGCCTTCGCCGACCACGCTCCCCTCACTGCGCAAGGCGCGCACCTCGCCGGCCGAGCCGCTCTGGCAACAGTCGAGAATGATCACTTTGTTCTTGATCTTCGTGGCCTTGCTGGCCCAGTTCAGGATGTCGCTGAGGCGAATCCCGTCCTTGGCGCTCCTGTAGTCCTGCGGGATCAACATGCCTTCGTCTGTGTCGATATCGAAGCTGCCGTGGCCGGCGAAATACAGCAGGGCGACATTGCAATCCCCGGAAAACAGCTCGCGGATCTGGTCTTCGAGTTTTTCCCGGCCCAGGTAGTCCTCGGCGGAGGTCAGCACGATGTTCTTGAAGTTCGGATCGCCATTGGCGTCGGTCTTCAACACCGAGGCCATGGCCATGGCGTCGTTGCTGCAGCCCCTCAGGCTCGACACATGGGTGTAGTCGTTGATGCCGATAAACAGTCCCTTGCGCATGGTTACACCGCCGTGTGCTGGCGAATAGCGGTGACGATGCTATCGGTGTTCCACGCACATTCGGCCTGTGCCGCGTCACGTACCCGCGTGTCAATGCGCTCGGTAGCCAATGGCTTGAACGCAATGATCATCTTGCCCGAATGACGGATGAACAAATGGTAGGTCTGCATGGGTATCCCTCAGTGTCGCAGGAGTGCGAAGAGGGTTTGAACCTAGGCGATTGCCGGGCGGCCACAAGGGACTGGCGCGAAAAGAGAAATGTCCTACAAACAAGCGTGGGTAGGCCTTACAGAAAAGTCTGATGTTTAAATGGAGGGGAAGACGCAGACTCCAACCACCCCGCTGAAGCAGGGCGGTCGGCACATCTGTTTAGTAGCCGTTTTCCGGCAGGCTGGCGATGATCGAGCGGTAGCTGTTCATCCGTTGCTGTTGCACGCGGCCGTCTTCCAGGGCCTTTAGCAGGGCGCAGCCGGGTTCGCGGTCATGCTTGCAGTCGCGGAAGCGGCAGGTGCCGAGCAAGTCGTTGAACTCGATGAAGCCGGCTTCGACGTCGGCACGGCTGACGTGGCCCAGGCCGAATTCACGGATGCCGGGGGAGTCGATCAGCTCACCGCCACCGGGGAAGTGGAACAGGCGCGCGGTAGTGGTAGTGTGGGTGCCCTGGCCGGACAACTCGGACAACGGGCCGACGCGGGTTTCGACTTCCGGCAACAGGCTGTTGACCAGCGACGACTTGCCGACGCCGGACTGGCCGACGAACACGCTGATGCGCCCGTCCAATTGCTTCTGCAGCTGTTCCATGCCGTCGCCGTGGTGGGCCGACACTTCCAGCACCGGGTAACCCAAGGTGCGATAGACCGCGAGCAGGGCATTCAGCGCCGGGGCGTTGTGCTCGTCGATCAGGTCGAACTTGTTCAGCAGCAGCAGCGGCTTGATGCCAGCGTGTTCGGCGGCTACGAGGTAGCGGTCGATCAGGTTGGCATGGGGCTCAGGCAGTGGCGCGAACACGATGACGATCATGTCGACGTTCGCTGCAACAGGTTTGAGCTGGCCACGGCTGTCCGGGCGGCAAAGTTCGGTGTTGCGTGGCAATTGCGCCACGATGACGCCGATTCCCTGGTTGCCGGCACGCCAGACCACCTGGTCGCCGGTCACCAGCGCAGGCAGGTTCGCGCGCAGGTGGCAACGGAACACTTGGCCGGCCAGCGCGCCATCGCGGGCTTCGACTTCGACCTGCACCCCGAAGTGGGCGATAACCAGGCCGTGCTGTTCCGGGCCCAGATCGCCGCCCTCAAGTGCCTCGACAGCCGAGGACTCGCGTTTGGCGGCGCGGGCAGCGCGTTCGCCCTGAATCTTTTCGATGCGCCAGTTTTGACGACGATTGAGTTGGCGTTTGGCCATGGGTGTTCCGTAGTAATAATGCAGCGATTAGGTAAAACGGCCGCGAGTTTAGCACGCCCGGCCACCGGCCTAGGCTAAACTGCGCAGCATTGCCTAGGAGCCGACACATGCAAAACCCGCAGAACCTGATCTGGATCGACTTGGAAATGACCGGTCTGAACCCGGATACCGATGTCATCATCGAAATGGCCACCATCGTCACTGACAGCGACCTGAACACTTTGGCCGAGGGTCCGGTGATCGCGATCCACCACAGTGACGAAATTCTTGCCGGCATGGACGAGTGGAACACTCGTCAACATGGCGGTTCGGGCCTGACCCAGCGCGTTCGCGACAGCCGCATCAGCATGGCTGAAGCTGAGGCGCAAACCATCGCCTTCCTGGAGAAGTGGGTGCCCAAGGGCAAGTCGCCAATCTGTGGCAACAGCATCTGCCAGGATCGGCGCTTCCTCTATACGCACATGAAATCCCTGGAAAGCTATTTCCACTACCGCAACCTCGACGTTTCGACCCTCAAGGAGCTGGCCGCTCGCTGGGCGCCGGACGTGCGTGACAGCTTCAAAAAGGGTAGCACCCACCTGGCGCTGGACGATATCCGCGAGTCAATCGCTGAGCTGCAGCATTACCGCCAGCATTTCATCAAGGTTTGATCAGGTTGAGGGGTAACGCCACAGGTTTGTGATGTGTGTGCTGCCCTCTTTTGGTGCTCGGGCGAAGTGCGTAGACTGCGCGCCTTTTCGCAAGGACTGCCACCATGTTGCTGATGCTTTACCTGATCGCCATCACCGCCGAAGCCATGACCGGTGCCCTGTCTGCCGGCCGCCGCGGCATGGACTGGTTCGGCGTGGTGCTGATCGCGTGCGTCACGGCGCTGGGCGGTGGTTCGGTGCGCGATGTGCTGCTAGGCCACTATCCGCTGACCTGGGTCAAACACCCGGAATACCTGGTGCTGACCACCATTGCAGCGATGATCACGGTGTTCACCGCACGCTGGATGCGCCATCTGCGCTCGTTGTTCCTGGTGCTGGACGCCGTCGGCCTGGTGGCGTTTACACTGATTGGCTGCATGACCGCCCTGGAAATGGGGCATGGCATGTTGGTCGCGTCGGTCAGCGGTGTGATCACCGGAGTTTTCGGTGGCATCCTGCGGGATATCTTCTGCAACGACATTCCGCTGATCTTTCGGCGCGAGTTGTACGCCAGTGTTTCCTTCGCGGCGGCGTGGTGCTACATGCTCTGCCTGTATCTGAATCTTCCTGGAGAGCAGGCGATCCTGATTACATTGTTCGGCGGCTTCCTACTACGCCTGCTGGCGATCCGCTTCCATTGGGAAATGCCCAAGTTCGTCTACAACGACGAAGCGTAACGCTGCGATCCCCTGTAGGAGCTGCCGCAGGCTGCGATCTTTTGACCTTAAAAAATCAAGGTCAAAAGATCGCAGCCTGCGGCAGCTCCTACACAAGACCGTGTTGTTTCAGGGCCCACTCGACGTGTTCGCGCACCAGTTCGGACGGATGTTCGCGTCGCGCCTTCAACGCCTCCAGTACCGGAATCGTTGAAGGCGCATTTCCCAAGCCCACCGCCAAGTTGCGCAGCCAGTTTTCGTAGCCGGTCCGGCGCAAGGGAGAACCTTCGGTGCTGCTGAGGAATTTATCCTCGTCCCACATGAACAACGCGGCCAGTTCAGCGTTGTCCAGGTTGTGCCGTGGCTTGAAATCGCTTTCGCCGGACGGACGGGCAAAGCGGTTCCACGGGCAGACGATCTGGCAGTCATCGCAACCGAACACCCGATTACCGATCAGCGGTCGCAGCTCTTCGGGGATGGCGCCCTTGAGTTCGATGGTCAAATAGGAAATACAGCGCCGGGCGTCCAGCACATAGGGGCCGACGAAGGCGTTGGTCGGGCAGATGTCGAGACAGGCGCTGCAGCGGCCGCAGTGTTCGGTGGCATGGGGTGGATCCACGGGCAACGGCAGGTCGACGAACAGTTCGGCCAGGAAGAAATAACTGCCAGCCTTGCGATTCAAGACCAGGGTGTTTTTGCCGATCCAGCCCAGACCCGCTTTCTCTGCGATGGCTTTTTCCAGCACGGGAGCGCTGTCGACAAACGCGCGATAACCAAACGGACCAATCTCGGCCTGGATTTTTTCCGCCAGTTGTTGCACGCGTTTGCGGATCAATTTGTGGTAATCGCGGCCCAAGGCATAACGCGAGACGTAGGCTTTTTCCGGTTGGGCGAGCAATTGCGCCATTCTGGTATCGCCCGACAGGTAGTCCATGCGCAGCGATACCACGCGCAAAGTGCCTGGTACCAGTTCTTCGGGGTGCGAGCGTTTGCTGCCGTGGGCGCCCATGTATTCCATTTCGCCGTGGTAGCCGGCTGCAAGCCAGCGTTCCAGGTGTTGCTCATGCTCGGCGAGGTCCAGGCCGCTGATGCCGACTTGTTGAAAGCCCAGCTCACGGCCCCAGTCCTTGATGGATTGGGCGAGGGCAGGCAGATCTGTGGTAATAGCGGGCATGAGGCGAGAGAAACCGGAGCTGAGGTGCGTATAATTCTGCCAGACATCGGAGCCCGTAGACGCATGCCGCACACTAAAGATGATTTACCCGACGCGCTGTACAGCGCCGCGCAGGTCCGAGGGCTCGATGCGAGCCTGATCGCGGCTGGCACATCGGGCTTCGAATTGATGCATCGCGCCGCACGGGCCACCTGGCGAGCGCTGGTCCGGCATTGGCCGGCGGCGAATGAATTAACGGTGGTCGCAGGCCACGGCAATAACGCTGGCGACGGTTACCTGGTTGCCGTGCTGGCCAAGCGCGGCGGGTGGACGGTACGGGTTCTGGCGGCAGGCGATCCCCGGCAGCTGCGCGGTGATGCGGCTTCGGCCCATGCCGAAGCGGTGTCCGAAAACGTGGTCATCGAAGCGTGGAGCGCGCAATCGGACTACCGGGGCATTGTCCTCGACGCCTTGCTCGGTACCGGCTTGGCCGGTGATGTGCGCGAGCCGTACGCCAGTGTCATCGCCGCGATCAACGCCAGCGGCCTTCCGGTGGTGGCGGTGGATATCCCCTCCGGGCTATGCGCTGATACCGGGCGCATCCTCGGTTGTGCCGTGCGAGCCGATCTGACGGTAACCTTTATCGGCTTGAAGTTGGGGTTATTCACCGGCGACGCGGCAAATGTGGTGGGCGAGCGGGTGTTCAATGACCTGCACGCCGATCCCCGGCTGCTCGAGGGGGCGCCGATTACCGCCCGACGCCTGACAGCCGGCAACCTGCCGCGCCTGGCCGCCCGCAGGGGCGCTTCCCATAAGGGCCAGTTCGGCCACGTATTGCTGATCGGTGGCGATCGCGGGCTGGGCGGGGCAATCCTGTTGAGCGCGCAAAGTGCATTGCGCAGCGGCGCGGGCATGGTGTCGCTGGCGACCCGCCCCGAGCATGTGCCGGCTGCCCTGGCCCGGATCCCCGAGGCGATGGCGCTGGGCGCTGCGTCGGCCAATCAACTGATGGATTTGCTTCAAAAGGTGTCCGTATTGGTGGTCGGCCCTGGACTGGGGCAGGGTGCATGGGGGAGAAGCTTGTTGTCGGCCGCCGCCAACGCACCCCTGCCGCAAGTCTGGGACGCCGATGCGCTGAACCTGCTGGCGGAAGGCCGGGTGAGCTTGCCCAAGGGGTGCGTGATCACGCCGCATCCGGGAGAAGCCGCTCGGTTGCTGGGACTCAGCACTGCCCAGGTTCAGGCCGATCGCCCCGCGGCGGCCCATGCACTGAGCAAAAAATACACAGCAGTGGTGGTGCTCAAGGGGGCCGGCAGTCTGATCGCCTGTCCTGACGGGCGGCTTGCCGTGTGTCATCAAGGTCATCCGGCAATGGCTGCCGCCGGTCTGGGCGACGTGCTGGCAGGTCTGGTGGGTGCGCTGCTGGCCCAGGGCATGGACGCGTTCGATGCGACTTGCCTGGCCGTCTGGCTACACGCCAATGCCGGTGAACGCCAAGGTAAATTCGGCCGTGGACTGGCGGCCAGTGATTTGATACCAGCCATTCGTCAGTTGTTGGAGGAGCAAGCACCGTGTCTGAAGTAACCCTGTACCTGGCCGATGAGCAGGCTATGAGCGACTTTGGCGCACGTATCGCCCGTATCACCGAGGGGCATGGCCTGATCTTCCTCGAAGGTAATCTGGGGATGGGGAAAACCACATTGTCCCGGGGTATCATTCGTGGTTTGGGGCATGTCGGGGCGGTCAAAAGCCCGACCTTCACCCTGGTCGAACCCTATGAGATCGGCGACATTCGTGCCTTCCATTTCGACTTGTATCGCCTGGTCGATCCGGAGGAGCTGGAATTTCTCGGCATCCGCGACTATTTCGAGGACGATGCGCTGTGCCTGATCGAATGGCCCGATAAAGGTGCAGGCTTTTTGCCAAAGCCCGACCTGACCATTACCATTAGCCCGCAAGACAGCGGGCGTTCGCTGAAAATTTTACCCAGGGGTTCGCGTGGCGAGGCCTGGTGTGCCGCTTTGGCATTGGAATCCAAATAGATGATGGGGTTAGGTATGCGCTTTCGCGCGTTGGTTGCTGCCGTAGGGGTGATGTTTCTGGCGGTGACCGTCGACGCTGTGGCCGAGACGAAGGTCAACAGTGTTCGCCTGTGGCGGGCTCCGGACAACACGCGGCTGGTGTTCGACCTGTCCGGTCCGGTGCAGCACAGCGTCTTTACGCTGACGGCCCCGGATCGCCTGGTCATCGACATCAATGGCGCGAGCCTCGGTGCGCCGTTGAACGTCAACTCGTCCAACACCCCGATCACCGCGATGCGCTCGGCACAACGTACGCCGACCGACTTGCGGGTGGTCATCGACCTGAAAAAGGCGGTGACGCCAAAAAGCTTCTCCTTGGCGCCCAACGCCCAGTATGGCAATCGCCTGGTGGTCGATCTGTTCGATAACCCGGCCGATGCCGCGCCACCGCCACCAGTGCCGACGCCATCGGTGGCCACGGTGCCGGCCGTTCCGGTCACGCCATCCGAACCTTCGATCAAGCTGCCTCCCGCACCGGCCGGCAAGCGCGACATCGTTGTGGTAATCGATGCCGGTCACGGTGGTGAAGACCCGGGCGCCTCCGGCTCCCGTGGTCAGCGCGAGAAGGACGTGGTGCTGCAGATCGCCCGTGAAACGCAGCGCCAGGTCAATGGCATGAAAGGCTTTCGCGCGGAGCTGACGCGCACCGGCGACTATTTCATTCCATTGCGTGGCCGTACGGAAATTGCCCGCAAGAAAGGCGCCGACCTGTTTGTCTCGATTCACGCCGACGCCGCGCCTTCTGCCGCGGCGTTCGGTGCCTCGGTGTTCGCCCTGTCCGATCGTGGTGCCACTTCGGAAACCGCGCGCTGGCTGGCTGACAGCGAAAACCGTTCGGACCTGATCGGGGGTGCCGGCAACGTCAGTCTCGACGATAAGGACCGCATGCTGGCTGGCGTATTGCTCGATCTGTCGATGACCGCGTCCCTGACCTCCAGCCTGAACGTCGGCCAGAAAGTGCTGAGCAACATCGGCCGGGTCACGCCACTGCACAAGCAACGCGTCGAGCAGGCCGGGTTCATGGTGCTGAAGTCGCCGGACATCCCGTCGATCCTGGTCGAAACCGGGTTTATCTCCAACGCCAACGAAGCCTCGAAGCTGGCTGCGTCGAGCCACCAGCAGGCGCTGGCGCGCTCCATCAGCAGCGGCGTGCGCCAGTTCTTCCAGCAGAATCCGCCACCGGGCACTTACATTGCCTGGCTGCGTGATTCCGGAAAAATCGCTCAAGGTCCTCGTGACCATCGGGTAAACCCGGGCGAGACGCTGGCGATGATCGCGGTGCGCTATCAAGTGTCCCCAGCGACCCTGCGCAGCGCCAACAACCTGTCGAGCGATGAGCTCAAGATCGGCCAGCACCTGACCATCCCAGGCACTGAACTGGCGGCCAAGGAATGAACGAAGTCGTGAACAACAGCGCTCGCATCGAGCTGCTCAGCCCACGGTTGGCGAACCAGATCGCCGCCGGCGAAGTGGTTGAGCGGCCGGCTTCGGTGATCAAGGAGTTGCTGGAAAACAGCCTCGACTCCGGCGCCAAGCGCATCGATGTCGACGTGGAGCAGGGTGGCGTCAAGTTGCTGCGGGTGCGCGACGATGGCAGCGGCATTTCCGCCGATGACCTGCCGCTGGCCCTGGCGCGACACGCCACCAGCAAGATCCGCAACCTGGAAGATCTTGAACAGGTCATGAGCCTGGGCTTTCGCGGTGAGGCATTGGCATCGATCAGTTCGGTTGCGCGCCTGACCCTGACGTCGCGCACCCGCGATGCCGAGCAGGCCTGGCAAGTCGAGACCGAGGGCCGTGACATGGCGCCGCGGGTGCAGCCTGCGGCTCATCCGGTGGGTACCTCGGTCGAGGTGCGTGACCTGTTCTTTAATACTCCAGCACGCCGCAAGTTTCTCAAGACCGAAAAAACCGAATTCGATCACCTGCAGGAAGTCATCAGGCGCCTGGCCCTGGCGCGGTTCGACGTGGCCTTTCATCTGCGTCATAACGGCAAGACCATCCTCAGCCTGCACGAAGCCCGCGACGATGCAGCTCGCGCCCGGCGCGTGGCGGCCATTTGCGGACCCGGGTTCCTGGAGCAGGCGCTACCGATCGAAATCGAGCGCAATGGCCTGCATCTGTGGGGCTGGGTAGGGTTGCCGACCTTCAACCGCAGCCAGGCGGACTTACAGTATTTCTTTGTCAATGGTCGTGCCGTGCGCGACAAGCTGGTGGCACACGCCGTGCGCCAGGCTTATCGCGACGTATTGTTCAACGGCCGGCATCCGACGTTCGTGCTGTTCTTCGAGGTCGACCCGACGGGCGTCGATGTCAACGTGCACCCCACCAAGCACGAAGTGCGCTTCCGTGAAGGGCGCATGGTTCACGATTTTCTCTATGGCACCCTGCACCGTGCCTTGGGCGATGTGCGGCCGGACGATCATCTGGCGGCGCCGGTTGCGACAGCCGCAGTGCGGCCTACCGGCCTCGAAGCCGGTGAGTTCGGCCCGCAGGGTGAGATGCGCCTGGCCGCCAATGCGCTGCTGGAACAGCCTCAGGCACAGCCTTCGATCAATGCGCCCGCCGGTTCGGGGGCAGGGGCTGGATATCAATATCAATACACCCCGCGTCCCCAGTCAGCTGTTCCGGTTGCAGAAGCACAGGCCGCCTATCGCGAATTCTTCGCGCCGTTGCCCGAGGCCAATGCGGTAGCGCTGCCAGCTGGTCAGGACGACATTCCGCCGCTGGGCTACGCGCTGGCGCAGCTCAAAGGCATCTACATCCTTTCGGAAAACGCCCAGGGGCTGGTGCTGGTAGACATGCATGCCGCTCATGAGCGGATCATGTACGAACGCCTGAAAGTCGCCATGGCCAGCGAAGGCTTGAGCGGGCAACCGCTGCTGGTGCCCGAAACCCTGGCACTCAGTCAACGTGAAGCCGATTGCGCCGAAGAGCATGTTGCCTGGTTCCAGCGCCTGGGCTTCGAACTGCAGCGCCTCGGCCCGGAAACCCTGGCCATTCGGCAGATACCAGCCTTGCTCAAACAGGCTGAGGCCAATCGACTGGTGGGTGACGTGTTAGCCGACTTGATGGAATATGGCACCAGCGACCGGATTCAGGCGCACCTCAACGAATTGCTCGGCACCATGGCCTGCCATGGCGCGGTCCGGGCCAATCGGCGCCTGGCCCTGCCGGAAATGAACGGTCTGCTGCGCGACATGGAAAACACCGAGCGCAGCGGTCAATGCAACCATGGCCGACCGACCTGGACCCAGCTGGGCCTGGACGATCTGGACAAACTGTTCTTGCGCGGTCGTTGATGAACCAGTTCCCCCCTGCGATTTTCCTGATGGGCCCGACCGCCGCCGGCAAGACCGACCTGGCCATCGAGCTCACCAAAGTGCTGCCCTGCGAGCTGATCAGTGTCGATTCGGCGCTGGTCTACCGCGGCATGGACATTGGTACCGCCAAGCCATCAAAAGAGCTGTTGGCAGAGTTCCCGCACCGTTTGATCGATATTCTCGACCCGGCCGAGGCCTACTCGGCGGCAGATTTCCGTCGCGATGCCCTGCAAGCCATGGCCGAGATCACCGCGCGGGGCAAAATTCCGCTGCTGGTCGGCGGCACAATGCTCTATTACAAGGCGTTGGTTGAAGGGCTTGCGGATATGCCGGCCGCCGACCCGGAGGTCCGCGCGCAGATCGAGGAAGAGGCTGCACGCCTTGGCTGGCAGGCGCTGCACGAGCAATTGGCGGTTATTGACCCGGTTTCCGCGGCACGTATTCATCCGAACGATCCGCAGCGTTTGAGTCGAGCGCTGGAAGTTTACCGTGTCAGCGGTCAAAGCATGACTGCGCTTCGCTTGCGACAATCTGCGCAAAGTACTGAAGCAGCCGCTTCGGGACGGCAACAATTGCCCTATACTGTCGCGAACTTGGCCATTGCTCCGGCGAATCGCCAGGTACTGCACGAGCGAATTAAACAAAGATTCACCTTAATGTTGGAACAGGGATTCATCGACGAGGTCCTAGCCCTGCGTAATAGAAGTGACCTGCATACAGGGTTGCCGTCTATACGTGCGGTGGGCTACCGCCAAGTCTGGGATTACCTGGATGGCAAGCTGACGTCAGCCGAGATGCAGGAGCGTGGAATCATTGCCACGCGCCAATTGGCGAAGCGCCAGTTCACCTGGCTTCGCAGTTGGGCTGATTTACACTGGCTGGACAGTCTCGATTGCGACAATCTGCCGCGCGCCTTGAAATACCTGGGGACCATCTCCATATTGAGCTGAGTCCTTGCAATTGCCGTCTATCCTTGGGGGTGGGGCGGCCAAAGCCATCTGTTTACCTATTTTTTTATATTGAATCCTTAAAGGAGTGCGGCACATGTCAAAAGGGCATTCGCTACAAGACCCTTACTTGAATACTTTACGTAAAGAGAAAGTTGGGGTGTCCATCTACCTGGTCAACGGGATTAAACTGCAAGGTACGATCGAGTCTTTCGACCAATTCGTTATCCTGCTGAAAAACACCGTCAGCCAAATGGTCTACAAACACGCTATCTCTACAGTAGTGCCGGTTCGTCCAATTCGTCTGCCTAGCGCAACCGAATCCGAAGCAGGTGATGCTGAGCCAGGTAACGCCTGATAGGAGTCTCCTTTGTTCTTTGAGCGCCACGGTGGTGGTGAACGGGCCATTCTCGTTCACTTGGATGGACAGGACCCTGAGGCGCGCGAAGATCCGCAGGAGTTTCAGGAGTTGGCAATTTCGGCTGGCGCCGAGACCGTCGCGTTTTTCAACGTGCCGCGTCATCGGCCATCCGCCAAATACCTGATTGGCAGTGGCAAGGTCGAGGAATTACGCGATCTGGTCAAAGCCGAGCAGGTAGAACTGGTGATTTTCAATCACACCCTCACGCCCAGTCAGGAACGTAACCTCGAACGCGCTTTCGAGTGTCGCGTGATCGACCGTACGGGTCTGATTCTCGATATCTTCGCCCAACGCGCCCGCACCCATGAAGGCAAGCTCCAGGTTGAACTGGCCCAGCTTGAATACATGAGTACGCGGCTGGTTCGCGGCTGGACTCACCTTGAGCGGCAGAAGGGTGGTATCGGCTTGCGCGGTCCGGGTGAAACCCAGCTGGAAACCGACCGGCGTCTTTTGCGGGTTCGCCTACGGCAGATCAAGGGGCGCCTGGAAAAGGTCCGCAGCCAGCGCGAGCAGTCGCGTCGTGGCCGCAAGCGGGCTGACATACCGACGGTTTCACTGGTGGGCTACACCAACGCCGGCAAGTCGACGTTGTTCAACTCGGTGACCGATTCCGAAGTTTTCGCCGCCGACCAACTCTTCGCCACCCTCGACCCGACCTTGCGCCGACTCGAACTCGATGACCTCGGGCCGATCGTGCTGGCCGACACCGTGGGGTTCATTCGTCACCTGCCGCACAAGCTGGTCGAGGCATTTCGGGCTACGCTCGAAGAGTCGAGCAATTCCGACCTGCTGCTGCATGTGATCGACTCCCATGAGCCCGAGCGCATGGCCCAGATTGAACAGGTCATGGTGGTGCTTGGGGAGATCGGGGCTCAAGACTTGCCGATCCTGGAGGTCTATAACAAACTCGATTTGCTTGAGGGCGTGGAGCCGCAGATCCAGCGCGATGCCGATGGCAAGCCGCAGCGGGTCTGGTTGTCGGCCAAGGACGGTACAGGCCTGGACCTGCTCAGGCAGGCCGTGGCCGAACTGCTTGGGGATGATTTGTTTGTTGGCACCTTGCGCTTGCCCAACCGATTTGCTCGACTGCGTGCGCAGTTCTTCGAACTCGGGGCGGTACAGAAGGAAGAACATGACGACGAAGGCATCAGTTTGCTGGCCGTTCGTTTGCCACGCGCCGAGTTGAATCGGCTGGTGAGCCGCGAAGGTTTGCAACCGGTGGAATTCATCGAGCAACACACTTTGCAATAAAAGCCTGAGAAAGCGGTTGTGCCGTGGTGACAGGCATTCTGTAGCATTGGTCGGCGCGCCGTGGGTGCGTCTTTGCTTTATCAGATGGAGAGCGCTATGGCTTGGAATGAGCCGGGTGGCAACTCGAATAATCAGGATCCTTGGGGTGGCAAGCGTCGTAATAACGGCGACCGCAAGGGGCCGCCGGATCTCGACGAGGCCTTCCGAAAGCTGCAGGAAAGCCTGAATGGGTTGTTCGGTGGTGGCAAGAAACGCGGGGATGATGGTGGTGGTTCGGGCAAGAGCGGCGGCTTCGGCGGCCTGCTGGGCATCGGCCTGGTCGTATTGGCAGCCGTTTGGCTGTACAGCGCGGTCTATGTCGTCGACGAGCAGGAGCAAGCCGTGGTGCTGCGCTTCGGCAAGTACTACGAAACCGTCGGCCCCGGCCTGAATATCTACTTCCCGCCGATCGACAAGAAGTACATGGAAAACGTCACGCGTGAGCGTGCGTACACCAAGCAAGGTCAAATGCTGACTGAAGACGAAAACATCGTCGAAGTGCCGCTGACCGTGCAGTACAAGATCAGCAACCTGCAGGACTTCGTACTGAGCGTCGATCAGCCGGAAATCAGCCTGCAGCACGCGACCGACAGCGCCCTGCGCCATGTGGTGGGTTCCACCGCGATGGACCAGGTGTTAACCGAAGGTCGTGAATTGATGGCCAGCGAGATCAAGGAGCGCCTGCAACGCTTCATGGATACCTATCGCACCGGTATCACCGTTACCCAGGTGAACGTACAGAGCGCAGCGGCACCGCGCGAAGTACAGGAAGCCTTCGATGACGTGATCCGCGCCCGTGAAGACGAGCAGCGTTCGCGCAACCAGGCTGAAACCTATGCCAACGGCGTCGTGCCGGAAGCTCGTGGTCAGGCCCAGCGCATCCTTGAAGATGCCAATGGCTACCGTGACGAAACCGTCTCGCGTGCCAAGGGTGAGGCCGATCGCTTCAGCAAGCTGGTCGCCGAGTACCGCAAGGCACCTGAAGTCACCCGCCAGCGTCTGTACCTGGACACCATGCAGGAAGTCTTCAGTAATACCAGCAAGGTTCTCGTGACCGGTAACAAGAATGGCCAGAGCAACCTGCTGTACCTGCCGCTGGACAAAATGGTCGAAAGTGGTCGCAGCACCAGCACCCAGGTGACCGGCGCGGCAGCCACCAGCAATGAAGCGAATGCGCGTGCGGCAGCTGATCTGCAGCAACAGCAAGCACGTACCAGGGAGAGTCGCTGATGAGCAATAAATCGCTGATCGCCCTTATTGTCGGCGTCGTCGTGGCGATCGCAGCCTGGAACTGCTTCTACATCGTGGCTCAGACCGAGCGTGCGGTGTTGCTGCAGTTCGGTCGCGTGGTCCAGGCCGATGTTCAGCCAGGCCTGCATGTGAAGGTGCCTTACGTTAACCAGGTGCGTAAATTTGATGCTCGCCTGATGACGCTGGATGCACCGACGCAACGCTTCCTGACGCTGGAAAAGAAGGCCGTGATGGTCGATGCGTTCGCCAAGTGGCGGGTGAAGGACGCCGAGCGTTTCTACACCGCGACCTCCGGTCTGAAGCAGATTGCCGACGAGCGTCTGTCCCGTCGTCTCGAATCGGGCCTGCGTGACCAGTTCGGTAAGCGCACCTTGCACGAAGTCGTGTCCGGTGAGCGTGATGCGCTGATGGCGGATATCACCGCTTCGCTGAACAAGATGGCTGAAAAGGAGCTGGGCATCGAGGTTGTCGATGTTCGGGTCAAGACCATCGACTTGCCGAAGGAAGTGAACCGCAGCGTGTTCGAACGTATGAGCACCGAGCGTGAGCGTGAAGCTCGCGAGCATCGCGCCAAGGGTAACGAGCTGGCTGAAGGCATCCGTGCCGACGCCGATCGTCAACGTCGCGTGCTGTTGGCTGAAGCCTATCGTGAATCCGAAGAGATTCGCGGTGATGGTGACGCTGAGGCCGCTTCGATCTACTCCAAGGCCTACGGTCAGGATCAGGAGTTCTACGCGTTCTACCGTAGCCTGCGTGCCTACCGTGAAAGCTTCGCGAACAAATCCGACGTCATGGTCCTGGACCCAAGCAGTGACTTCTTCCATTACCTGGAAAAAGCCAAGCCTTGATACAACGTTGACCTGATTCATCCCGCCGGGCGGCTAATACCTCTGGCGGGGTGATCCTTTGGGAAAACGTGTGTATGATGCGGCAGCCGGGAAATTCCCGGCTTTTTTGCGTCTGCATGTTTGAATGCTGTTTTGTGCAGGTGCCCGAGCTGAATGCTCGACAGGTTTTTCGAGGAAAGTGATTGGCGAAGCCGGTAACAGGCGTTTCGCTTCGTTGCTCCTGCGCCTGATTTATGAACATGGGCTGATCATTTTCTGCTTCACTCAAGGCTCGGCCGCAGGCTGGCCGCCCGGATACAGGGGAAGGCGTAATGGCAACGGTAGACCGCTGGCTATTGCCAGATGGCATCGAAGAAGTACTGCCACCGGAAGCGGCGCGTATTGAAGTAGCGCGTCGCCAGGTGTTGGATCTGTTCCAGAGCTGGGGTTACGAGTTTGTCGTGACTCCCCATATCGAGTACCTGGAGTCCCTGCTGACCGGCGCGGGCCAGGACCTGGATTTGCGTACCTTCAAGGTCATCGACCCGCAATCGGGCCGGCAGATGGGGTTCCGTGCCGACATCACGCCGCAAGTGGCGCGCATCGATGCGCATACCTTGCGCCGCGAAGGGCCAAGTCGCCTGTGCTACGCCGGTAGCGTACTGCATGCCCAGCCACGTGCCTTGTCGTCCTCGCGCAGCCCGATCCAGTTGGGCGCCGAGTTGTATGGCGATGCCAGCCCGAGCAGCGACGTGGAAGTCATCAGCCTGATGCTCGCCATGCTGCAACTGGCTGATGTACCGGATGTCCACATGGACCTGGGGCATGTCGGTATCTACCGCGGCCTGGCCCGCGCCGCCGGTCTGTCCGGTGAAGTTGAACAGCAGTTGTTCGATGCGTTGCAACGCAAAGCCATCGATGAGGTCATTACCTTGACCGAAGGCTTGCCGGCTGACCTGTCGGGCATGCTGCGCGCCCTGGTCGACTTGTGTGGTGGCCGTGAAGTGCTGGCGGCTGCGCGTGAGCGTCTGGCCAAGGCCCCGGCTGCAGTGTTGGCGGCATTGGATGACTTGTTGGCAATCGCCGAGCGTTTGTCCGTGCGTTTCCCGCAGCTGCCACTGTACTTCGACCTGGGCGAGTTGCGCGGTTACCACTACCACACCGGTGTGGTGTTCGCCGTGTTCGTGCCGGGTGTGGGCCAGTCCATTGCCCAGGGTGGTCGTTACGACGACATCGGCGCCGACTTCGGTCGCGCTCGTCCGGCAACCGGCTTCTCTACCGATTTGAAAACCCTGGTGACCCTGGGGCGTGCTGAGATCCAGCTACCGTCTGGCGGTATCTGGATGCCTGACAGTACGGATGCGGCACTCTGGCAGCAGGTTTGCCAGTTGCGCAGTGAGGGTCAGCGTGTTGTCCAGGCATTGCCTGGGCAACCTTTGGCCGCCGCCCGTGAAGCGGACTGCGACCGGCAATTGATTCAGCAGAACGGGCTTTGGCAAGTATCGCCACTGGCTTCTTGAGTTTTCCTGCCGGCTGCCGCCGGCACCAAGTTTGCGCGAATGAGGACAAGTGTTATGGGTAAGAATGTCGTAGTCCTGGGCACCCAGTGGGGTGATGAGGGCAAAGGCAAGATCGTTGATCTGCTGACCGAACATGCTGCCGCCGTAGTGCGCTACCAGGGTGGCCACAACGCCGGTCACACCTTGGTGATCGACGGTGAAAAAACTGTCTTGCACCTGATCCCTTCGGGCGTATTGCGCGAAGGCGTGCAGTGCCTGATCGGCAACGGCGTGGTGGTTGCACCTGACGCCCTGCTGCGCGAGATCACCAAGCTGGAAGAAAAAGGCGTACCGGTGCGCGAGCGCCTGCGTATCAGCCCGTCCTGCCCACTGATCCTGTCCTTCCACGTTGCGTTGGACCAGGCCCGTGAAAAGGCCCGTGGCGAGCTGAAGATCGGCACCACCGGTCGCGGCATCGGCCCGGCTTACGAAGACAAGGTTGCACGCCGTGGCCTGCGCGTGGGCGATCTGCTCAACATGCCGCGTTTTGAAGACAAACTGCGTGAACTGGTGGAATACCACAACTTCATGCTGGTGGGTTACTACAAAGAGCCGGCCATCGACTTCGACAAGACCCTGGCCGAATGCAAAGAGTACGCGGAGCTGCTCAAGCCGCTGATGCTGGACGTGACTGCCGAGTTGCACGACCTGCGTCGCGCTGGCAAAGACATCATGTTCGAAGGCGCCCAAGGCTCCCTGCTGGACATCGACCACGGTACCTACCCGTACGTGACCAGCTCTAACACCACCGCTGGCGGCGTAGCTACAGGTTCGGGTGTTGGCCCTATGTTCCTGGACTACATCCTGGGCATTACCAAGGCTTACACCACGCGTGTAGGTTCGGGTCCATTCCCGACTGAGTTGTTCGACGAAGTCGGTGCGCACCTGGCTAAACAAGGTCACGAGTTCGGCGCGACTACCGGCCGTGCTCGTCGTTGTGGTTGGTTCGACGCTGTTATCCTGCGTCGCGCTATCGATGTGAACAGCATCTCGGGCATCTGCCTGACCAAGCTGGACGTGCTCGACGGTCTGGAAACCATCAACATCTGCGTCGGCTACAAAGATGCGCAAGGCAACGCCGTTGCCCCGACTGATGCTGACAGCTACGTGGGCCTGCAGCCTGTGTACGAAGAGGTGCCGGGCTGGACCGAGTCGACCGTGGGTGCCAAAACCCTGGAAGAGCTGCCAGCTAACGCCCGTGCTTACATCAAACGCGTCGAAGAGCTGATCGGCGCGCCGATCGACATTATTTCGACGGGTCCGGACCGCAACGAAACCATCGTTCTGCGCCATCCGTTCGCTTGATAAGCTGTTGATGTAAAACACAAAGGCCCCTCAATAGGGGCCTTTGTCGTATATGTCTGTAGGACGGCATGACCTTTGCTATTACCTTTGCCTAAAGCGTCACTTTCGGGCGTGCCATCAATTTAATGGCGCAAATGCAGAGGGATTTCAAGTGTCAGCTGTTCTCTCGTTGTTACAAAGCCGTTTGTTGCGGCCTGTATTCGTTACCCTTGGTATCGCCCTTTTGGTGCAGGTGCTGGTGGCGGTCGCGCTGACCCGGAGCACTGTGACGGCGCTGGAAGCCGATCTCGCCCAGCGCCTGGGGGCGGACAGTCAAAAACTGTCCGGTGAGCTCGAGCAGGCGGGGCGTGAAGTCACGTCGAGCCTGGACAGCCTGTCTGCCAGTACGCGTCAACGCCTCACGGCTGGCTTGTCTTCGCGATTGAAGGACGAGCAGGCCCAGTTGCGTTCGACCCTGGAAAAAGACCTGAAGGATTCCGCCAGCGACATGGCACAGCTTCTGGCCTCGGTGGCGCCTCGCGCCATGTGGGATAACGACGTACCGACCTTGTCCGAGTTTGCCCGTCGGGCCCAGCGCAACCCCAATGTCCTGTTCGTGGTGTACGACGACGCCACGGGCCAGCATCTGACGCGTTACCTCAACCGGGAAAACCCGATCAACAAGGCGCTGCTGGAAAAAGGCCAGGGCGAGCGCGCACTGGACAAGGTGCTGGACGCGGCGAAGAACGATCCGTCGGTCTTCTACGTCGAGGCCTCGATCAACCCTAATGGCGTGGAGATCGGCAAGGTCTTGATGGGCGTCTCGACGGCGTCGGTAGAGGCCGACCTGGCGGCACTGGACAAGCGCTTCTCGGCGTTGATTGCCAGTGGCGACCAGTTGGTGGGCGACAGCCTCAAAGGCGCGGCGGCCGACAGCGCAGCGGCCATGGGTGCACGTCTGCAATCGGCGCAGTCCACGGCCGCTGAAATGAAAGCCAATACCACCGCCACCGTGCAGGAGGCCGCGACAACCCTGCGCTGGCGTATTGGAGTGAGCCTGGCTTTGGTGGGCTTTGGTGTCCTGCTGTTGCTGGCGGTCGTGCTCGGGCGCCGAGTCGTCAACCGCCTGAGGATGTTGATTGTCGCCATGGATGACCTGGCGGCGGGTGAGGGCGATCTGACCAAGCGTGTGCAGATCAGCAGCAGGGACGAAATCGGCGATATGGCGTCGGCGGTCAATCGCTTCGTCGACAAATTGCAGCCGATAGTGCGCGAGGCGGGTGATGTCGCCCAGCGTACCGGTGTGGAAATTGGCGCCATGACATTGCGCAACGCGGGGGCGGATGCGGCGGCGGGCATGCAGCGCGATGAGGTGGCTGAAAGCCTGCGGGCCTTGTCACGAATGGCGGATGAGGCGCAGTCGGAAAGCCAGGCCATGCAAGCGGCATTGAAGCAGGTGGTGGATATCCGCCAGGCCACCGACGAAAACACCCGGACTTCGGCGAAAGTCGGCACTCTGATTGAAGCGTTGGCGGGCCAGGTTGAGACTGGCGCGCAAGTGATTGAGCGCCTGGCACAGCAGAGTGAGCAGATTGAGGTAGTGCTGACGGTCATTCATGGGATTGCCGAACAGACCAACCTGCTGGCGCTGAACGCGGCCATTGAGGCAGCGCGCGCCGGCGAAACCGGTCGCGGCTTTGCGGTGGTGGCAGATGAAGTGCGCGCGTTGGCGAGCAAGACGCAAAGCTCCACCGGCGATATCCAGGCGCACATCGTAGCGTTGCAGCAAGGTGCCCGCGAGGCCGTAGCGGCAATCGGCCAGGCCGGGCGCCAGGCCAGTGAAGGCCTGTTGGTTCTGCGTGACAGCGCGCGGTTGCAGCAATCGGTGCAGGCTTCGGTCGAGCAGGTGCACACGGCAATCGGCCTGGCGACCCAGGCTGCCGAGCATCAGGCTCGGGGAGCACAGGCTGTGCGAGGTCGGGTCGAGACCATTCATGTGCAAGCCGAAAAGGCGGCCCAGGCGGTGGTGGAAACCACGGCCAGCGGCAAGGTGCTCGATGGCCTGGCGGCGCAGCTCAAAGCCAGCTTGGGGCAGTTCAGGGCTTGATGTTTTGCCTGGCCTGGCCTGGCCTCTTCGCGAGCAGGCTCGCTCCCACAGGTGATCTACCGAGCCCTGTGGGAGCGAGCCTGCTCGCGAAAGCGATCTCAGCGGCTCAAATACATCCGGGTTGTTAATAGATATACAGGCAGCCCCGACACCAATATCAACAACGCCGCATAAGGCGCCGCCGCCGCAAACTCCACATTCGCGGTATGCGCCCACACCTCAGTGGCCAGCGTGTTGAGCCCGGTTGGGCTCAACAGCAAGGTCGCCGTCAATTCCTTCATCGCATCCAGAAATACCAATGCAAACGCTGCTCCCAGCGCCGGAAAAATGATTGGCAGCGTTATCCGGCAAAACGCACTGAACGAAGATGCCCCCAGCGTGCGCGCCGCCTCTTCCAGTTGCGGCGCAGCCTTGTTCAGTGCTGTGCGAATCGGTGCCTGGGCCAGCGGTAGAAACAGCAGCGCATAAGCAATCAACAGCAGTGTCGAAGTCTGGTACAGCACCGGCACATAGTGGAGCGCGAAATACACCAGGGTCAGTGCAATCACCAGGCCTGGCAGCGCGTGCAGCAGATACGGCAAACGTTCTGCCCAGATTGCCAGTGGCCCTTTATAGCGCACCACCAGCAACCCCACCGGCAACGCCAGCAGCAGACAAAACGCCGCGCCGCCCAAGGACAGGGCCAGGGAGGAAAGCAGCGCCTCGCTGATCGCGGCGATCGGGAATGCCGCCGACGAGCCCACGGCCAGCCAGTACGCCAGCATTCCCAGAGGAATGCCGCTGCCGATGATCGCCAGCAACAGGCAGTAAAGCTGCCCAGCCATCATCCAGGGGCCCAATCTGACCTGTTCTGCCTGTCGCGCCGCGCCCTGGCCTGTACGTACATGCCGGCCTTTGCCGCGAACGCGCAGTTCCAGCCACAGCAACATCAAGCACAGTGCCAGCAACACCGCCGAGAGCATCGCGGCGTTGGCGTTGCTGAATTCCAGCTCGAACTGTTGGTAAATCGCGGTGGTGAAGGTTTGCAGGCCAATGATCGACAGTGCACCGAATTCCACCAACATGTGCAGGGCAATCAGTAGCGATCCCGCCAGCAGCGAAGGCCAGAGCAGCGGTAGGGTGACGCGGAAAAATACTCCCCAGCGATTCTGCCCCAGGGTGCGGGCAGACTCTTCGAGTGAGGGGTCGAGATTGCGCAGGGTGGCGGCCACCGGCAGGAAGATCAGCGGGTATTTGGACAGGCTCATTATCAGGATCGCCCCGCCGAGCCCTTCGAAATGTGCGCTCAGCGACACCCAGGTAAAACTGCTGACAAACGCCGGTACGGCGAACGGTAAACACAGAATCACGCCCCACAGGCGTCGCCCCGGCAGATTGCTGCGCTCCAGCAGCCATGCCAGCGACAGGCCGATCACGCCGCAAGTCAGTGTCACGCCAATCATCAGCGCCAGGGTATTGCGCAGCAGGCCAAACACATAAGGCCGCCACAGCAGATGCAGCGCCTGGGCCCAACCCGCTTGCCAGGCCTTCAGGCCGACGTAGGCCAGGGGAAGCAAGCTGAGCACGACCAGCAGTAACACCGGCAGAATCAACCAGATGGAAGGCCGCCTGCGCCCTGGTACGTATCGACCGTGCGAGGCGGAGGCGGATAGCGATGCGCTCATCAGTTCAGGCCAACCTCGCGTTCCAGGTCCAAGGCTTCTTCGGCATTGCCGAGGTCGGCGGGCGTGACGTTCGGTGCTTGCAGTTCGCTGAAAGGCTTGAGGCCGCGATCCGATTGCATGCCTTTGTGTAGCGGGTATTCGGCGGTGGTCTGGGTGATCACGCGCTGGCCCTCTTCACTGGCCATGTAGGCGAGCAGTTGCTGGGCTTCTTTTGGATGTTTGCTGGATTTCAGCACGGCCGCACTCGATACGGTAATCAGGCCGCCGACGTCGCCGCCAGTGAAGTAATGCAGTTTCGAATCGAGCTGGCCCTTTTCGCGCTGCAAGGCGAACCAGTAGTAGTTGTTTACCAGCACCGTCGCGACTTCGCCGTTTTCCACGGCTTTTAGGGCAACCATGTTGTTGCTGTAGGTCTTGCCGAAAGCGCGCAAGCCGGTCAGCCATTCTTCCGCAGCCTCCATGCCGTGCACCTTGATGATCGCCACGGCTTGTTCCTGGAAGGCGCCGCTGGTAGGGACGAAGCCGACCTTGCCTTGCCATTTTGGATCGGAGAATTCCATCACCGATTTCGGCAGGTCTTTTTCGTCAATCAACTTCGGGTTGAATGCGACGACACGCACCCGAGCGGTGACGCCAATCCAGGTGCCGTCAGCGGCGACATAGTCCTTGGGCAGAACGGCCAGCGTGGTGTCGTCGGCCTTGGCCAGAACGCCTTGCTCGCCGAGTTTGTTCAGTGGCGGCGACTCTTCGGTGTAGATCACATCGGCGGGAGAGCGATCGCCTTCTTCGACGACTTGGCTGGCAAGCTGGTTGCTGCTGCCCTTGCGCACATTGACGTGAATGCCTGTCTTGGCTTCGAAGGCTATGGCGACCGCATCGCCGACTTCCTTGTGTTGGCCGTTATAGAGTGTAAGGGAGACTGGATCGGCAGCCTGGGTGAGGGGGGTGGCGAGTGCCAGGCCAAGCAGAGTGGTGGTCAGGCCGCGGCGCAGGGTATTTCGAAACATCATTCGCAGGGTTCCTCACTGTCGCATTGCAAAATCTTGCAACAATGATAAACGATATTGTTTCTCATATGCGCTCTGGGCGGAGCAATTGATCTGTAGGAGCTGCCGAAGGTTGCGATCTTTTGATCTTAAAAACCAAAATCAAAAGATCGCAACCTTCGGCAGCTCCTACAGGGGCCAGAAACGCAAAAACCCGCTTTCGCGGGTTTCTGTGAAATTCAAGGTCGTGACCTTGAATTTGAATTGGTGCCCAGAAGAAGACTCGAACTTCCACGACCTTGCGGTCACCAGCACCTGAAGCTGGCGTGTCTACCAATTTCACCATCTGGGCATTCATCGCGAGCGTTGCCGCTGTTGATGTGGCGCACTATACGGAGAGCAATTTGATCTGTAAACCCCTGATTTTAAATTTAATTAATCAAGGTCCCAGAATGCAAAAAACCCGCTTTCGCGGGTTTTGTGTGAGCTTTGAAATTGAACTAATCTCAAGCTCGAAATTGGTGCCCAGAAGAAGACTCGAACTTCCACGACCTTGCGGTCACCAGCACCTGAAGCTGGCGTGTCTACCAATTTTCACCATCTGGGCAGTATCGGCAACGTTGTCCGTCGTCGATGGCGCGCACTATACGGAGCGTCTTTTTAACTGTAAACCCCCGACACCAAAAAAACCTGAAAAATTTCACCAGCGGTATTTAAATCAACATCCTGGTGTCGATATAGGGCTTTAGATGAGGCGTCTTAGCCTGAAATTTCCCGTTTCATTACGCCTATGCCAAACTAACCCGTATATAGACAAGGTGAAAACTCTCTAATGGCCGATTGGCAGTCCCTCGATCCCGAGGCCGCTCGTGAAGCGGAAAAATATGAAAACCCCATTCCTAGCCGCGAACTGATCCTTCAGCACCTTGCTGATCGAGGTTCGCCTGCTAACCGCGAGCAACTGGTCGAAGAGTTTGGTCTGACCACGGAAGACCAGATCGAAGCCCTGCGCCGCCGCCTGCGCGCCATGGAGCGCGATGCTCAACTCATCTTTACCCGTCGCGGCACTTATGCGCCGGTGGACAAGCTCGACCTGATCCTGGGCCGCATCAGCGGTCACCGCGACGGCTTCGGCTTCCTGGTGCCGGACGACGGCAGTGACGACCTGTTCATGAGCCCGGCGCAAATGCGCCTGGTGTTTGACGGCGACCGTGCACTGGCGCGTGTTTCCGGGCTGGATCGTCGCGGTCGCCGCGAAGGCATGATCGTCGAAGTGGTGTCCCGTGCTCACGAGACAATCGTCGGTCGTTACTTCGAAGAAGGTGGCATCGGATTCGTCGTCGCAGATAATCCGAAGATCCAGCAGGAAGTGCTGGTGACGCCGGGTCGTAACGCGAACGCGCAGATCGGTCAGTTCGTCGAAGTGAAGATCACTCACTGGCCGACACCACGCTTCCAGCCGCAAGGCGATGTGGTCGAAGTCGTGGGCAACTACATGGCGCCGGGCATGGAGATCGACGTTGCCCTGCGTACCTACGACATTCCTCATGTCTGGCCTGATGCCGTACTCAAGGAAGCCAGCAAGCTCAAGCCGGAAGTCGAAGAGAAAGACAAAGAGAAGCGCATCGACCTACGTCATCTGCCGTTCGTCACCATCGACGGCGAAGATGCCCGCGACTTCGATGATGCGGTCTACTGCGAAGCCAAGCCGGGCAAGCTGCGCCTGTTCTCCGGCGGCTGGAAGTTGTACGTGGCGATTGCCGACGTTTCCAGCTACGTGAAGCTCGGTTCGGCACTGGATGCCGAAGCTCAGGTTCGTGGCAACTCGGTGTACTTCCCCGAGCGCGTGATCCCGATGCTGCCTGAGCAGCTGTCCAACGGATTGTGCTCGTTGAACCCGCAGGTCGATCGCCTGGCCATGGTTTGCGAGATGACTATCTCCAAATCCGGCGAAATGACCGACTACTGCTTCTACGAAGCGGTGATCCACTCCCACGCCCGCCTGACCTACAACAAGGTCAGCGCGATGCTGGAAACGCCCAAAGCCAGCGAAGCCCGCAAGCTGCGTGGTGAATACACTGACGTGGTGCCGCACCTCAAGCAGCTGTATTCGTTGTACAAGGTATTGCTGGCGGCTCGTCACGTGCGTGGCGCGATCGATTTTGAAACCCAGGAAACCCGGATCATCTTCGGCTCCGAGCGCAAGATCGCGGAAATCCGTCCGACCATCCGCAATGACGCGCACAAGCTGATCGAGGAATGCATGTTGGCGGCCAACGTGGCCACCGCCGAGTTCCTCAAGAAGCACGAAATTCCTGCGTTGTACCGCGTTCACGACGGCCCGCCGCCGGAGCGCCTGGAAAAATTGCGCGCGTTCCTCGGCGAACTCGGCCTGTCCCTGCACAAAGGCAAGGATGGCCCGTCGCCGAAGGATTACCAGGCACTGCTGGCTGGTATCAAGGATCGTCCGGATTTCCACCTGATCCAGACCGTGATGCTGCGTTCGTTGAGCCAGGCGGTGTACAGCGCCGATAACCAGGGTCACTTCGGCCTGAATTACGAGGCGTACACCCACTTCACCTCGCCGATCCGCCGCTACCCGGACTTGCTCACTCACCGGGCGATCCGCAGCGTGATCCATTCGAAGCAGGACACCCCGCACGTTCGCCGTGCCGGTGCGATGACCATTCCGAAGGCGCGCATCTATCCGTACGACGAAGCAGCCCTGGAGCAGCTCGGCGAGCAGTGCTCGATGAGCGAGCGCCGTGCCGATGAAGCGACCCGCGATGTCGTGAACTGGCTCAAGTGCGAGTTCATGAAAGATCGCGTTGGCGAGTCGTTCCCGGGTGTGATCACTGCGGTCACCGGCTTTGGCCTGTTCGTCGAGCTGACTGACATTTACGTCGAAGGCCTGGTGCACGTCACCGCGCTGCCGGGCGATTACTACCACTTCGATCCAGTGCATCACCGCCTGGCGGGTGAGCGAACCGGTCGTAGCTTCCGCCTTGGCGACACCGTTGAAGTACGCGTCATGCGCGTCGACCTCGACGAGCGCAAGATCGACTTCGAGATGGCCGAAAAAACCATCAGCGCGCCGATCGGCCGCAAAAAACGTGGCAGCGAAACCGCGGTACCTGCTGGCAAAGCCGAAGCAGAGCCGGCGCCGGCGAAAACCGGTCGTCGTCCCGCCAAGGAAAAGGCAGTCGAGGCCTATCGTCCGAGCGATGCGGCGGCGAAAAATGCCGAAGTGCGCAAGAGCCGTGAAATGAAGCAGGCGTTGCTCGCCGGCGCGAAAAGCGGCGGTAAAGCGGCGTCTGCGGGAAAGACCAGTCGGTCGGCGCCTGACAAGGCTGTCGGCGGCAAGCCAGCCAAACCGAGCAAGCATCGTAAAGGTCCGCCAAAAGCGGGCTCGGCCCCAGCCAAAAGCGGCGGGGCGCGTAAACCTAAGGCCAAGTCATGAGTCAGTTGGAAAAGATCTACGGCGTACACGCTGTAGAAGCATTGTTGCGTCATCACCCGAAGCGCGTGAAGCAGATCTGGCTGGCCGAAGGTCGCGGTGATCCGCGGGTGCAGACGTTGATCGAGTTGGCAAACGAAAATCGTGTGCAGGTCGGCCAGGCCGAGCGTCGTGAAATGGACGCCTGGGTCGAGGGCGTGCACCAGGGCGTGGTTGCGGACGTCAGTCCGAGCCAAGTCTGGGGCGAGGCGATGCTCGACGAGCTACTCGATCGCACCGAAGGCGCACCGTTGCTGCTGGTACTCGACGGCGTGACCGATCCGCACAACCTGGGCGCCTGCCTGCGTTCTGCCGATGCGGCGGGTGCGCTGGCGGTGATCGTGCCGAAGGACAAGTCCGCAACCCTGACGCCGGTCGTGCGAAAGGTTGCGTGCGGGGCGGCGGAAGTGATTCCGCTGGTGGCCGTGACCAACCTGGCGCGTACCCTGGAAAAACTCCAGCAGCGTGGCCTGTGGGTCGTGGGCACGGCAGGGGAGGCCGAGGTCAGTCTGTATGACCAGGACCTGACCGGTCCGACC
Source organism: Pseudomonas sp. GW823-FHT06B06 (assembly GCF_058795195.1). Classification (NCBI taxonomy): domain Bacteria; kingdom Pseudomonadati; phylum Pseudomonadota; class Gammaproteobacteria; order Pseudomonadales; family Pseudomonadaceae; genus Pseudomonas; species Pseudomonas sp. GW823-FHT06B06. The sequence continues at coordinate 4,196 of NZ_JBXAHO010000024.1, read as the reverse complement.
ATCCTGATCATGGGCGCCGAAGGCAAAGGCATGCGCCGCCTGACCCGCGAGCATTGCGATTATCTGGTGAACTTGCCGATGGCCGGTAGCGTCAGCAGTCTCAACGTTTCCGTGGCGACGGGCGTATGCCTGTTCGAAGCGCAGCGTCAGCGTAGCGTCAAAGCCAAGGCTGCCGCCAAAAAACCCTGATTGAAACACCACCTGTAGGAGCCGGCCTGCTGGCGATATCGGAGTAACATTCAGCATCAATGTTGAATGTAGCGCCTCAATCGCGAGCAAGCTCGCTCCTACAGTGTTTTGTGGTGTGGCATGAATTGAGGGTTGTTCAAATAATCACCAATTCCCTTGCGCCTCCCACGCCCCTTCTCTACAATTGCGCCCCTTGCTGTGATGGCAGGCACCAACGTGTCTAGCGTCCACAAGTCCATAAGTGTCATTCACTCCTTGTCTGACCGCTTTTGAGCGGCAGGCTACAACCCGTAAGGAGCATTCATGCGTCATTACGAAATCATCTTTTTGGTCCACCCGGATCAAAGCGAGCAAGTCGGCGGCATGGTTGAGCGTTACACCAAGCTGATCGAAGAAGACGGCGGCAAAATCCACCGTCTGGAAGATTGGGGCCGTCGTCAACTGGCCTACGCAATCAACAATGTTCACAAGGCTCACTACGTGATGCTGAACGTTGAGTGCACTGGCAAGGCCCTGGCCGAGCTGGAAGACAACTTCCGCTACAACGATGCAGTGATCCGTAACCTGGTCATCCGTCGCGAAGAAGCCGTTACCGGCCAATCCGAGATGCTCAAGGCTGAAGAAAACCGCAGTGAGCGCCGTGAGCGTCGCGACCGTCCTGAGCACGAAGGCGCTGAAAGCGCTGATAGTGATGACAGCGACAACAGCGATAACGCTGACGAGTAATCCACGGACCTTTTAAGGAGCCTATCAAATGGCACGTTTCTTCCGTCGTCGTAAATTCTGCCGCTTCACCGCTGAAGACGTGAAAGAGATCGATTACAAAGATCTCAACACTCTGAAAGCTTATGTATCCGAGACCGGCAAAATCGTTCCAAGCCGCATCACCGGTACCAAAGCACGTTATCAGCGTCAGCTGGCCACCGCTATCAAGCGCGCCCGCTTCCTGGCCCTGCTGGCCTACACCGACAGCCACGGCCGCTGAGACCGGGCAGTCGACACGTAGCAAAGGATTGAATGTATGCGTGCCTTAGCTGAGTTCATCATGCGGGGCCGTATGCAGGCCACTCTCGTAGTGGCTGGATGCGCGGCATTGCCGTTGTTGTATTGGTTGGGTGCTGCCGCCGGATGCCTTGTGCTCCTGCGGCGCGGATTGAAGGACGCCCTGGGCGTTCTTGCTCTGGGACTGCTGCCAGCGTTGATCTGGTGGCTTTACTCCGACGACCCACGGGCACTTCTGGTGCTACTGGGGTCTGCGAGCCTTGCGTTGGTTTTGCGCGCAAGCGAGTCCTGGAACCGCGTGCTGCTGGTCAGCATAGCGATGGGAGTGGTGTTTTCAGTGGTGCTGGGGGCGGTTTTTGGTCCCCAGATCGAGATGCTGGCGCAGGCTTTGATAAAAGTCATGCCGTCGCTACTCGGTGAGGTCTACCAGCAAATGTCGGTAGACGAGCAAGCGCGTTTCGCGTCCCTGATTACACCGATCCTGACCGGCCTGATTGCGGCCTTGTTGCAAATCGTCAGTGTGCTGAGCCTGATTGTCGGGCGCTACTGGCAGGCGTTGTTGTACAACCCCGGTGGTTTTGGTCGCGAGTTTCGCGCCGTCCGAATCCCGCTGGGTCCCGCGATGTTGCTGCTGGCGGGCATGGTTGTGACACCGAACCTTGGTGTCCAGATGTCCATGCTGGTACCGCTGTGCAGCGTACCGCTGGTTTTCGCCGGGCTGGCCCTGATTCACGGGTTGGTGGCGCAAAAGCGACTGGCCAAATTCTGGCTGGTGGGGTTGTACGTCACGCTGTTGCTGTTCATGCAGCTGATCTATCCGTTGCTGGTGGTCTTGGCCATCGTCGACAGCCTGATTGATTTTCGCGGTCGTCTCGCGCCGAAAGACGCCGATGACGCGAACGGTGAAGGTTAAAAGTTAAGAGGATTTTCACATGCAACTGATCCTTCTGGAAAAAGTCACCAACCTGGGCAACCTGGGTGACAAAGTGAACGTTAAGGCTGGTTACGGTCGTAACTACCTGCTGCCTTACGGCAAAGCTACCGCTGCGACCCCAGCCAACCTGGCTGCGTTCGAAGAGCGTCGTGCTGAGCTGGAAAAAGCCGCAGCAGATCGTAAATCGTCGGCTGAAAGCCGCGCTGCCCAACTGGCCGAGCTGGAAGTGACCATCACTGCCACCGCTGGCGACGAAGGCAAGCTGTTCGGTTCGATCGGTACTCACGACATCGCTGACGCACTGACCGCCTCTGGCGTTGAAGTAGCGAAAAGCGAAGTTCGTCTGCCGAACGGCACTATCCGTAACGTAGGTGAATTCGACGTAGCCGTGCACCTGCACGCCGAAGTTGAAGCCACCGTACGCGTTGTCGTGGTAGCAGCTTAAGCAGCACTTGTCGGCTGGCACCCTCGGGTGCTTGCCGGTAACATCGGGCACGATCCTGTTCACAGGTCGTGCCCTTTGTCTTTCTGGTAACGCCCGTTTTCAAATCCCTGCTTTTCCTCAAACAACCAAGTGGCCATGAACGAAATTTCTGCTCCCGAGCAATACGATCTGCAAACCGCCGCGCTGAAGGTGCCGCCCCATTCCATCGAAGCCGAACAGGCTGTACTCGGTGGTCTGATGCTGGACAACAACGCCTGGGAGCGCGTGCTTGATCAAGTCTCCGACGGCGATTTCTATCGACATGACCACCGTCTGATTTTCCGTGCGATCGCCAAGCTGGCCGATCAGAACATGCCGATCGATGTCGTGACCCTGTCCGAGCAACTGGACAAGGAAGGTCAGACCTCGCAGGTCGGCGGCCTTGGTTACCTGGGCGAACTGGCGAAAAACACGCCTTCGGTCGCCAACATCAAGGCCTATGCGCAGATCGTTCGCGAGCGGGCGACCCTGCGTCAGTTGATCGGTATCAGCACCGAGATCGCCGACAGCGCCTTCAACCCGGAAGGCCGTACCGCCGCCGAGATTCTCGACGAAGCCGAACGGCAGATCTTCCAGATCGCCGAGGCCCGGCCGAAAACCGGTGGCCCGGTGGGTGTGAATGACCTGCTGACCAAGGCCATCGATCGCATCGACACCCTGTTCAACACTGACAACGCCATCACTGGCCTCTCCACCGGCTACACCGACCTCGACGAGAAGACCAGCGGCCTGCAGCCGGCGGACTTGATCATCGTCGCCGGCCGCCCGTCCATGGGTAAGACCACCTTTGCCATGAACCTGGTGGAAAATGCCGTATTGCGCAGCGAGAAAGCGGTTCTGGTTTACTCGCTTGAGATGCCAGGCGAATCGCTGATCATGCGTATGCTGTCGTCCCTCGGCCGAATCGACCAGACCAAGGTACGTTCCGGCCAGTTGGAAGATGACGATTGGCCACGCCTGACCTCGGCGGTCAACCTGCTCAACGATCGCAAGCTGTTCATCGACGATACCGCCGGCATCAGCCCCTCGGAAATGCGTGCACGAACCCGCCGTCTGGTGCGTGAGCATGGCGAAGTCGGCTTGATCATGATCGACTACCTGCAACTCATGCAGATCCCGGGCTCCAGCGGTGACAACCGGACCAACGAGATTTCCGAGATCTCCCGGTCCCTGAAAGCCCTTGCCAAGGAATTCAACTGCCCGGTCGTTGCGCTGTCCCAGCTCAACCGTTCCCTGGAGCAACGTCCGAACAAGCGCCCGGTGAACTCCGACTTGCGTGAATCCGGAGCGATCGAGCAGGACGCCGACGTGATCATGTTCGTGTACCGCGACGAGGTGTATCACCCGGAGACCGAGCACAAAGGCATTGCCGAGATCATCATCGGTAAGCAGCGGAACGGGCCGATCGGCTTTATTCGCCTGGCCTTTATCGGCAAATACACGCGGTTCGAGAACCTGGCGCCCGGTAGCTACAACTTCGACGACGACGAATAAGTTATAGCGTCTGCCATGGCCTCTTCGCGAGCAGGCTCGCTTGTATGGTAGGACTTGAAGGGAGGAGGAGGGACAAGGCTCGATTCTGACTGT